>JAAEOH010000071.1 GCA_024244645.1 Hyphomicrobiales bacterium
CAAAACAGGATTGGCCTGACGGCCAATGCGCCATGGAACGTGCTTGCTATTTGAGGGCCACACGCTCCAAGGCGCGAACCCCAAACTGGCCTGCTTTTGCTCCGCCCCAGTGGCAGGTTTTTACACCGCCGTTGACATGAGATAACATTCCGGAACTCGCTCCAGACAGGGGGGGGCTATCACATTGGTACTCAACGTTAGCCTCGGCGGAGCATTGCCCTGCCTGAGCGCCAAACACCTCTTTTCCTCAATTGGGATTACATTCCTCATTGGCCCGCAATGAGGGAAGCGTTTGGAGGTAGTGAGACAGTGGCATCAACGCTCCTTTCGCTCGCCACGGCCCGTGGGCCTGTTTCCTATTCCCGAAACAGGAACACCTACGTCACAACAGCCCGATATAGGTCTAAGGTCTTCACCTACGCCAAGGTGACGCAAGCAGCGGATTATATTGCCGGTCATGGATTGGCATTTCACGACAAGGCTCCGCCCGGAAACTTTGGTTGGCAAAGCTCACTCACGGCCACGCAGGAAACGGTAAGTCGGGTTCTAGGTATAGTGGGTACCAGTTTGGAACCTTGCCAGCCCCGCGAGACCATTATCCTGCGGGACAAGAACAAACGACCATGCGATTATCGGGAGAGCGCGATGACCCGTCGCATGAGACTGCGCCTGGCGCAGATCAACGAGGCGACACGCGCAACCTTGTTTACCGGTATTAATCCGGATGCGATGGTCCGGATTTTCAACGGAAGTTTCACCAGAGGCGGCAGGTTTTATGCACTCGGAGGTAGTTGGCAATCAATGAGCAAAGACCTCCGAAATCAGATCACGATCAACGGCGAACCCGTGGTCGAAATTGATTACAAGACTCTTCATCCTGCGCTCATTTACGCACAAGCAGGCGCGCCGCTGCCGGATGATTGCTACGCGATTGGTGATTGGCATCGCCCACTGGTCAAAATCGCTTTCCTCATTCTGGTCAATGCGAAGGGAGAACGCGAGGCGAGGGCGGCGATTGCCCGCCATGATCATATAGCTTCGATTGCCCCGCCCGGTTCGAGACGGGCCTACGCTGTTGCGACTAAGTTGATGGCCGCCATCAAATTCAAGCATGCAAAAATCCGCAACGCCTTTCATAGTGACAAGGGCGCGGAGCTGATGCGGCTGGATAGCGATCTAGCAGAAACCGTAATGCTGGCAATGCAAATGGCCGGAATTGTCGTTTTGCCTATCCACGATAGCTTTTTGGTTCAGGAATCAAAGGCGCCGCAGCTCGAAGAAACGATGTTGCGAGTAGCCTACCAGGCAGGCTACGAAAGCCTTCAAACGGATTGGGTCCGCATCGGCCATAATGTGCATTAAATTCAATGGAATGGCATGATAGCATCTTACATATGGTATACAATGGGTCTTCCTTCCCGCTCCTGTCTTCTCGTCGCTTCCTGGTCTAATTGTAACTAAACCGCCGTTAAATCTCCAAAACAGAGGCTCGGAAATTTTTTTTTGGGCCGAACATCAGGGCCTCCCGAGGGGAAGGTCCCCTCTTTCATTTCCGCAGGGGCATTGACAAGTTAACTCGCTGGATCGGATTTGCCAGTAGCGTTAGTTTTGTCGGATGACGAATATTTCTTATAAACGACATCGATTTCCAGCAGAGATTATTCAACACGCAGTCTGGCTGTATTTTCGTTTCACATTGAGCTTTCGCGATGTGGAAGACCTTCTCGCAGAACGTGGATTGGACATTTCCTATGAAAGCATCCGGTATTGGGTTCTGAAATTCGGGGGACAATATGCCCGACGGATTGATCGCATACGACCACGTTCAACCTCCCGGTGGCATTTTGATGAGGTGTTCATCAAAATCAACGGCAAGCGAATGTATTTGTGGCGTGCCGTTGACGATGAAGGCGAGGTTCTTGAAGTTCTGGTTCAATCACGTCGGAACAAGAAAGCTGCACTGAAACTGATGCGCAAATTGCTGAAGAAACAGGGGTTTCTGCCTTCCGCCATTGTAACCGATAGACTTCCTTCGTACGGCGCCGCATTGAAGGAGCTAGGATTATCCAGGCACCACGATTTTGGCGGCAGAAAGAACAATCGCGCTGAGAATTCACATCAACCCGTTCGAAGACGAGAACGCAAGATGCAGCGGTTCAAGTCAGCAGGTTCAGCCCAGCGTTTTCTCTCAGTTCATTCTTCTGTCCAAAATCACTTTAACATCCAACGCCATCTAATCTCACGCAATACACTTCGTCAGTTTCGCGATAACGCCGCGGCGGAATGGTGTGATGTCGTCAGGGCTGTATAGATGCTTGTCGTGAATGGGTTTACCGCGCTCCATCCGTGTTAACTTGTCAGTGCCGTCCTGTGAATGAACACATAGAGATGGAGCGGGCTGAACAGCCGTTTGGCGGTACAAGACGATACTTTCGTTGTCCACAATGCT
The DNA here is from genome assembly GCA_024244645.1 of Hyphomicrobiales bacterium. Taxonomy (GTDB): domain Bacteria; phylum Pseudomonadota; class Alphaproteobacteria; order Rhizobiales; family Rhizobiaceae; genus Hoeflea_A. The sequence goes on from JAAEOH010000071.1 coordinate 2,450, forward strand.
ACCGGCGTTGTCTGGTGCTCTACGGCGGATATTATTTTCGTTGTCGCAAGTGTCAGAACCTCGCATATGCCAGTCAAAATCAGAATGAGTCCGAACGGCTAACAGCCAAAGCTCGCAAGATAAGAAGAAATTTGGGGGACAATGGTTGTTTTGATGATCCGTTCCCGCCAAAACCTAAGGGCATGCATTGGCGCACCTACCTCAAGCTAGAGGCTGAGTACGATTTCTATGATACCCAGATTGCCGCAATCTTTGCTGGTCTGATCCTGAGATTTTGCCACAGAAATGCTTAGGCGCGACCGGAACGAAAATCTGCCTGCCTGCTTACTATGTGCTTACTGGAATGCACATTTGGCAAATTAAATATAGCTAATCTATTGATTTTATTGGTGCCCCCGGAGAGACTCGAACTCCCGACCCCCTGATTACAAATCAGGTGCTCTACCAACTGAGCTACAAGGGCATGCTGCTGCAATTAGCATAATCGTCGGGCGTGTAAAGTAAAATAAATGCGAAGTTCACTCTTTGGGTTATGTTGAACGTCGGAGGCCGGAATTGCTGCACAATCGACCGCTTCTATTGACGCCGCGGTACAGTATTGATAGCGCTCTGGCGCAAAACAGTCCGGATGGGGGAAACATGCAGATCGAATTGACGGGAAAGGTATCGGTTGTCACCGGTGGCGCAAGCGGTATCGGACTGGCCTGTGCGAAGGCGTTGATTGGCTGCGGCAGTCAGGTCACGATTCTAGACACCAATTCGCAGGGCAGATCTGCCGCCGCTGAAATCGGCGCAAAATTCATTGCCGTCAATATCAAGGACGAGGACACGGTCGAAAAAGTCGCCGCGGAGATTGGCGCGGGGCGGGGTGGTGCCGACATATTGGTGACAGCGGCGGGCGTGCTGCAGCCGCCAAAGCCGCCGGAGAATCTCAACTGGTTGATTTGGGATGAGGTTCAGGCTGTCCATGTGCGTGGAACCTATGTCTGCTGCCGCGCCTTTGGTTCAAAAATGGCCGCCAGGAAAAGCGGCTCCATCGTAACGATATCTTCCGTTGCCGGCATGTCGTCCGGACCGCTGCATGCCTATGGTCCGGCCAAAGCCGCCATCATTCAGCTGACAGCCGGCCTTGCCGGCGAATGGGGGCGATCGAACGTGCGCGTCAACTCCGTTGCGCCCGGCTTTACCGACACACCTGCACTCGAACGCGGCATCAAACGCGGCAGCATCAACCGCGGCCAACTGGAATCCGCAAACGCAATGGGCCGTTTGGCTTCGGCGGACGAAGTTGCGGCAAGTGTCGTATTTCTGGCCTCGGATCTGTCATCAGCGACAACCGGGGCGGTCCTGCCGGTGGATTGCGGCCATCTGGCCGCCGCTGGTTGGCAAGCCTATGGCGGCGTTCACACCACCCGATAGAAGTTTTCCGTTAAATCATCAGGATTGTCGTAGAAATACGGATTGGCGGTGGGCAGGGGCCGCCGCTATGACATGTGCGGTCACCGGGAAATTGCCATGAACCTTGTAAACTGGCTGGAACGAACAGCGCTGAAACGTCCCGACAGCCCGGCATTGCTGTCGGGAACGGAAGTTGTTGCCGATTACCGGGAATTTGCCCGGCGTGCAGCCGCCATCGCCGGCTCGCTCTCGATTTCCATGAGCATCCGTCCGGGTGACCGCATAGCCATCTTCGCTCAAAATTCGGTCCGCTACCTCGAGGCGCTCTACGGCATCTGGTATGCCGGGGCTGTGGCGGTTCCCGTCAACGCCAAACTGCACGCCGCCGAGACAGCCTGGATAATCGAGGATGCGGGTGCAAAAATCCTCTTTTGCGATGTTGAAAAAGTGGCTGAGCTGGCGCCTCGTCTTTCGGCTCCGGACTGCCATATTACAACGATCAACAACGAGGCATTCGATGCGTTGCGATCAGGCCCTCAGCTTGATGCGCCGGTGCTGCGAAACGATGCCGACATGGCTTGGCTTTTTTACACATCCGGAACGACCGGCAAACCCAAAGGTGTCATGCTTTCGCACGGCAATCTGCAGGCGATGGCATTGACCTATTTCGTCGATGTGGATGTCGTGTCTGCAGATGACGCCATTTTATATGCAGCACCGATATCGCACGGTGCCGGTATCTACAATTTCCAGCATGTACTGATCGGCGCGCGACATGTCCTGCCGCCATCCGGCGGTTTCGAGCCTGTCGAGATATTCGATCTCGCAGCCAAATTGCAAAACGTGCATATCTTCGCTGCACCGACAATGGTACGCAGATTGACAGACGTGGCCCGTGTACAAGGCGAAAGCGGCGCTGGCATCAAGACAATCGTGTATGGCGGCGGACCGATGTATTTGGAAGATATTGTCGAGGCGGTGGAAGTGCTTGGTCCGCGTTTTTGCCAGATTTACGGCCAGGGTGAATCGCCAATGACGATCACGGCGCTGCCGCGCGACATTGTCGCCGACCGCAAACACCCGCGATGGAAGCAGCGTCTTACTTCGGTCGGAACGGCGCAGTCCTGCGTCGACGTCTCGATCGCAGACGAGAACGGCATGCCGCTTCCTGTAGGAACCACCGGCGAGATTCTTGTTCGCGGCGCTCCGGTGATGGCCGGCTATTGGAACAATCCGGAGGCAACGGCCGATGCCTTGCGCAACGGCTGGCTGTGGACCGGCGACATGGGAAGCATGGATGAAGACGGCTACCTGACGCTCAAGGACCGGTCAAAGGATGTCATTATTTCCGGAGGCAGCAACATCTATCCGCGTGAAATCGAGGAAGTACTGCTGCACCATCCATGTGTGCGTGAAGTCAGCGTGGTCGGCAAGGACGATCCCGGGTGGGGCGAAGTGGCTGTTGCGTTCGTTGCCGTGGTCGATGGCCAAAGCGTCGATGCGCAAATACTCGACGCCCATTGCCTTGATCATATCGCTCGCTTCAAGCGCCCGAAGGAATACCTGTTCATTCCGCAGTTGCCCAAAAACAACTATGGCAAGGTGCTGAAAACCGAATTGCGACAGATGCTGCAGACAAAGGAGAACAAGAAAAATGGTTGATCGGTTTCTGAAAGGAAAAACGGCTCTGGTAACGGGCTCTACCCAGGGCATAGGCCTTGCAATTGCCAAGGCGCTGGGTGAAGCCGGCTGCCGGGTTGCGGTTCATGGATTGGGCGATGCGGACACTGTCAACCTGGCAGTTGCCGCCGTTCAGGATGCCGGAGCCGCTGAGGCGCGACATTTCGATGCCGACTTTCTGGACCCGGTCGCCATTGAAGCGATGATGGGCGAGGTGAGCAATTGGGGTGCAGTGGACATCCTCATCAACAATGCTGGAATTCAGAAAACGGCCCCGTTGGCAGATGCAGGTCCGGAAACCTGGAACGCCATCCTGGCCGTCAATCTAACCGCCGCATTTCACACCATGCGGCTGGCATTGCCTGCGATGCGGGCAAGGGGATATGGCCGCGTCGTCAACATCGCCTCGGTCCATGGTCTGGTCGCGTCGCGCGACAAGGCACCTTATGTTGCATCCAAACACGGCCTTGTCGGGCTGTCGAAAACAGCAGCGATGGAATATGCAGATGCCGGGGATCGCGGCTCAGGCGGCGTGACCGTTAATTGCATTTGTCCTGGTTGGACACAAACCGATCTGATCGAGCCGCAGGTGCAGGCACGCACGCAGCAACTCGGCGGCGGACGCGATGCGGGTGTCGCGGACCTTCTCCGCGAAAAACAGCCTTCATTGCGCATGTCCGACCCATCCGAGATCGGCGTCTTGGCGGTTTGGCTGTGCCATCGGCACGCCCATAATATGACCGGAACGGCAATCCCGATCGATGGCGGCTGGACGGCCCAATAACCGCAAAAATTATGTATCGAGAAATTTGCGTGCGGTATAAAGCGAGATGGCCGCCGCGTTGGACACATTGAGCGATTTGATGGCGCCCGGCAATTCGAGACGCGCAAGTGCCTTGACCGTTTGCCGTGTCTTCTGGCGCAGGCCTTTGCCCTCGGCACCGAGCACCAGGGCGATGCGGCGGCCCGAGAATGTATCTTCGAGTTGTTCCGAACCCTCCGAATCGAGTCCGATTGTCACAAAGCCCAGCTCGTTCAGTTCCTCGATCGCCTCAGCCAGATTGACCACCTGAATATGTGAAATGAGCTCCAGGGCGCCCGAGGCGGACTTTGCCAGCACACCTGATTCCTGCGGACTGTGGCGCATGGTCGTAATGATCGCACCGGCGCCGAGCGCCACGGCTGAACGCATGATGGCACCGACATTGTGCGGATCGGTGATCTGGTCAAGCACCAGCAGCAGCGGGCTGTCGGCAAGTTGCGAGATCGGCAGCGGACTGAGCGGCTTTGCTTCGATGAGCACACCCTGGTGAATGGCATCGGTGGACAGCAATTTGTCGATCGCCTTCGGTGCAACCAGTTCGACGGGAAACGGCAGGGATTGCTGATCGGTAATATCCAGCCGTGAAAGCGCGTTGCGCGTTGCAAGCATGCGCAGGATTGCCCGGTCAGGGTTGTCCAGCGCAGCTCTGACGGTATGCAAGCCGTAAAGCAGGACCTGGTCGGGCATTTGCGGCCGTCCCTTGGCTCCCTGCTTGCCGGATGCTCCGATTACCTGTGTCGCCTTGGCATCGCGATAGGCTCTGCGGCGCTTGGCATAGAGGCTGTCCCGTTCCCTGCGATCGTCTGATTTGTCGTCGGTCATGGCGGGCTCTTATAGATGCACGGAGCGTTTTGGCAATGCATTTCTCAGTGAATTCCGCGGTCGTAAATCGCACATGCGCACAAACAGGAAAATTTCCTTCGATGCGTGTTGACAGAAACAGGCGCTGCCTTCATAACCCCGGCGCAGATTCACCGCTAATTGCTTCGGTGGATTGGTCAAATGCTTTGTCACTTGACCCCGTCAGTGGAATTGGAGGGGTGCCTGAGCGGTTAAAAGGGGCGGACTGTAAATCCGTTGGCTATGCCTACGCTGGTTCGAATCCAGCCCCCTCCACCAACTCCCACTGATTGCTTGCGGGTATAGCTCAATGGTAGAGCAGCAGCCTTCCAAGCTGAATATGCGGGTTCGATTCCCGCTACCCGCTCCAGCCACTTTGCTGTAGTCTTGCCTCAAAATCCGCCAAGCAGACCCTCCGGAGGCGCTTTGGCGCGTACAATCAACGGCTTCACTTGCGATTTGGACTTGCTTCGAAGCGCCGAAAGTCCTATTTGGCCATCGATCATCCGGGTTTGTTTCGCAAGAAGCGCCCGGTCTTAATCGCCTAAATGCAATCTTTGAGTATGACAGGACCGGAATATCATGGCGAAAGGCAAATTTGAACGTAACAAGCCGCACGTGAACATCGGCACGATTGGTCACGTTGACCACGGCAAGACGTCTTTGACGGCCGCGATCACCAAGTACTTTGGTGACTACAAGGCCTATGACGAGATTGACGGA
>JAAEOH010000072.1 GCA_024244645.1 Hyphomicrobiales bacterium
CAGGGTATCTTCGGTCATGGCGGGCGGGATTTTCTGCTGTTGGTGGATGATCTTGTTTCAACACCAAAATAATACGATAATTCAACAGCTTAATCCATGCCCGCCAACCAAACTGATCAGCCCGATGAATAATTCAGGCTAACCGCAATGTCGGCAAACTGTTCTGTAATATCCTGATGCAACAGATACACCCCCGTGTTGGTTCGCCACCGAAGTTCCTATGCCAATCCGTTCAGCGGCGTGTGGGTTGTTAACGGCTATCACGCATTGTCCAGCTGCAAACCGAATGGTTCGGTTGGCGACGCTGCTAACCCAATTCAATTCCAGATATCGACAGCCATCAATACTCCGGAAGTGCTCTATGGCAATGGTACGACACGCGGGTCATCGCAATGGGAATATCGGCCGTGATATATTGTCGCATTCTAATATGATATATGGCCAGCAATGTCGGAAGACGTTCATTGAACTATGTCTTTTCGCGGTTTGAGCAGATCAATCAACCTGCCGGTTTCCCGGGCACACTCTTTCAAATCTCCTCGAAACTGCCTGAGCGCCCGCGGCCCGAAGCAAATCGGGATGCGCCCTTCTCGGCTTCCTCAAGCAACGGCTTTTCGCCTTCAACGCCTTCAAGGTGCAACGCATCCTCATGATCCATGCCCCATTGCCGGTGCGCCGTCATGCGATCGGTCCGCAGGCAGGTTTGCGGATAGCGCGCCATATCCTTTGCCAGCGCGATTGCCTCTTCCAGCGCCCTGCCCTCAGGCACAACGCGGTTTGCGAGGCCAAAGCTCAAGGCTTCCTCCGCGTCCACCGGACGGCCGGTCAGGATCATGTCCATGGCACGGCTGTGGCCGATAAGCCTCGGCAGACGGACAGTGCCGCCGTCGATCAGCGGTACGCCCCAGCGGCGGCAGAACACTCCGAAGATGGCAGAAGATGCTGCAACACGCATATCGCACCAGAGGGCGAGCTCCAGCCCGCCGGCGACGGAATATCCTTCGACAGCAGCTATTACGGGCTTCGACAACAACATACGTGTCGGCCCCATCGGCCCCTCGCCGGTCGGATTGTATCTGAAGGCACCGGCTGACACGGCTTTCAGATCAAAGCCCGCGCAGAACGTGCCGCCCGCGCCGCACAGCACTGCTGCTGACTGTCCGGGATCGGCATCGAATTCTTCAAAGGCTGCGCGTAAGAGAGCGCCGGTCTCGGGATCAACCGCATTGCGCGCGCCGGGCCGGTTTATCGTCACCACTGTTACTGATGCGTCCTTTTCGACAATGATCTTGTCTTCAACATCGCCGCCCATAGTGTGCTCCTTCGCCAAACAATCAGATACTTGAGTGGCAGCGATGCTTGCATTGCGTTGTTTCGCCGTCAACGCGACCAGTGATTTTCGAGCGTTGTGAGCATTGGCGTCACATCCGAAACAAAGCACATCTTGCATTTCAATCCACGATATCCATATTTGTTCTTGATTTGTTCTCGTCTGTTTGTTAGGAATAAATTCACAAACAGAGAATCAATAAGAAGGGTGCTTCAATGAACGAGCTGGATCATTTCAGGCAAAACGCCCTCGACCACGCAAACAAGTCTGATGTGGCCGACGCACTTGCAGCAAGGTCCGGCATGCGCATTGATATCGACCGGAGACGCGGCCGCGGCGCGGGCATCAATCCTAGCGGGCGTTTCGAAAACCGGTCGCGGCAGGTATTCGACGATGGCTGGGAAACGCTGGAGGATCTTCCGGTGTTCAAGACGGAAGTTCAGGTCGAAAAACCGCGCGCGATCATCACCCGCAATGAATCGCCGGATCTATCCTTCGACCGTTCAATCAATCCATACCGCGGTTGCGAGCTTGGTTGCATCTACTGTTTTGCACGCCCGACTCACGCGTTCATGGGACTTTCACCGGGGCTTGATTTCGAGTCGCGCCTGTTTGCCAAGCCCGATGCGCCCAAGCTGCTCGAACGGGAACTGGCTAAACCCGGCTATAGGCCGCGGGTGATCGCCATAGGCACCAATACGGATCCCTATCAGCCGATCGAAAAGAAATGGCGGATCATGCGCCAGCTTCTCGAGGTGCTCAATGCCAGCGACCACCCGGTCGGTATTGTGACAAAATCTGCAACGGTGCTGCGCGACACGGATATCCTGTCGCAGATGGCTGAAAAGGGTCTCGTCAAGGTTGCCGTATCCGTCACCACGCTTGACCGCAAACTTGCCCGCACGATGGAGCCAAGGGCATCGACGCCGGTGCGGCGGCTTGAAGCAATCCGCAGCCTTTCCGATGCCGGTATCCCCGTTGCGGTCATGGCCTCGCCGGTCATCCCGGGCCTCAACGATCACGAGATGGAACGCATTCTCGATTCGGCCAAGGCAGCTGGCGCCTGCACCGCCAGTTACATTCTTCTGCGCCTGCCGCTCGAGGTCAGCCCGCTTTTCAGGGATTGGCTCCTGCGCCATTATCCCGACCGCTACCGCCATGTCATGTCGCTTGTGCGTTCGATGCGCGGCGGCAAGGATTATGATGCCAATTTCAACAAGCGCATGAAGGGCAGCGGTCCCTATGCCTGGCAGTTGGCGCGGCGTTTCGAGATTGCCACCAAGAAACTCGGGCTCGACAGAAACTGGCGCACATTGCGCACGGACCTGTTCACACCTCCCCTCGGCATGGGGGTGCAATTGAACCTTCTTTAAACAGTTTGCTTTCCGTCATGGTCGCTTTCCCCGACCGGTCATGACGGCGTCTCCCTCCGCAAAGCCGCAGCCGAATTCCCACCACCTGTGCCTCACGGGAATTTGGTCTTTCAGGAACAGACGGTCCGGACACTGCCGACCGGGCGTTTGCTCCTTGAGGAGGGACTTGCAGGGGATCGGGTGGGCGTGCGAGGTTGCCGCAATGTCTCGCACCCCACCTGATTCTCGCAAGAAAAAGACCAGGGCCGCAAGAAAGGCCAACGGCCAGGCCAGTCTTTTCAACCTGCCTGAGGGCGGTCCCGATTACAGTTTCGAACAGGACGCCGGTGCGCCGCTGCGCCTGGTTGCCGGTGCTGATGAAGCCGGGCGCGGACCTTTGGCCGGCCCGGTTGTTGCAGCAGCCGTCATACTCGATCCCGACAATATTCCTACCGGGTTGGACGATTCCAAAAAACTGTCGGTAAACATGCGGCAGGTGCTGTTTGAGCGTATCGTAGCGACTGCCGAGGTGGCCGTGGCCTCATCCGGACCCGCCCATATCGACCGCACCGACATCCGCAAGGCCACCCTCGATGCCATGCGCCGGGCACTCGCCGCCCTTCAGCGCGCACCCGATTTCGCTTTGATCGACGGACGCGACGTGCCTGCGGACATTCATTGCCCTGCAATAGCCGTCATCAAAGGCGACGCACGGTCCTTGTCGATCGCAGCCGCCTCGATCATCGCAAAGGTCGTGCGCGACCGGATGATGGACCGGTCAGCTACACAGTTTCCCGCCTTTGGTTTCGACAAACATGCCGGATACGGCACCGCCGTGCACCGCAAGGCGATTGCGGAGAACGGACCCTGCCCGCTGCATCGCATGAGTTTCCGGCCGATGCGCCGTGATCCGGGCAGTAGTTGATCAGGCCGGTTCAAGCACCGCCTGACGCGACTCCCGGTGGGCGATGTAAATCGACGCCGAAACGATCAAAGCCGATCCGAGCCACATATTTCCGCCGGGCACGAAACCGAAGACGATCCAACCGGCCAGCACATTGAGCGGCAGCTTGATGTGATCGAAAGGTTGCACATAGGCAGCGTCTGCCGTTGCATATGCGCGTACGATCAAAAACTGCGCAACCATGGTCAAAAGTCCGGCGGCTGCAATCAGTCCGAAGGCCATTGATGCCGAAACGGCAAAACCACCCGACGAAGCGGCCAGCCCGGCATTTATCGGCGTCAGCAGCAACAGCATATACAGCGTGACTGTTTTCGACGATTCATCCTCGGTCAGCCTTTTGGTCATCAAGGAGGTCGCTGCCCAGGACACGGCTGCGGCAACCGGCAGCAGCGCTACGGCTGTGAAGCTGTCCGACCAGGGCGCGAGGATGATCATGCCGCCGGCGAATCCCGCGAGCGTTGCCATCCACCGCGACGGCCCAACCTTTTCGCCAAGCAGCAAACCGGCGCCAAGCGTAACAAAGAAAGGCGACGTCATGATAAGCGCGATCGCCTGCCATATGGGCACGGTTGCGAGCCCGGCAACCCAAAACTGCACGCCGATTGCGGCAAATATGACGCGTACGATGTGGGCGCCCGGATTTTCGGTTTTCAGCACACCGAACCCGGTGCGCACGATCCACGGTACGCCGCACAGCATGGCCACGAAGTATTGCCAGAACGCCGCCGAGGTCGAAGCCACGCCGTAGCGCATCGTCACGGCCTGCATGGCGATGTTGACCAGCGCGAAGGCGGTACCGGCTGCAACCATATAGAATGCTGCTTCCAGCGCCGGATTTGCGGAAACGAGATTGGATTTTGTAAGGATTGTTTTCTGATTCATCACTTGCTCCATAATGGACCCAGTTGAATCAGGGCATACAGGCATGACATTCAGCATTCCGCTGCCGGAATACGTCATGTCCTGACCCGCTCTCTTCCATCCGGACTATAACCGTCGGCTTCGGAATCACACCGAATCTGCTGACCCCGGTCTTTCGACCGGGCGCTCGCGGGCTTCGATGCATCGGACATATTACTGCTCCGAACCATCGTCACCGCCGGTGGGGAATTTCACCCCGCCCTGAGAACGACGCATCGAATATTCTTCCGATGCACAAGCAGCGATAAACCAAGTGTGTGAAAAAAGCAAAGGCCGGGGAAAACCCGGCCTTTGAAACTCTCGGCAATGAATCGCAGATCAGTTCAGACGTTCTTTCAGCTCCGCAACCGACGATACAAACAACTCGCCGGTCGTCTTTTCATCCGCCTTTTCGGTAATCAGCGTTTCCGCGGCGGAAACGGCGATATCGATCGCCGACTGGCGAACCTCATTGACCGCTTCTGTTTCGGCCAGTGCAATCTTCTGCTCGGCCATGGCGGTGCGGCGTATGACGTATTCTTCCGTCTTCTGACGGGCTTCCGCCACAAGACCGGATGCTTCATGTTCGGCCGCTGCGATAAGCTCGCTGGCTTCCTTTTCGGCATCCTTGCGCTTGCGCTGATACTCGGCCAGAAGCTGCTGCGCCTCTTCGCGAAGACGCCGTGCCTCATCAAGCTCGTTGCGGATCTTGTCGGCGCGCTCGTCCAGCGACTTTGTCATCATGCCCGGCACCTTCAGATAGGCAATCAGACCGAGGAAGATGATGAGGGAAACGAAGGCCCAAAACGTAGCGTCCATTATTTTCCCCCTTCGGCAGCAGCCTTGACGGCCGCTGTCAGCTTGGCCTTGGTAACCGTTCCGCCAATCAGCTGTTTTACAATTGCCGCCGCCGTATCGGCAGCAATCTTGTCGACCTCGGCAAGCGCCTTGGTCTTGACTGCCGCGATCTCGGCTTCGGCCTTTTCCAGCTTGCCGGCAACCTCGGCCTCGACCTTGGCGCGTTCGGCATCAGCGTCGGCCTTTGCAGCGTCACGGGCCGCCTGTGCAATTTCGTGCGCGCTTGCCTTGGCGTCGGCCAGCTCCTGCTCATAGGTGGCGAAAGCCTGGTCGGCTTCTTCCTTGAGACGGTTGGCTTCATTCAGGTCCTGAGCAATTCTGTCCCTGCGCGTTTCCAGGATGCTGCCAATGCGTGGCAGAACGACCCGCGACATGAACAGGTAAAACAGGCCGAATGTGATGACCAGCCACAGAATTTGCGAAGCAAAAGTAGAGCCGTCAAACGGAGGAAATGATCCTTCCGCCGCATGTTCAGCAGTTTCAGCAGTGGCTGCGTAGGCCGCTGTCACTAGCATGGTTGCCTCCAAAATGGTTCCGCAATGTCCGGAGCAGACTTGAAGCCCAGGCACTGCGGTTCGACTTGAGGGGCGCAATCTCCCGCATCAGCGGAGCCGCCCCGTGGCCACATTGAACGGCGTGGCCAGAAACGCCAAATCAATCAGACGGCGAAGAGGAGGAGCAGTGCGACGAGCAGCGAGAAGATGCCCAGAGCTTCCGTCACAGCAAAGCCGAAGATGAGACGGCCGAACTGGCCATCGGCTGCCGACGGGTTGCGCAGAGCGCCGGAAAGATAGTTTCCGAAGATCGTGCCGAGGCCGATGCCTGCACCGCCCATGCCGAGGCAGGCAATGCCTGCGCCGATGTATTTTGCTGCTTCCGCTTCCATAGTGAACTCCTTCGAATGGGATAATTGCGGCTAATCGATTGGCGGCAACGCCGCCTGGTTCTTCTCCTAGTGACCGGGATGCAGAGCGTCGTTGAGGTACATGCATGTCAGCACCGCAAAAACATAGGCCTGCAAGAAAGCGACCAGAAACTCAAGACCGGTCAGTGCGACCGTCATGATCAAGGGCAGGATGGCGCCGCCAATTCCAAGTGCGCCCATGGCGCCCAACGAGGTGACGAACCCTGCAAAAACTTTCAGCGTTATGTGTCCGGCGAGCATGTTGGCGAAAAGACGCACGGACAGGCTGATCGGACGGGAAAGAAACGAAATGACTTCAATGAGAACAACCAGTGGCAAGAGCATGCCCGGCACGCCGCTCGGCACAAACAAATTGAGAAATCCCAGTCCGTGCTTCATGAAGCCGTAGACAACCACCGTCCCGATCACCAGCATCGCAAGAACAAATGTCACGATGATGTGGCTGGTGACGGTGAAGAAATAAGGGAACATGCCAAGCAGGTTGGCAACGAGGACGAACATGAACAGAGAAAATACCATCGGGAAGAAACGCATCCCGCCGGATCCGGCCCCGTCGCGCAGCATGGACGCCACAAACTCGTAGCACATTTCCGAAATCGACTGCATGCGGCTTGGAACCATTCCCCGATTGGACGTTGTCAGGAACAGAAACCCTGATGCCGCCGCAACCGTCGCAACCATGAACAGCGACGAATTGGTGAAGGAGAAATCGAGACCGCCAACCTCAATGGGAATGAGTTTGCTGATCTGGAACTGGTGGATCGGATCGTTTGCCACCGGATGCCTCTCTCTTTGCGCCGGCCTTTTCAGCCTTCGGCGTTATGGTTGCCCTTGTCATTCTTGCCGGGTACGCGGTTTTCCGCGACCACACCGGCCGAACGCATAACATTCAGTACTCCGGCAACAAACCCCAGCAGAAGAAAGATGATCATCCCCCAAGGCGTTGTCCCCACAAAACGGTCGATCAGATAGCCCAGAAGCGTTCCGACAAAAATCGCGGCGACAAACTCGGTGGAAAGCTGAAACGCCTTGGCGTAGGAAGATTTTCCCGCCCACTCAGATTCCTTGTCCGGTTTATCCGCCGGTCGGCGTGAAGCGAGCTCTGCTTCCAGCTGCCTGCGGCGCTCTTCCAGACCATCGGTCTGATCCTTGCGTCCAACATCGTCAGGAGCGGGATCATTCGACCCTCCGTTTTGCGCTGTTTTTCTCATGAAAGTCGCGCTCCACACAATGCCTGACGAACTTGAACGGGACCGTTCCGAAGTCGCGCGCAACATAGTTTTACGCCCATGCCAAGTCAAGGCGACTTTAGGCTCGAAACAACGCCGGAAAGATGCTTATAAATCAAAGGATTACGGCATGGCTGTCGATTCCTCCGACTTAAGTGTCAAAGAATCACGCTGCAATGCGGCACTTTGCCCGCTATCGGTTGGCAACAGCGGGCAGATTTTGCATCGAACAGGATGCCGGATTCACCGATTGAGGTTCGGACGTCAACAGCATCGCAGCACCGGCAAATTTGCGGTAAAAAATGCTTCGCTGAGTTCCAGCATCCTGTCGCGGGACGGCGTCAACAGGTAAACGATATCCCAGCGCTCGGTCATGGCATCGGTCGCCATGATCATCATTCCAAATCTGCCCTGCAGCTCGTTCCGGAACCGCAGCGGAAAATCACTGCCATATCCACGCCAGTGGTGATGGCTTTCGGGTACGGCGCGGCCGAGCTCGAATGTCTCGACGCAGTGTCCTGTGATGGGCACGGTTATCTGCACTACGCCGGCGGGTTTCAATATCCGGAAGAGCTCACGCATTGCCGCATAGTCATCTTCGACATGTTCCAGAACATGGTTGGCGACAATCCAGTCATAGCTTTCATCCGGGCGGTCAATGTCACACAGATCAAGACTGCTATCTTCCCCGAACAGCGAAACCTCGTACCGTCCGAACCGCTCCTGTGGCGCGCCAATATCCTTTGAAAGCTGCAATGCGGATGCATTGGCCAAAAGACTTTCAGGCAGCGCGTCATAGACCTGCCGAATGATGCGGTGGCGCTCAAGAGAGGCGCATGTCATGCATCTTGGTTTCTGCCCGTTTTTAGCCAGCCTTCCGGATGGGCCAACTCTGAAGCTTGTACCGCCACAGATATTACAAGTCGGCAACGATCTCCCCTGCGCAACGGCCTCAGGATTCTTGGCCTGCAGGAAGTTATGTCAGGCGCTCAAAAAAAGGAAATAGTGGGCCGTCAGCTCCAGCCGCCACCGCGTGTGCGGTAGAAGATGTGAAGGCCGATCCGGCCGACGCGTTTCATGGTACGCGCCCATTTGGGCCGCACATAGGTGGCGTGATAATGGGTGGAAGAACCGACTTCCTTCAGCCAGATCTTGCCGGCCGTCACTGCCATGGCGATGTCTTTGGCGACGGACCAATGGGGCCTCGAGCGCACCCGGTCGCGTACGCCGTCACAGGCAAAGGAGAACTGGCAGCGATTGCGCCAGCGCTTGTTCTGGTAGACGACACCGCAAATGGTGTTCGGGTATGCCGGGTTGCGAACGCGGTTGAGAATAACCTGTGCGACGGCGGCCTGCCCTTTTACCGGCTCGCCCCGTGCTTCGAAATAAACACCGGACGCAAGGCATTGCTGTTCACTTGACTTGAAGACGTGCGGCGGAAGCGCATGACCTGCCCAGGCATGGTCGTTTTTCGGGATCGGAGGCAGGAAGCGGCCCTCATTGTCGTCTTTCAATACAGACGCAAATGGTGAATTCTTCGCATAATCCGGCTGTCCGGGCGCGTAGGCGTTTGCCAGCACGTCAGGCTTGTCATTGGTCACCAGGCTTGCCAGCATGACCGGCACACGGTTGACTTCGGCCTCATCCAGCTTGGGGTGGAACGCAGTGGCAATCTGAACTTCCTGACCGCGAATCGCCGGATCGACAAACACCATCTGCACATTTTCCGCATCGGTCGGGTTTTTCAGCATGCTTTGCCGCTCAAGGATCGAGCCGGCAGAGAAATTCTTCGGAGGCGCAACAGGAATGGTGGTTGTGATCCGGCCACGTTTTTGGCCCCTCGTCACCCGTTCCTCATCCGGTATCACAATTCTGGCACCCTTCTTGGTGCGAAACGCGATCGTGCGCCCGTCCGGCGTCTTCATGCTGGTGTCGCTGACGGTCGTGCCAGTGATTATCGAATCGGTGAAGACCATTTCGGCAGCATGTATGGAGCCGGCAGGGGCGTCCTCGAGATAGGACTGCCAGCGCGACTCACTGTTATTGGCACCGGACATCAGTCCGGCAATGTCGGAATAGGCTGTTGACGAAGTCGAAAGGAAAAATGCCGTTGCGGCCAAAGTCACCGGTGCGGACCAGCGACTCTCGTAAAACCGGGTAGACCAGCGGCCACCATAATATGCACACCGGGCAGACCAGTGACGACCATACTTTGCGAGCTGGCCCACCGAGGCTAATCTCTGACGCACTACCCTACTCCAACGCACCCAACTGAACACAATTGTTCTGATGATGGAGTATTAACCTTTATGGAGCGTTAATCGGGCAGAGCGCCAATTAATTGCGACCGGCGGATAAATTATTATTTCACACGTGTAGTAATTAGTCAGACGGCTTAGAACTCTGGCCGGCAATCAGCGCTTTTTTTTGCGCGGTGCATAGGGATTATCACCCTTGCGATAGGACACACGTATCGGAATGCCGGGCAGGTCGAAATCCTCCCGCAGTCCGTTGATCAGATAGCGTGTATAGGACGTAGGAAGCGATTCAGGCCGGGTGCATGAGATGACGAAACCCGGCGGCCGCGCCTTTATCTGTGTCATATATTTCAAGCGGATACGACGGCCGGACACCGCCGGGGGCGGGTGCTGAACCTGCATGGATTCCAGCCAGCGATTGAGTCTGGCCGTGGAGATCCGTCTGTTCCACACCCGGTGGGTCTCCAAAACACTTTGCATCATGCGATCGAGACCCGAGCCGGTCAGCCCGGAAATCGGAACAGCACGAATGCCACGAACTTGGGGTAAAAGCCGTTCGGTCTTTTCGCGCAGATCTTCCAGCGCTTCCTGACGGTCCTCGACCCTGTCCCACTTGTTGAACGCGATGACCGGTGCCCTGCCCTCGCGAATCACCAGGTCGGCAATCTGCAGATCCTGTTTTTCAAAAGGCGCGTCGGCATCAAGAACAATAACGACGACTTCCGCAAAACGGATGGCACGCAGCGCGTCGGCGACAGAGAGCTTTTCGAGTTTTTCCTGAACGCGTGCCTTGCGCCTCAGCCCCGCTGTGTCGAACATCTTGATGCGTCGTCCATTCCACTCCCACTCGACCGAGATCGAGTCGCGCGTAATGCCGGCCTCGGGCCCTGTCAGAAGACGGTCCTCGCCCAAAAAGCGGTTGATAAGGGTCGATTTGCCGGCATTCGGCCGGCCGACGATGGCAACGCGTAGCGGCTTGGTCTCGTCATAGGCCGGTTCTTCGTCGTCTTCCTCATCGGCGGACTGCTGCAGATCGACATTGGTTACCGCCACGTCTTCGTCTTGCGGAAATGCCTGGTCTTCGCCAATTGCCTCAACAATGGCATCTCGCAGATCCAGCATGCCTTCGCCATGTTCGGCAGAAACCGGGCACGGTTCGCCCAGTCCCAACCGAAACGCATCGTAAAGATTTGCTTCCGCGCTGCGCGCTTCAGCCTTGTTGGCGACAACAACCACGGGCTTTCCGCGTTTGCGCAGGATTGTCGCCAGGGTTTCATCGGCCGGGGTCAGGCCCAATTTTGCGTCAATGAGAAAAAGCGAAAGATCCGCCTCGTCGATGGCCGCCTCGGTCTGGGCGCGCATTCTGCCTTCCAGCGTATCGGGACCGGATTCTTCCAGACCCGCGGTGTCGATGATGCCGAATTTCAGATCCACCAGACGGGCATCGCCCGGTCGCCGGTCGCGGGTGACGCCCGGTGTGTCGTCGACAAGCGCGAGCTTGCGTCCGGCAAGCCGGTTGAACAATGTCGATTTACCAACATTGGGACGCCCGACAATGGCAACTGTAAAGCTCATCGTTATTCCGTTCCCGCCTCAAGCAGATCAATCCGTCAGGACTGCTGCCCGGCATTTCCGCTTGCGGCGATGATGTCGAGCATCATCTGCGCACGCTGGGTGATGCCAGCGGGAACGCCGGTGTCGCCAACGATCTGCTCGAACCATTGGCGCGCCTGCGTCAGTTCTCCGGCCTTCCAGGCAGCCAGGCCAAGTGCTTCGCGGGCCGAATGGCGCATTGGATTGTCGGCGCCGCTGATGCTTTCCACCTGCACGGAAACATCGTCATAGGAGCCACTGTCGACCAAAAGATATGCGGCGCGAATACGTGCTATGTCACGCACCGCAGCGGGCACGGAGCTGTCGCTGCCGATGGTGGAAAAATCCGAGATGGCCGCATCATTGTCACCCGCATCGGCCAACACGGTGGCTGCACGCATTCGCGCCAGGGCCGGATAGGAACCGTAACCGTCCTTTTCCAGTTCGCGCAAGGCGGTCAGCGCCTCATACTGCTTACCCTCGCGCGCCAGATTGAGCGCGGCCAAAAAAGCGTCACCGGACCTCGAGGCCTCCGACTTGGTCCAATATTCGTACCCACGAAATGCACCCGTCCCGACCACAATCAGTACGGCAATGCCGATAATGTATTTGCCGAAGCGCTTCCAGATCGATTTCATCTGGTCGGAGCGCAGCTCCTCGTCGACTTCACGGATAAAGCTGTCGTCAGACATATGGAATACCGGTTGAACCGGCCCTCAACTCAATACGGTGCTGTTGCCCGCACATGCAATTCTTTGACTGTTCAGGCGGGCCTTGTAGCGGATTTTACGTCACATGTAAGGCTAAATGTAAGAAATAGACGATTTAGCGTCATTCAAGCTTACAGAACCACAGGCGGAAACCCGAACAGCCATTCGTGCAGTTTCCAGACAAACAGGAGATAGACCACCGTTCCCGCGACAATGGCGGCAATGTCGTTGCGCACCGGTCCGGTTTCAGCTGGCGGTTCCTCACCCACCGGAGCGCGTCGTTTTACCGAGATCCGGTCGGCGACCGCCCAGACCAGAAATCCGCCAAACAACAGCACCGAGGCAAGGTCGCCATTTGCCAGCAGATGACCGAACGCCCAGAGTTTGACAGCGAGCAGCATCGGGTGTTTCACAGCCGCCTTGATCTTGCCGGCGGGCATTCCGTAGACGGCAAGCAGGATGAAGGAAAACAGCATGAGCAACAGCGTGACATGCGCCATCCACATCGGCGGTGTATAGAGAATGGGCGCCAAAAACCTGGCAAGCGAGAAACCCCAGATGATCAGCCCGAACCCGACAAAGGATACAAGGGTATAAATTCCCTTCCAGGCGTTTTCGCCTCGCTCGGCAATCATGCGATCGCGAAATCCGGGCGCGACAATTCTCACCGAATGAATGCCAAGGAACAGTATCAGTCCCACAATCAATATGAACATTGTTTCCCCTCGCAGTGCGGTTGCGGATACCCCTGGCAAAGTTCAGGACTTGCGCCGCATCCGCGCGGTACTCAGAGTGTGGCTTGGTCAAGTGCTTCCATTCAAACACCGCACGCTCTAGCATAAGAAGATGGCGATCGATCTCGAAATTGCAAGAAAGAGACTGGCCAAACGCAAGGCGGAACTCGAGGAGCTTTCAAAGCTCTCCGAGGAAGCCCGATCAACTGTCGAATTGGATCAGCAGGCGGTCGGCCGGCTGTCGCGCATGGATTCCATGCAGCAGCAGGCCATGGCTGAAGCGCAGGAGCGGCAAAGGCAGCGGGATCTGCTGCGCATCGAGATGGCCGAGCGCCGCATCAAGGATGAAGATTACGGGTATTGCATAGAATGTGATGCGGAAATTCCTGACGGTCGCCTTGAAATCGACCCAATGGCCGAAAAATGTGTCCACTGCGCCTCCTAGAGCGTGTCTGCATTAGTAATACCCCAAAATTTGCCGGATATAATCCGGACGTGTATCGTTCTCACGCGGTCGTCATGAGTTGAAACATTCGCGTGATAGTAATCATTGTGCTGAAGTTGAAGAGTTTAATGTTGAAAATCTGCCGCGCCGCACTTGTCACGCTATCCGCCGCCGTACTTACACAGCCCGCAACTGCTGCAGAAATCAAACACAAACAGCTGGTCATCGTATCGTTTGACGGAGCCCATGACAACGGTTTGTGGGAAAAAAGCCGAGCGATCGCCGAGCGCACCGGCGCGCGCTTTACCTATTTCCTGTCGTGCACATTCTTGATGACCCGCGACCAGCGATGGACCTATCAGGCGCCTGCCCAAAAAGCCGGGCGCTCGAATGTCGGCTTCGCCCGCACCAAGAAGGAGGTCAGGCAGCGGCTTGACCATATCTGGAATGCCCGCAACGAAGGCCACGAGATTGCCAGCCATGCCTGCGGTCATTTCGACGGCAAGGACTGGAGCGCCGCCGAATGGGTCAGGGAACTGAACGCATTTTCGACGGCTCTTGAGACGGCCTGGCGGCGTTCCGGGGCCGCGGAGGAAGAGCCTGCGGGCTGGGAGGCTTTCGTTCGCGACGACATTACCGGTTTTCGCGCGCCCTATCTTTCAACCGGCGGCCATTTGAGCGCGGCGCTGCGGGAGACGGGTCACACCTATGACGCCAGCGGCGTATCAAAGGGTCCGTCCGTGCCGCGGATCAGCAGCAGGCTCAGCGCTTTCGATCTGCCGCTGATTCCAGAAGGGCCGCATAACCGCCGGGTGATCGCCATGGACTACAATATGTTCGTGCGCCATTCGGGCGGCATCGAAAACCCCTCGAATTCCGATGTCTTTGAGGCGCGCGCCTACAACGCCTTCCGCCGCGCCTTTGACGGCCAGTATTACGGACGGCGCCGGCCGCTGCAGATCGGGTTGCATTTCGTCGAGATGAATGGCGGCGCCTACTGGCGCGCCACCGAACGCCTGCTCACCGAAGTGTGCGGCGACCCCGAAGTCGAATGCATTTCCTACAGCGAGGCGCTCCAAATCCTCAAGGACCGCAAAGCCGGCCGCGGCGCCTGAGGCGCCGCAGGGCTTTCTCTATCGCTTGACCGGCTGAGGTTCCAAGCCGGAACCGCTATCCATCGGTTCAGCGTCGAGAACCGCTTCGAACGCCAACAGACGTTTCTGCACCGACAGCAGTTCAACGACGGTCGACCACGAATTGATCAGATACTGGAACGAGTTTTCCACCCGGCCGAAAGCACGCACGATCTGTTGCATCACACCAAGTGTAATTACACCTGATACAATTGTCGGACCCAAAGCGATGTAGGGCACCATTACGCCAAGCTGAAGATAGAATATGCGAACGGCATTGAAATACATGTAGTGGAAATAGAGACGAAAATAATTGCGCCTTACATCATCAAACAACTCCTTGACGGTCGGAGGCGCTGCGCGTTCTTCCTTATCCTCTCCATAGACCAGTTCCTTACGATAAGCGGCTTCGACCATCTGGTTGTTGAATTCGAGACCGGGCAGCTTGATACCCGCCGCCGCCACGATCGCTGTACCGATGACCGACCAGACAATGGCGACAAACACCAGTCCCTGGCTGACTTCGCCAATGAGCGGCAGAACTTTGACTTCCGCCGACAACCCCCAAAGCAACGGCAGGAATGCTATCAGGGTCATTATCGAGTCGACGAAACTCAAGCCGAGGCTTTCGGTAATGGCGGCAAATCTTTTCGTGTCTTCCTGTACTCGCTGTGAAGCACCCTCAATGTGCCTGAGCTTTTGCCAGTGTTTTACGTAGTAGTTATTCATCGCATTCCGCCAACGGAACACATAGTGACTGACAAAGAAGCGAAACAGCACGGCCACGATTACGTACACCAAAGCAATTTGCAGGAAGCTGGCCAGGGTCCAATAATATTCGCTTGGAGAAATAGTGCCCGGATTTCCGAGGGCTTTTTGGATCAGATCGTAAAACCTTCCGAACCATTCATTGATCATGACGTCCAACTGGACGAGGAACCAGTTGACAAAAAACACCAGCGCTGACCCGGCAACCGACCAACGCTGCCAAGGGTGTGGCGCGTACCACATCCAGAACCCGCAAAACGCTACAATGCTCACGATGAAAAACTGGTAAAACCAAAACTCGTCCGCGCGCTCCGTCGCAGCCTGCGCGGCTTCGAGGGCCGCGCTCTCGCCGTCACCGGGATAAATACCGGGATAATCAAAGCCAAACAGGCCACCAAGACTTAGCGTCTCACCCAGAGGGCCAAAGGCATAGAACCATGCCAGAATGCAGGCCAGCGACCATACAACGAAGGATGAGAAAAACAGTTTGGGGTGGGGGAAAAATGATCTGAACACGGTTCGTATCTCGCGGTGTTAGCGGTTTTTCTGTTTCGACAGCCACGGAGTGCCGATCCGCCTGCCCTTAACGCAATT
Organism: Hyphomicrobiales bacterium; assembly: GCA_024244645.1. GTDB lineage: Bacteria > Pseudomonadota > Alphaproteobacteria > Rhizobiales > Rhizobiaceae > Hoeflea_A. Next base: position 15,794 of record JAAEOH010000072.1, read on the forward strand.
CACATGGGGGGAATAACTATGGCCGATGCGCAGTCATGGCACATCAATTTTGCGTGCCCGGCTCGTGCGCTCTGGCCATAATGGCCAAAAGCGCCGAGACCACAAGCGCTAATGCCGCCACCAGACTGCCGGATGTATAACTGCCGGACAGGTCCGCCAGATAGCCGGCAACTACGGGACCGACGATCTGGCCGGTGCCGAAGGCAGCGGTCATGCTGGCGAACACCCGGCGTTGCGATTGCGGGGCGAGCATCCGCCCGATATTCAGACCCAGCGCGGTCACGGCGACAAATGTGCCACCAAGCAACACGCCGCCGATGAACGGCCCAAACGGCAATGGCATCAACACGCTGGCACTAACGCCAAAAGCTTCGACCAGACAGCCGATCGCAAAGGTGGCGATGAGACCGAAACGACGGTGCAGCGGCGCCCAGAACAAAACCGACGGACCAGCGGCGATGCCGGCCGCCAGCCAGACCCAGCCTTCCAGTACCGATTGCTCATGTCCGCCTCGGACGATCGCCACCAGGAAGGTCGCGGTCACAATATAGCCGGCTCCGAAGAGACCATAGGCAACCGTGATCAAAACCAGCGGCCGATCCCAATTCAGGGGTGGTTCACGGTGGCCGTTGGCGCTGCGGACGGGATCCGCGCGAACGAGGATTGCCGCGGCAATCGAGCCGACAAAGGCCATGATCGCGGATGCATACCAGCCAGCGGTCCAGTGCGCCTGTGTTGCAATCAGCACCAGGAGCAATATCGCCGACACGGCAATTCCAAGTCCAACCCCACCGAAATGCAGCGCCTGCAATCCGCCACGGCCCGCCTTGTCGAAATGGCCAAAAATGATGGTGGAACTGAAGATCATCACAAAGGCGCTGGCTATGCCGGCAGCAAACCGGATGATCGAAAGTGCCCATACACCACCGGCAAAGGGCATGGCGGCCAGCAGCAGCGTCATGGCAACCAGCCCCGCCAGGAACATGTTCCGCTCGCGGCCGGCAGCCCAGCCATAGGCTGCGAGAATTGCGCCGAGCAGATAGCCGACATAGTTCGCCGAGGCGATCAGACCTGCATCCGAGGGGCTCAGGTGCAGACCGTCCATCAACTCGGGAAGCAAAGGTGTGTAGACAAAACGCCCGATGCCCATCGCGACTGACATGGCAATCATGCCGCCCAAGGCCAGACGCACGACCGATGGTTGCAGATGTACTCCTGATGGCGCCGATTCGGCCTCTTTTTTGTCCAACAACATGGCGAGAGCTATGGCATTCCCGCCCACAGCGCGCAAGATCGAGATCACCCCGATACTGCGACAGCGCCCTTTTCAGCTGAATTCCCGCTTCGGCTTGACAAGGAATGCAATTTAACATATTTATTATTTAACGAATGAGGTAAATAATGACTGTCCAAACCATATTCTCGGCATTATCGGACCCAACGCGGTTTGCCATTGTCGAACAGCTCCTGGAAGAGGGCGACCAGACCGCAGGTTCCCTGGCAGAGCCCTTCAATATTTCCAAACCGGCGATTTCGCGGCACCTCAAGGTGCTGGAGGAAGCCGGGGTGATTGAACGCAGGATCGACCGGCAGTTCCGTTCTTTCCGGGTGCGCCCGCAAAGCATGCGAAGCCTCGACGACTGGATCAGCAGGTATCGCAGGTTCTGGCAGACATCATTTGACCGGCTTGAAAAAGTACTGAACGAAAACAAAGACAAAGAGGAAAAAGATGTCGACAGTGATTGATGATCAGGTACTGATAATTGAACGCACCATCTCCGCATCAATAGAAAAAGTCTTCGATGCCTGGATCAACCCGGAACTGCTGGTGCAGTGGTGGGGTCCCGAAGGCATGAGCATCCCGAAGCATACGCTCGACGTGCGCGAAGGCGGCACATGGGAGACGACCATGCGCAACGCCGACGGCGGCGAAGTGGTGGTCTCCGGCGTTTACAAGGCGATCGACCGCCCGAACCGCCTCGTCTTCACCTGGGCCTGGACGCAACCGGATGGAACGCGCGGCGAAGAGACCGAAATCTCCGTCACATTCGCGGCCGTTGACGGCGGCACCAAAATGACCCTCGACCAGCGCACGTTCGCAGAGGTCGACAACCGCGACAATCACGGCATGGGCTGGCAGTCCAGTTTCAATTGTCTCGATCAGCTTTTTGCGTAAGGAGATTAATCATGCAGGATCACTCGATTGTTTCCCGAGAAGAATGGCTGAAGGCGCGCCTTGCCCTGCTTGAACGCGAAAAAGCCTTCACCCGCGAACGCGATGCCTTGAGCCATGAGCGCCAGGCGCTGCCATGGGTCGAGGTGACAAAGGACTATTCATTCGAAACGGCCGACGGCAAACAAACCCTGTCGGATCTGTTCGGCAAACACGGCCAGCTGGTGGTCTATCACTTCATGTATGGTCCCGACTGGCAGGCCGCTTGCAAAAGCTGCTCCTTCTGGGCGGACAATTTCGACGGCAATGTCGCGCATCTCGCGGCCCGGGACGTCACATTTGTCGCCGTTTCACGAGCACCGCTTGAAACGCTCGATGCCTTCAAAAAACGGATGGGCTGGAAATTCGACTGGATTTCCTCTCTCGGCAGCGACTTCAATTACGACTTCGAGGTGTCGTTCACCGAAGAAGCGCGTGAAAAGGATGAAATCCGCTACAACTACCGCCAGAGCACATTTCCCGCCGACGAAGCGCCGGGCATCAGCGTCTTCATTAAGGACGACGACGGCAAGATCTACCACACCTATTCGACCTACGGGCGCGGCCTCGACATGCTCAACGCCAGCTACCACTATCTCGATCTGGTGCCGAAGGGCCGTGATGAGGACGGCCTGCCCTATCCGATGGACTGGGTACGCCTGAAAGACGAATACGGCAAAAACTGAAACTGCAAATTCAATGGGCCGGTTTACCGGCCCTTATTTTATGCGGATGTTTGGTGCGCCTCATCCGGTGCCACGGCCGAACGGCAACGACACGCGTATCGCCGATCTTTCCTCTTCTTTTGGAACGATCATCACCGAACCGCCATGGGACTCGGCGATCTGGCGTACCAGCGGCAGCCCCAAACCGTATCCATTGACGTTCTGGCGGTCGGAACCGCGGTAAAAGGCCTGGAAAACTTTTTCTCTGTCCTGCTCGGCAATGCCCATTCCGCAGTCACCCACCGTGATGGTGACCGTATCCGGCAATGAGGCAATGCGGACGGAAACGGGTGGCGCGCCGTGTTTGAAGGCATTTTCCAGGAGATTGGCGAGGAGCCGGTGCAACAGGCGCGGGTCACCGCGGATATCGGGGGCGCTGCCGGACAGTTCGCAATCGTCGTAACGGGCACATTCTTCGGCCGCCAGCGCAACGAGGTCGACGGTCTGCGACAGGTCAAAATTTGCATCGGCATCCAGCCTGCTCATCAGCAGAATTTCATCGATCAGACTGTCGAGTTCGGCGATGTCCTGTCTGAGCGCGGCGGCACGTTCGGGATCCTGTCCGCCCTGAGTCATTTCTAGCCCAAGCCTGATGCGTGACAGGGGTGTCCGCAGTTCATGCGACGCATTGGCCAGCAGCATGCGGTGCGCGCCAACCAGCTTTTCGATCTTTTCCGCGGATTCGTTGAAACTCTCGGCGAGCCTTGCCACCTCATCCCGCCCGCGTACATCGACGCGGGCACCCAGATCCCCTGCCCCCATGCGTTCGACGCCAAGCTGCAGTTGCTCAAGCCGTTTTGTCAGGCGTCTGACAAAGGGATAGGCAGCCAAGCCAACACCGACGGCAACAGTGCCGAGCATGATAAGGAGGTTGACCAGTGGATGAAGTCCATCTCCTCCGCTCGGGTCGGCGATCAGGGTTCGTCCGTCGGGCAGGTTCAATATGAATGACGGGCCGCCCCGTGATCTGCGCCAGCCGCTTTCTCCGTCATGGTGCCTGGGCATGGGCCGAACAGTACCACGCGCGGCAATCAGCTGGTCCTGGCTGTCATAAAGGCTGATATCGATGTCAAGATCATCGCCAAGAGCCAGCAGTGCGGCACGCTGTGCGTTACCGGATGCACCGGCATCAGGCAGCGCTTTGAAAACCAGCTGGCTGATGACATCCGCAACCCTGCCCTCGGCGCGATCGCGGTCGAAGACGTTCCACATCACGGCGGACAAAATGACGACGGTTACCAGGCTGGCAATGATGGTCAGGTAAATCTGCAGATAGAGGCGCCGTCTCAACATGACGCGTCCTAGTCCTGCGAACGGGCAAAGACGTAGCCCGCGCCCCTTACCGTGATCAGCCGCCGCGGTTTGTTCGGGTCTTCCTCGATTTCGGCCCTGATGCGGGAGATATGAACATCGATGGAGCGATCGAAGGCGCCGAGATCTTCGCCCTTCAGCGCGTTCATGATGTGGTCACGGCTGAGCACACGACCGGCGCTGCACGCCATGATCTCCAACAGCTTGAACTGATGGGACGTCAATGCACAAACCTTGCCGCCTATCCTTGCCTCCATGGCCTGCGGATCGATCTCAAGACTGCCGAAGCGCATCATGCCCGAACCGCTTTCGCCTTTGCCGCGCCTCAAGATAGCCCGAAGCCGCGCCAGCAATTCGCGTGGCTCGAACGGTTTCGGCAAATAGTCGTCGGCGCCGATTTCAAGACCGACAATCCGGTCCATCGGCTCACCCTTGGCGGTCAGCATGAGGATCGGCACGGTGTCCGTGGCGCGCATCGTGCGGCAGACCTCAAGGCCGTCTATGTCGGGCAACATGATATCGAGAAGAACCGCATCGAAGCTGCGTTGTTTCTGCAGGGTCAGGCCGACCGAACCGGTTGCCGCGATGGTGACATCAAAATCGGACTCGCCGAGATAGTCCCTGACCATCTCGGCGAGTCTCTGATCGTCTTCAATAAGAAGAATCTGCTGGGTCATCGGGCGCGGCAGTCTTCAATACCGGGCTCAATGGCGCCAGTGACCGCGCATGGACCGGAACTGCTCCATCCGCTCGCTGATCGTCTCGCGCTGTTCGGCGGTAAGCACCATGGCGACATCGGTAACAACATCGATCCATTCTTTGCTGATCTGATCAACTTCCGCAAGCTTTTCGATCCGCAGTGCATCCACGGCCGCGCGGTCGACGACCGGAGCGGTCAGCAATGCGGCGAATTCCTCACCGGTTGCGCGCATCTGATCTCGCGTCGCCTTCATTTTAAGGACAGCCGGCGTGACGATGGCAATGATCTGTTCTTCCTGCTCATCGGTCGCGTCGATCTCGATGGCCAGGTGCGCAACTCCGCGTTTGATCTTGGATTCGATTTCAGCGTCAGACAGGTTTGAAAAACCACGACCATGACGGCCCCAGCCACCGCGCCAGCTGGCTTTTCGCACTTCGCCATCGCCGCTATCGGCGGTCAAAAGCCGAATATGCTGATAGGTGTTGGTCTGAGCAATAGCCTGGACCGCAAATATGCCTCCGGCGGTGATGCCGACAGCGGCTATCATCGCAATGGCGAGGCGGTTGCCCTTTTTTGTTTTGCCTGTATTTGCATTGTTGGAATCGTTCGACACAATCTCGCTCCTTTATCTGCGGCAAGGACGGGATGTCCCCTTGCTTCCATTTCAATCTAGGATCTGCACGTTTCGCCGGTTTTTCCCCAAGGTAAAGAATTGTAAAGTTCGAGGCCGGTGACCAACGCCATTCAATTTGACTGCTTCAAACGGGCACGACGTGCCTCGCGCTGTTCGTCCTGGAATTGTCTGAATGTGGACATCTGCTCGGGTGAAAGAACCGAGTAAAGCTGCTCCTCCATCTGTTTGCGATACTTTTGCATGTCGCCACGCAAGGCAAACAGGACGGTCAATGACGGTTGCTCACCGGACTGTGGATCGACACCATGTTTTTCCAGCACGGCGCGGGTCGATGTCATGAACTCTTTCATGATCGGCCGGATGGCCACGCGCTGCTCTTCATTCAGCTGCAGCCGGGCTGCCAATATTTCGACCTGCTGCGTGCCCGATTTCAGGTCGAGCGTCTTCAACGTCTGCGCCTGAGCGGCAGTTGCGTAAATGAGAAGCAGCAGAAGGTAAAATCCGCCAAGACAAATCAATCGGACAGTGGATATTCGCAGGTTCCTGCTCATTGTATTCACTCCCAGATTTTCGGCGATGCACTGACAGGTAACGTTCTATCGCTGACATCAGGATGCCGGTTATAGGGGAGCCGTGTTGCGGCTGCATTTCGCGTTTGTAAAGTTATGTAAAGCAAGCGTCCGTCAGGTGCCGACCGAGGCGCGTGGGCGGATCAGCCTTCCGGTCTTTCGCTGCTCGAAAACATGCGCAATCCAGCCTGCGGTTCGCCCGACAGCAAATATTCCGAGTGCCGCGCCCGTTGGAAGCCGTATCTGGCGCTCGATATGCGCCAGTGCAAAATCGAGGCTCGGGCGTGAGCCCGTCATCTCATGCACCTGCCGAATGGTGCGCCGCCATTCCTCAGCTACAGGGCACTGTTTCAGCAACTCGCCGGCGCGTGGATCGCCATCCGGATAGAGCGGATGACCAAATCCCGGTGGCGGTGTTCCATCCGGCTGACTGATCGAAATTCGCCCGGCGGCGATTTCATCCATCCACCGAAGACAGCGTGTGGTGATTCCACCATGTCCGCTGCCCGATAAAGTCGCCACACCGGCAAGCAGTGCAGCCGGCAGCGACGCGCCTGCCGATGCCGCCACTCGTGCCGCATAGGTCGAAGCGTTGAGTTCATGATCGGCACACAACACCAGCGCCCGGCGCAACAGGTCGGGCGCATCGGAGCTGTCGGACCATTCGCCCGCAAGCAGCTCGTGAATGGGTGCATCCGAATGCGGGCTCCTTCCGGCACCACTCAGTGCGGTAAGCCGCATGATTTCGCCTGCCCTTGGCCGGCCATCGCCCTTTGCAGTCCCAACTGCCTCTCGGGCCATCATTGCAACGATCCGGTGGAAGGGCTGCGAACCACTGTGTGGCATGATCTCCGGAACCGGGTGCAGCTGGGTCTTTGACTGAACCCCTGCGAGCAGTTTCAGAACGCCTTCCAACGAATGGTCCCGGGACAGACCGATCGCATTGCGTCCGCGGTAATAGCACTGACCGTCGGCAATGCGCGTGATCTTTGACGTCAGAACCGGTTCACCCCAATTGATGGTTGATTCGGCAACTGCGCGGCGCGACCTGCCCCTGCCCTTGCGCTCAAACAGCGCCTCGATGTCACGCCGGTCATAAAGGCTTTTGCGCGCATCTCCCGGATGCGCGATCGTTCTGACCAGGCCACGGCTGACATAGGCATAGAGTGTATCGCGCGAAATGCCGAGGCGATCGCAGACCTCACCTGATCCGACGGTGCAATAATCCGTGTCATCCATATTTTTCATATTGATTATCTTGATCAAGATTGACTGGCTGTCAAATGCCGGATCAGTATCGGCGCAAGTCCAGACAAAGGTGCGCCCATGACGAATGTGTTCATTGAAGAGATGTTGTCCGCCCTGCCCGGTGCTGTAAGTGCCATGGACCCAAAGACCATTGCGATCAAAGGCGATGACGAGCTGCCTTCCTGGTTTGCGGTGAGTGATCTTGCAGCCTCATCTATCGGCACGGCAGGCGCGTTGCTGGCGCGGTTTGCCGGAATTCCCGGTGCGCAAGTGGCAGTCGACAAACGGCTTGCTTCCTTCTGGTTCGGGATGACGTTGAGGCCGACTGGCTGGGTGCTGCCTTCGCCGTGGGATCCGATTGCCGGCGACTACCGCACGAAAGACTGCTGGATCCGCCTGCATACCAATGCACCGCACCATCGCTCAGCAGCGCTTTCGGTGCTGGGAGACTACGCCGATCGCGCCGCGCTGGAACCTGCCGTCGAGCATTGGGATGCCGACGATCTCGAAACCGCAATTATCGAGGCTGGCGGCTGTGCGGCAACCATGCGTGACCTTGCTGCCTGGCAAAAACACCCTCAGGGTGCCGTGGTCTCAAGTGAGCCCCTGATCATTTGGCGTGACTTCGACCCGGCTGAGTCGCCCACCCCAAGGACGATCGACGGCAGACCGCTTGGCGGCCTGAAGATCCTGGATCTGACGCGGGTACTCGCCGGACCGGTCGCCGGCCGTTTTCTGGCTGCTTTTGGCGCCAACGTGCTGCGGATCGATCCTCCCGACTGGGACGAACCCGGCGTCATACCGGAAGTTACGCTCGGAAAGAGATGCTCCGGGCTGAATTTGAAGAACCTGGATGATCGGGCGGTGTTTGAGCGTCTGTTATCGCAAGCGGATGTCCTACTGCACGGCTACAGACCTGGCGCCCTGGAAAAACTCGGCTACGACCCGATTGCCCTGCGGCACATCAATCCTTCGCTGATCGAAGTGTCGCTGAACGCCTATGGCTGGTCGGGCCCGTGGTCCGGACGGCGCGGCTTCGACAGCCTCGTGCAGATGAGCTGCGGTATCGCATATCACGGCATGACAATGGGCGGAGCTGACAGGCCGGTTCCCCTGCCTGTGCAGGCACTCGATCACGCGACCGGCTTCCTTCTTGCCGCCGCTGTGCTAAACGCCCTTCATCAACGTGCAGAATCGGGTCGTGTTTCATCAGCCAGGCTCTCACTGGCACGGGTGGCGCATCTGTTGAGCGCCAAGAAGCGCTCAGACCAGGGGACAGGTTTTCGGGCGGAAACGGAAGCAGATATCAATGCGCAAATCGAGCAGACGGACTGGGGTCCGGCCCGTCGCGTGAAATTTCCACTCAAGATCGGAGACATCACGCCAGCATGGGATTATCCGGCCGGAAAGTTGCGGTCATCAAAACCGGCCTGGTAACGCCTATCAGTCGGCCGTCACGGTGTATTCAGGAGAGCCGTCCCAGATCAGCTTCCAGCGGGCGCCGGGGCGCACATCCTGGACGAGATGAGGATGGAAGGCGACGAGACAGGTGCCGCCGACGCGCCTCACCGACGGATAGATGATACCGCGACCGCCATTGTCTCTCAGTGCGGCGGCAAATGCCTGTCCCTCGGGATAGGCAGTTTCGGGTTCGACACCGAGATAGGGCGGAATGGCATTGAGGCCGCGGACGTCGTGAAAATCGCCGATGAAGGCCGCAAGCAGTGTCTGATACACCGCCTCGTCTTCAAACACTTCGATCGCAGCCAATTCGCGCGTTTTGTGGAAGGCGACCTCGGCAATCGCCGTCAGATCATCGAAGGCGCAATACCACGCGCCCCTTCCGCCATCATTGAAACGGTTGCCGCCGGCGCGTGTATAGGCAAAGGCAGCATTGATATAAGACTGCCCCCAGACATTGAATGCGAGTTCGCGCGCATCGAGGCCCGGAAGACCGGTGCTTTGCGCCTTCAGACGGCGATTGGTCAGCCCCTCCACCTCGGCCAGGATGGCAAGCTCGCCGTCATCATCGACCAGTGGCGCCAGAACAGGAGGTTTGTAGTAGGCGGTGGGGACTAGGCGGACAGTTGCCTGCTGGCATATCGTGATCAAAGGCGGCGTCACGCACCACCCCTGAGCGCATCGACATAGTTGCGGGTCTCCATGATCGCCGGCAACCCGCCCTCAATCATGGTCTCGACCGGTTCGCGACCGGAAAACATCGGGCCCTTGTTGCGCAGCCCGACCCACCGGTCGGCAAGCTTTTCGCCAAAAAACAGATGCAGTGCCTTGTAGAGCCCGGTGATGGCGCTGACCCGCAGGAGCTGGTCGCGGTTGAGCCGACCCGTCCATTGTCCCGTCTTCATGCGCGCCCAGGTGCGCGGGCTTACCGCGATCAGATCGGCGGCGGTTCTGTTGTTCAGCTTCCAGGCCGCGACAATGCGGGTGTAGGCCTTGGCCGCCACCGTCGATACCCGTTCGTTGTCATAGACGGAAAGACCTGCGCCCGGACCGGCGAACTCCTGCTGTACTGGTTGCAGCGCCATTATAAGCTCCTTGCCATATGGCATATTATACCTTGCCATTTGGCTATTTTCAAGAGTACTGCCAAATCATTCGCAAACGGTGATTCCCCTGCGAATAGCGTGAATTCAGGCAACTACGCAGTGATGTCAGCAATGTGGCTGAACCGGCCACAATGGCCATCCATTTGTGCGCAATGGATCGAATTCAGTCAGAATTATTTAATGAATTCAGTGAATTAAAAGTTCATACGCACGTTTTGATTCAGACTGTCATGAATTCGGATCGGGGATAATCGTCACCCACTGGGCGCGCTTTTCACAATGTCCTTAAACGTCGAGCGCGGGGATGAGTTCGGGCGGCAGCTCAAATTCTACCAGGACCCTTGCCCGGCCTTGCGCTGACATCTTGCGGGCCGTCCTTGAAACGATCCGGAAGACCTTTTCAAAATCGTGACCTTCCGCAAAACCTTTGAAATACCATTTCAGGAAGACCAGGCAGGCGACATCCTCAAGCATCAGCACCTCGACATCCCGCTTGATGCCTTCCTTGCGCAGGAGCTGTCCCACCCGCTCACATTCTGGTGTGCTGTAGCCGGCAGCCGCCATGATTTCGGACACCCGCTCAGCGTGATATGCGGCCTGCGCCTTGCGCCAGTTCAGGTAGCCGGTGCGGCCATCGGGATAGGAACCGCGCGGCAATTTCCACCTCTCGATATGCTGACCACGGGCGGCGATCTTCAGGAACTCGCCGGCCGCTTCGCTAATACGTTCGAGTTCCGCCGACATGCGGTGGCCGTAAATCAGCGCTGCCGGAACTTCGCTTTCACCTTCGCGCTCCAACGTCGGGTCTTCAGAGTTCGCCGCATCGATGGCCGCATAAACGGTGTCCAGCCGGCCGTTCATAGTGCCCTGCCCCGGCTTTTACCGGACTCGGAGGACCTGCCGCGCATGCCGGGCGGGGTGACGGTTGTGCACATGTGCGCTTTGTTGTTCATTGTCTTCAAGATAGGCCTGACCCGTGGTTGCAGCAAGAACAGATGGCCCCCGACATGACAGCGACAATGAACAGCCGGGACGCCCGATGATAATATCTTAGCCGGGTCTTAAGAAAACGAAATTTGACAGCCGTTCGATTTAGCGCAATGGAAGTTGTTTCATTCCGACGGCACCGCGCGTTATGCAGAAAAGGATCAAGGACCGATGCTCAAATCCGAATCCAAGGTTGACCCAGACGGTCTTGTCGAATTTTCAGTGGTGTTCACGGATCGCTCGCTGAATCACATGAGCCAGAGATTTCAGCAGGTGATGCGGGACATCTCTTCCAATCTGAAATCCGTCTACAATGCGGATCATATTGCCCTTGTCCCGGGTGGCGGCACATTCGCGATGGAAGCGGTCGCCCGTCAATTTGCTCAGGATGCCGACGTCGTCACCATCCGCAATGGCTGGTTTTCCTTTCGCTGGTCGCAGATCCTTGATGTCGGCAAGTTCCACCGCAGCCATACCGTTCTGAAAGCCCGCCCGACAGCGCAGGGACCGCAGTCGCCCTTTGAACCCGCGCCGATGGAAGAAGCTGTCGAGGCAATTCGCACGCACAATCCGGGCGTCGTGTTTGTCCCGCATGTGGAAACATCCTCCGGCATCATCATGCCGGACAAGCAGATCAAGGAACTGGCGGAAGCTGCGCATTCAGTCGGAGCACTGCTGGTTCTCGACTGTATTGCCTCCGGCTGTATCTGGGTCGACATGAAGGCACTCGGCGTCGATGTGCTGATTTCGGCGCCGCAAAAAGGCTGGTCGTCTTCACCCTGTGTGGGCATCGTGATGATGAATGATGAAGCCTTTTCGCGCCTTGAAACCACCGAATCCGACAGTTTTGCGGCAAGTCTCAAGACCTGGTCGAATATCATGTCGGCCTATGAAAAAGGCGGGCACGCCTATCACGCGACGATGCCGACGGACACACTTGCAGCCTTCCGCGACGTTATCCTTGAATGCAGGGAAATCGGTTTCGACAAGTTGAAAGACGCACAATTCGAGCTGGGCAAGCGGGTGCGCGACATGCTGCGCCAGCGCGGCCTGGTATCGCTCGCCGCCGACAGCTACGGGGCTCCGGGCGTGGTCGTCAGCTACGCCGATGACCCGGCCGTGCAAAACGGCAGTGCCTTTGTGAAGAACGGGGTCCAGATTGCGGCGGGTGTGCCTTTGCGGTGTGATGAACCGGAAGGGTTTTCAACGTTCCGGCTCGGCCTGTTCGGGCTCGACAAACTGGGTGACATCGAAGGCACCGTCGAAAAACTGTCCACCGCGCTCGACAGCGTCGGGATCAGATAACCGGCCAATGACACACTTCAAGCGTTGAGCGGACAGCCATGGAACAAGAAGCGGATAGCGGCGAAAAACCAAAGCGTTATATCTTTTTGTTGCTGACGGATTTTTCGATCCTTTCGCTTTCCACCGCCCTTGAGACGCTGCGGATTGCCAACCGCATCGCAGGCGCAAAACTGTTTGAATGGGTGCTGTGTTCCGAAGACGGAAAACCGGCGCGGTCCTCTCTGGGCACCGATTTCGAGGTGCATACGGGACTGGAAAACCTGTCACGAGACGACACGATCCTGATCTGCGGCGGTGGCCATATCGATGAGGCGACCACGCGGCCTGTCATCCAGTGGCTGCGCCGGGAAGCACGCAAGGGCCTTTCCGGCCTGTGCACCGGCGCCTACACCATGGCCAAGGCCGGCCTGCTCGACGGGCGCAGGGCGACGATCCACTGGGAGAACCAGGACAGTTTTCGCGAAGAATTCCCACAGGTCGAGCTGACAACCTGGACCTATACTGGTGACGATGACCGCTTTTCAACAGCCGGCGGCACATCGGGTATCGACCTGATGCTTCACCTGGTCTCCGAACTGCAGGGCGAGGAACTGGCCGAAGCCGTTGCGGAACAGTTGAATTATGCAAGTATCCGCGTAATCCAGCACGACGCCCGCGTGACAGTCCCCGATCGCATCAATCTGCGCCATACAAAGCTCTCGCACGTGATCCACGAAATGGAGCGCAATATCGAAAACGGGGTCACCTCGTCCGACCTTGCGAAAAGAGTGAATATCTCCACCCGGCAACTGGAACGGTTGTTTCAGCGTTATCTCGGTAAGACACCCAAGCGGTTTTTTACCGAGCTTCGCCTGCAGCGCGCCCGCAATCTGCTGGAGCAGACCGACATGAAGATCATCGACATCGCCGTCGCCTGCGGATTTTCATCACCGGCGCATTTTTCCAAATTGTTTCGCCGGCAATTCGAGGCGTCGCCGCACGCATTGCGCCAGGAAAAGCTGTTTGCAAGACGCCGCTGACGGGCGCACGATAATCCTCGGCTGACGGGGCTGATATTACTGGCTGAGTTTGGAGACACCCGACGTTGAAATTTACCCCTCACCTTTCCTATGTCCGCTCGTTCGAGGCGGCGGCGCGCCATCTCAGCTTCACGGCGGCGGCAGAAGAGCTCAACTACACCCAGTCGGCCATCAGTAACCATGTGCGCTCGCTGGAAGAATTTATCGGACGTCCGCTGTTCATCCGCCATCCGCGCAGCCTGGCGCTGACAGAACTCGGCGTTGCCTATCTTGCCAGTGTCCGTCAGGCGCTCAAACAGATCAACTCAGCGACAGAATCGATCATCTCCAGCGCACACAGGAAAGACGTTGTGGTTTCCTGCCCCGTGAGCCTGGCGGAAACGTGGCTTTCGCGGTGTATTCTGGAGTTCAGGGCGCTTCATCATCATATCAACATCACCATCCATGGAACGATCTGGACGGATGTCGAACCGGATGTCGCCGATATCAGACTGACCACCAACCACAGGGACGACGCACCGGCCGGCGTTGTTCCCTTGTGGCCGGAGACGCTGACCGTGGTCTGCTCGCCCGGTTACAGGATTGCCGGAAAGCCGCTGAAAGAGCCAGAGCAACTGCTCGAAGCGGATCTGATCCAGATCCTTGGCCGCCCCACCCACTGGCAGAGCATTGCAAGCCATTTTGGTCTGAAGACACTCAATCCAGATGTCGGCATCAAGACCAATTCCACGGCGATCGCGCTTGAACTGGCCTCGCAGGGGCATGGATGTGCCGTGCTTCCGAAATCCCTCGTCGGCACCTTTGTTGAGCGTAACCAGCTGATCGAACCTTTTGATCTCGGCGTCGAAACACCTTGGCTCTATTATCTGTCGGATGAAACGCCATCGATGGGACCGTCTGCCCGATTGTTTCGGGAATGGCTTTTGAAAAACATCCGGTCGTAGCAGGCTGCGAACAAACCCTTCAGGCACGCAGCCTTTCACCGGCGGCATCAAATGGCGGATCGGCAAGCAGCGTCGCCTTGTGCGGCTTGCCGAGAATGAAAATCTCCACCGTATCGCCCGGTTTTGCCGTGCCTTCCCTGGCAAAGCCAAGTGCCAGCGACTTGCCGACGGAGTATCCGTAGGCGCCCGATGTCACCCGACCGACCGATGTTCCGTCGGCAAGGAAGATCGGCTCGCCGCCGGTCGCATCGGCACCATCATTGGCTTCGACCTCGAAGATCGACAGGTTTTCACGCGGCACGTTGTCCTTGACGGCAAGGTAGGCGTCCTTGTTGAGGAAATCCTTGTCCAGCTTGATGAGCCGTTCCAGCCCGACTTCCTGCGGCCAGTATTCGGGGCTGTATTCACGACCCCAGCTGCCATAGCCCTTCTCGATCCGCAAGCTGCCGAGTGCGCGGCTGCCTATCGGACCGCCGCCGACATCCTTCGCGGCGTCAAGAAGCGCCGTATAAAGCTGTTTGTGATCTTCCTCGGCACAATGCACTTCCCAGCCAAGGTCGCCGGTAAAGCTGACGCGGATTGCGACGCAGCTGACGCCAGCCACTTCGATGCGCCGTGAGCTCATGAACGGAAATTCCGGCGTCGAAAGATCGGCATTCGTCAGCCGCTGCAGCAGTTCGCGGGACCTCGGTCCGGCAACGTTGAAACCGCAAATAAGATCCGTTGCCACATCAAATGTGGTTCCTTCGGGCAGCTCGACCATATCGAAAAACCGCTGGTGATAGCGCTCGGCCATACCGGAGCCGACCATCATGAACTCGTCCTCGGCAAGTTTCGTGACCGTGAAGTCGCCGGCCACACCGCCACGGGTTCCGATCAGCGGGCTGAGACAGGAGCGCCCCACCTTGGTCGGTATCCTGTTGGCGAGCAGCGCGTTCAGCCAGTCGGCGGCGCCGGGCCCCTTGATCATGTAGTTGGCGAAGTTGGATATATCGAGCACCCCGGCCGCCTCGCGCAGCATGGTGACTTCACGCCCGACCGGTTCGAACCAGTTCTGGCGGGTAAAGCCGTTGGTTTCCTCAACGCCAGCTTCGTCGGCAAACCACAGCGGATGCTCCCAGCCGCAGTTGAGGCCGAATACCGCGCCGATCTCCTTTTGCATCTCGTAGCCCGGACGGAGACGCGCCGGCCTGCCGGCGCTGCGTTCCTCGTTGGGAAAATGGATCTTGAAACGGTGGGTGTACTGATCCTCGACCCTCGCCTTTGTGAATTTTTTGTCGGCCCATTCGCCGAACCGCGCCAGGTCCCAGGCGAACATGTCGAGGGTCGGTTCGCCCTCGACGATCCATTCGGCGGTCATGAGGCCAAGGCCGCCGGACTGCGAGAAGCCGGGAATGATGCCGTTGCAGCAGAAATAGTTCTTCAATTCAGGTACGGGGCCAAAGAGCGCGTTTGAATCGGGGGACCAGATCATCGGACCGTTGATGACCCGCTTGATACCGGCAGTCGCCGCTGCCGGAACGCGGTCCATGGCGCGCATCACATTGTCCATGATGCGATCAAGATCGTCTTCGAACAACTCGTGACCGAAATCCAGCGGCGTGCCGTCCTCGGCCCAGAACCGCATGTCCTTTTCATAGGCGCCGATCAAGAGCCCCTTGCCCTCCTGGCGCAGATAGTATTCGCCGTCGCGGTCGGCGATCGACGGCAGGCGCCGGTCCATCGCATCGATTTCCGGCATGGTTTCGGTGACAAAATACTGGTGCTCGGTCGGCACAAGCGGCAGTTCCAGCCCGGCCATTGCCGCAACCTCGCGGCCCCAGAGACCGGCGGCATTGACGATCCACTGTGTGTGGATATTGCCTTTCGTCGTTTCCACGATCCAGCTTCCGTCTGGTTGTTGAACGGTCGCCGTCACCGGAGTGAAACGCTCGATTTGCGCCCCCATCTGGCGCGCACCGGCCGTATAGGCCATGGTCACGCCTGAGGGGTCAACGTTGCCGCCGTCAGGCTCGAACATGATGCAGCGGATGCCGTCGAAATCGGCAAGCGGATGCAGCCGCTCGGCTTCCGCGCGATCCACCTCATGGAAGTTCATGCCGTAGTACCGTGCCTTCGCTTCCTGAAGGCGCAGCTGATGCTCGCGCTCCTGCGTTTGCGCGAGATAAAGCGAACCCGGCTGAAACACGCCACAGCCCTGCCCCGTCTCCTGTTCCAGCTCCTTATAGAGGTTCATGGTGTAGTGCTGGATGCGGCTGATATTGGTGCTGTCGTGCAGCCCGTGGATATTGGCAGCCGCGTGCCAGGTGGAGCCGCTGGTCAACTCGTCGCGCTCGAGCAGCACGCAATCGGTCCAGCCGAGTTTTGCCAGATGATAGAGGATCGAGCAGCCGACAAGACCGCCACCGATGACCACGACTTGCGCATGGGTTTTCATGGTTTGTTCCTTAGACGAAACGGCGGGTCAGCGCGGGTTCCGCTTCTGGACTGACCCTCAAATTCACGATCACTGTTAGGCCCGACAAATTGAAGTTACACGCAAAAAAAACGGGCTCAATGGCACCGATTTTGTTGCGCAAAGGGAAAAGCCGGCATTGAGGGATTGAAGCCGTCAATTGGAAAACGCGTCGTGACCAGTTTGAGCCCATGACGGAGGTTACGACGAAGGCGTCTTTTCCGCTTCAAGGTTCACCGTGACCACCACGCCGTAACCGACCATGCCGTCGGTCGGGAAGCCCTTTTTGCCAATATCAAAATCAAGACGTTCAATCGTGACCTCGCCTTGAACAAAAGCGCGATCATTTTCAATCTTCAATAAAAACGGCAGGGTGATCGGATTGCTCAGTCCTGCCAGTGTCAGTTCGCCCCTGACTTCGTAATTGTCACTGCCGGTGTTGACAAAGCTGCTTGAAACAAATGTCGCAACAGGATGATGCGCGGCATTCAGAAAATCCGGAGATGTTGCCTGTTCGCTCACATTGCCGAGTACCAGAGAGACAATGTCCACTTCCACTTCGACTTTTGAAGATTCGAGGTTTTCGGCATCAAAAATGATCGCGGCGTTCCAGTTGGCGAAGCTTCCCGATACGGGCGAGCCCGATTGAATGATCTGAATATCCAGCCGGCTTTTGTCCTGATCGACCAACCATCCCGCAGCCACATTTTCCGCCGGGTTGAAGTTGACGGGGTTTTGTCCGGCGATCGGACCACTGATGTTGTAGCCGACCGCGGTCGCACCACCCAGAACGAGAAATGTCAGGATTGCCAACAAAACCGGAAGATTCTTGAAATGCGGGTCGGGAAGATCGGCGGGAATTGCGGGAACCCTGCCGGGAATCATGCGTGCCAATGTGCTGTCGTGATCAACAAATACGTGTTTCAGCGCCCCGCCGATATGCAGAACCAGGGCAAGACCAAGCAAAATCACGGTAAAGAAATGGGCGAGGCCAAAGAATGACGCCAATTGCGGATTTTTCGGCACCATCGGCAAATCCTGCGGCAGCGACCACCAGATCGGCGCAAAACCTTCGGCCGCCGAGTGATGCAGCCAGCCAGTCAACGGCATGAGTATGATCGCGCCATACAGCATCCAGTGAATGGTTTGCGCAGCCAGGCTTTCGAGCTTTCTATCACTGTTGAGCGGCTTGGGGTGCGGTTGGATTGCGGACCAGGCCACCCGGACAATGGCGACCAGAAACACAGTCACCCCGAGCGTCTTGTGGAGGGAGTATAACCAGGATTTATACGCCGCTTCCTCTGCCGAACTCACCGGCAGTTCGTGCATATACAATCCCAGCGGTAGGAGGATGAAAATCAATACAACCGTGGCCCAGTGTAGTAATTGGGCGATCAGGCCATAGGTTTCCCGGCTGTTGGCGAGCAATTGAGTTTATTCTCTCGGCAAAATCGACAATCTGCTGTCACACATGTGAACGCGAATCTGACGCCCCTGTTCGGGACGCCAAATCCGCTGCGTAGCAGGAATTCGGTGAAATTCTCTTCACCGAATGTAGTTTCTATTCCCGGTCTTTCATCTCGGTGATGATCGAAATTGAAATCGGGCCTGTTGGAAACTTGTTGCCGACATCAAAAGCCACGTGATCAATTTCCGTCGCTGCGGAAAATGCAATCCATTTGCCCTTGTAATAGTCAATAAACGCTCCAAGCGGATGGTCACCCCGGTGGGTCAAGGTCGTTTTCAACGTGACCGGCTTGGTCACACCGTGAATGGTCAAATCACCCGTGACTTCCGCAGTGTTGTCGCCGGTTCTTTTCACTCCGGTACTGGTGAATGTTATTTGCGGATAGGTTTCCACCTCAAGGAAATCCTTGCTTTTCAGATGGTCATCGAGCGGGCCAAAGCCGGTTGATATGCTGGCTGTGTCGATCGTCACGTTGAGGGTCGAATCCTCTACATCTTCGGGTTCAAGGTTAAGCTCGCCCTTCACTGTGGTGAATTCGGCGGATTGCATGGAAACGCCGGCGTGGTTCCAACCGAGCCTGACTTCAGTGTGCCCCTGATCGGTGTAATAAGTCTCGGCGGCAAATGCCGGTATGGCTGGCAGGGCAAGCACGAATGACAATGCTGCCAAACCAGGAATTCCAAGATTTCGCATCTGAATGCTCCTTGTCCTTATTGCATAAGCGAGCTTATTTGCTGGCGCATTCCGGCTCGGTTCGGCAGCCGGGTTGACCAATAATAGATGAAAATGCATCTATATAAGTTCGCGGCAAGGCGCAACGAGAAACACTGGACATCACCGGAATGTGAATACATGTACCCAACGAAAGAAGAGACAAGACTGTGGGTTGCACTGAATTTGTCGCAGCGGAAAATTTACCGCGAAATGGATACGGCGCTCAAAACCGAGGGCCTGCCGCCCTTGCGGTGGTACGATGTGTTGTGGGAACTGGAGCGCGCAACATGCGGTGGATTGCGCCCATATGAAATGGGCCAAAAACTAAACTTCGAGCAATCGAACCTTTCGCGATTGCTGCAGCGTCTGGTGTGTGAGGGATTGGTGGAAGAGTTTGTGTATCCTGACGACGGGCGCGGGAAAGTGCTGCAGATCACGGCGCGGGGACGCGAGGTGCGAAAACAGATGTGGAAGATTTACGGATCGCTGATCCACAAGCATATTTCCAAGGTGTCGGATCAGGATGACATGGCGACAGCCGTATCGGCGTTAAACTTACTCATAGGCTAGAAACTCCAACACACGCCCTCTGTGTGCCGGAATTGCCCAGCGCGCGGGTGACAAGCCTCAACCACGCATTCTGAGGGGCGCCTGGCAGGAGATGCCCGGCACTTGGCGACGGCGCAGGCCGATCAGGCTGCTAGTCCCATACCCCGATGCCGTCGGGAAGGAGCAATTCACCTCAAAGATCCATCCTGACGGTATTGGTTAGCTCCACGCCCGTCAGGGCAGCTGCGCGACAATGCGCAGAGGGCCACCCGACCCGCCCTCGATCTTCATCGGAAGTGCTATGATTGTGGGGCCGGTCGGCGGCAGAGCACTCATGTCGGCGACGTTTTCGAAAGCCGGAATGTTGTTCTTCATCAGTTCGACGTGGGCGGCGAAATCCTTTGACTGGCCACGGTCAATCGACGGTGTGTCGATGCCGACGGCGGAGATACCGCGTTCGACCAGCAGTTTCGCCGCGCCGACGCCCAGTCCGGGGAAATGAAGCTTGGGCACAGCCTCGGCACCCCGCTCCGCGGTTCCCATGTAAGCAGCCCGGTCGGGATATAAACTGGCGCGCCCGGTATT
Organism: Hyphomicrobiales bacterium; assembly: GCA_024244645.1. GTDB lineage: Bacteria > Pseudomonadota > Alphaproteobacteria > Rhizobiales > Rhizobiaceae > Hoeflea_A. Next base: position 35,786 of record JAAEOH010000072.1, read on the forward strand.
CAAAAGGACAATCGCTCCGGCCGGCAGACGTCCGTTTTCTGCCTCGAATGCTTCAACGTCCGCAGCCATGACGAGATAATCGACATCCTCGCCTGACTGTTTCGAAACGTCGATGACAATTCCGGGCCCGATCAGACGATTCAGCGGCACCTCGTCGACTGTGTCAGCACCCTCGGCAAAATGGATGGGCGCATCAATGTGCGTTCCGCCGTGTTCGGCAGCACTGAAATTGTTGGCGGAATAGAACCAGCCGCCATCGGTGTGGCCGTGAAAAACCTCTTCTTTCTCGAACATCTTGGCGGTCGGCCAGTAGATCGTATCGGCGTTGAACGGGTGGGTCAGATCTATCCACTTGCCCTGCCAGAGTTCCTCTGCCGGTGCTGATGTGGCAATGGAAACCGCCGCCGCCATCCAAAGTAATCTCATTGTTGCCTCTCTTGATCTGATCAGACATTTCGAGCCTGCGGCCGAAGCCATTTCGTGCCAACCGGCATCGCCCAACTGCACCTGCCGAATCCGGCGCATTCCCTAGTTCTCTTGTGACGCTTCAGCCGTCCCCAATACGGCAGCCCTCGTCTCTTCCACGGAAACCCTTGGTACAATTGCATAGATCATCGCGCCGAGAACAAACCAAACGGCAAGAATGAGATATTCATATGGCCAGGCCAGTGAAAGAGACGTTCCCAGCAGGAGGATCACGACGATCACGCAAAGCGCGGCCACAGCGCCAATGCCGGGCAGCCACGCAGGGCCAGCATGAAAGGGAGCACGCGACGCCGGCTCATCACGCCGGATGCGGTAGAAGCTGAAGACAGCGATGCACCATGCAAGCCCGATATAAATTCCACCCGTATCCAGAAACCACAACAACGCGCCCCTGCCGAGCCAACCGAGCCCGAGCGTCAGCAGCAGCGTAAAGAGGAGCGCATTGACCGGCCTTCCCGATCTGCTCAGCTGTGAAAAGACAGACGGGAACAGCCCTGCCCGGCCCATGGCAAGAATTACACGCGAGGCCGCAGGAAAAAGCGCCAGGAAACTGGTGACGAGCCCGAGCACCGATATGGAGAAGGCACCCCAGGCAAGTAGCGGAAAGCCGGCTTTGCGATAGGCGTCGATAACGCCGTCATCGAGCGTCGCCGTCGTTTCCCAGGGAATCAGCCACGCCGTCGCTAACAGCACGGTGCAATAGAAGCCGGCCGCCACAACCACGGTGGCGACGACAGCATAACCGATGTGACGGGGCGATAGTTTGGCATCTTCGGCTAGTGTGGTGATCAGGCTGAAGCCGGTCAGGAACGTCATTGCCGGCAGGACAAAGCGAAGCGTATCGGCAAACGGTTCTGCATCAGGCGCATAAGGCGGCCAGAAATTATCGAAACGCCCGTGGGAGAACCCGACTATTGCGAGCGCAATGCCAATCAGCACCATCGCGATAAGCAAAACAAGCTGAAAGCCACCCGCCAGTCCCATTCCGGTATAGGTCAGCAGCCAGATCGCGCAGCACAGGGCGATGCCCAAGATCAATACCGGCAGATAGACCTCCGTGCCCGCAATGCTGTAGAGCGTCATCTGCTGCAGCGACGGGAAAATCTCGGCAAGCAGCATACCGCTCGCGGTTACGTAGAATGCCAGTGAACTCACATAGGCACCGATCAGCAGCCAGCCGGCGATGAATGCCGGCCCGCGTCCAAAGGCGGCATAGGCGAAGACCAGTTCACCGCCGGCCCGCGGAAATCTCGAAGCAAGCTCTGCATAGGCCAGGGCAACGCAGACAGCGAGGATCGCGCCGAGAGCCAATCCGAGTATTTCGCCGCCGGCACCGTATTTCTTGAAAAACTCGCTCGCAGTGAAAACCCAGCTGGTGCCGATGACCCCGGCAGCACCCAGTGCGACCATCATTGGCAGGCTCAGACTTTTGCGAAGATTGCCGGACATGCTTTATCCCATAACCCGTCGCAGGTTGTCAGCCAACCGGTTTGCGTGTTTTCCGGAAGCTGTCTTTTTGCCGTGCTTTTTCACCAGGAAACCGGCCTTGCCGGCATAGCCCTTCACAATCGCCTCGCGTTCATCATGGCCGAGAACATCGTCGACATTATCAAACAGATAGGGATTGTTCTTCTCAACCTCGTCGATGACCCGTTCGGGTCCGCTGCCACGATTGAGCCGCACAACATCCGCCGTCTTCGGCAGACGGTCCCGAAAGCGTCACCACCAGACCGATCTTGAGATCTTCAGCCTGCGCCGTTGTCGCTATCATCAAAGTGCCCAGGGCACACAATAGTTTCTTCATGGTAGTCCTCCCTATGATATTCGTTTCGGCAGTTGACCGGCCCGTTGCAATGGTTTTCGGCTAAACTTAGCCGGCTTGCTGCAGTTCGTCCTTTCCGTTCCACTCCATGCGTGAAAGCACCGAGTCCAGCGGAATGCCCGCCAGGTGGTTGGTATAGTTGGACAACGTCTTCATCGGAACGCACAGGACCACTTCAAGAGCATTCTGTTTGCTGAAACCTGCTGCCAGAAACGCTTCCATCTCATTCCTGGCATGTCCGCGCTTTTCTACAAGCGCTCCGGTGAACTGCCGCAGTGCCTCCAACCTTTCGTCGGCGATCGGATTGCCCGTGCGGACCGCTTCAATGATCTCCTTGTCGAGCTTGGCCATGCGTGCACCGGATGAATGCGCTGCAACACAATAGTTGCACTCGTTTTCAACACTTGCGGTCAACAGGATAAGTTGCTGTTCAGCCTGCGAAAAACCTGTTTTCGAAACCAGCGAAGAAAGTAAAAAATGGGCCTCGAGTGCGGCGTCGGATTCAGCGAGCATGGCGTAGAGATTAGGCAGAAATCCCATCTTCTTCATCGCGCCATCGAGCAATTCGCCGGATTTACCAGGAGCATTGTCGGGCGTGTAAACTGTGAAGTCCGTCATTTCATTTCCTCGGATCGTTCAGGGTTTGGTGTCAGCGAGCCGCTGCTTGAGCCTGCCGCGCATGATTTTGCGGGTGGGTGTCAACGGCATGGCGTCGACAATTTCCAGTCTTTCGGGCCATTTGAATTTAGCGATGCCCTGGTCATGAAGCAGGTCGGTCACCTGTTCCAGCGTGAGCGAATTGCCGTTGTGCAACTGCACGCAAAGACACGCCCGCTCACCCAGATCAGCATCGGGATAGGGCACGATTGCACAGGCCTCAATAGCGTCGAGCCCGGTCAGAATGGCTTCAATGTCAAGCGGATTGTATTTCACCCCGCCGCGATTGATGACCTCCTTGACCCGGCCGGTCAGTGTCAGGAAGCCCGCAGCATCGAGAATGGCGAGGTCCCCGGTGCGGAACCACCCGTCGCCGGCAAATGCCGCATCGGTTTCGACGGCATTGTTTAAGTAACCGGCAAAGACAGACGCCCCCCTCACCTGCAGTTCGCCTTCCTTGCCAGCCGGCAACAGGTTTCCGTCTCCATCCACGGTGCGCAGTTCAGTTGCTTCCGACGCGCGGCCTGCTGTGCGAAAACGCGCCTCTTTCGGATCGTCCGGACGGCCGAAAGCGCCGGCCTGCAATTCGCTCATGCCCCACAGCTGGATCACCGCGCCATGTTCCATCAGTCCGTCGACCTGCTCGGCCAGAGCCGGCGGAACGGTGGATCCGGACAGGCAGGTGAACCGCGTCTGGGCAAGATGATCGGGCTTTATGGCACCGGCTGCACAGAACGGCGCGAAATGCGCGGGCGCTGCGAAAACGCGTTCGGCTTCAGTTCCGAAAGCGTTGGCAGAAAAATCCGGGGATCAAAGGCCGGCAGCAAGGCCTGCGCTGCCCCGGTGGCAAGGCACATATGCATGACAAACAGGCCGTAAAGATGCGTATAGGGCGCAACCGACAGCATTTTTTCGTCGGCGCCGATGCCGAGCTGTTCGGCGCAGCGCGCCGCATTGCCAAGAAATCCGCGATAGGCGTGCGGCACCCCATTGGGGCTTGCCGTCGCGCCGGACGTGTAAAGCAGCAAATAGGGATCGTCTGGTGAAAGCTCGGGCAGCGGCACATCGCCATCCGCCTGTAACAGCTCTGAAAATGCGTGGGCGCCTTCCACCGGCTCTCCCACCGCGATCACCGCTTCCAGATTTGGAAGCGATTTGCTCATGGCCAGCATTTCGGCGGCTGGAGACATGTCCTTGAACGATGACAGTCCGACTGCCATGCGCGCGCCGCTATGGGCAAGCAGGTGCTGCAGCTCGGCCTGGCGATAGGGCATGTGAACGGTCTGCACCACCCCGCCGCAAGCCGTGATGGCGAGAAACGCAACGACATAAGCCTCAATATTGGGGAGCTGGACAGCGACAATGTCGCCCTTATTCAAGCCAAGTGCCCGCAGACCGCCAGCGGTGGAGCGAACCTTCAGCGCCAATTCGCCGTAGCTTGTCGGTGCGGCCGGACCGATGATCGCAGGCGTATCCGGTGCATTTTGCGCACACAAATCCAACCAGTTCCACAGTGTGTCCTTCGTGCCTTCCATATCCATCACTCAATTGTCGCCGGTGGCGACAGCGCCCATTATTGCGGGTCTTGGTAGATCGCGATCTTCTTTCTCGAATCATCCGGAAACGGTTCGGATTTTGGCGGATCGCGCTCAAAATCAGTGTGTACGAGCGTCGGTTCGGCGTGCATCAGCTCTTCACCGTCCGAGCGTCTGGCCAAAACCGCCAGCGTCATTGATGAGCGGTTCAGGGACTTTACAGTCAAGCGCCAGTCGATGACATCGCCAAGTTCGGCAGGCCGCACAAAATTCACGTTGATCGCCACTGTTGGCAAGCCCTTGTTTTTCGCAAAGTGCAGGTCGTTGAACGGATAGTCGAGCGGCCATTCGAACCAGTCCTCGACCACGCCGTTCACATGTTCCATCAGTCGCGGATAGAAGGCGATGCCCGCCGGGTCGCAGTCGGCAAATCGCAATTTCCGCGAAACTGTAAAGACCTAAGTCATTGGCGCTACTCTGCCGCCATCGGGAGAGTTTTGACGTGCCGGGTGGGACGGGCCTTGCGCTGCAGTTCGAGGGCGGTGTCATGCGCCTTCTCCTGCTCGCGATAGGCCTGATCGCGACCGCTCAGATATTGTGGTGGCCAGTGCCCGACCATGGTGCCATAGCTGGCTGCTGCCCGACGGGTAAAATAAGGATCCCACAAATGCGGCCGCGCTAACGCCACAAGGTCGGCGCGGCGGGTGTGGAGGATCGTGTTCACCTGCGCCGCCGCGGTGATGTTGCCCACCGCCATTGTGGCTATCTTCGGAACGTTGCGCACAGCCTCGGCAAACTGCGCCTGGAACATGCGTCCATAGACCGGTTGCTGATCCGGCACGGTCTGGCCGGCGGAAACGTCGATCAGGTCGCAGCCGGCGTCGTGAAACGCCTGAGCGATGGCAAGGAAATCTTCTTCGCTCAGGCCGCCTTCTTTCCAGTCGGTTGCCGAAACGCGCACCGACATCGGTCTTTCCTGCGGCCAGACGGCACGCACCCCATTAAACACCTCAAGCGGGAAACGAAGCCGGTTTTCGACCGGACCGCCATATTCGTCGGTGCGCCGGTTGGTCAGCGGCGACAGGAAGGATGCCAGCAGATAACCATGGGCGCAGTGCAGTTCGAGCATGTCGCAGCCGGCACGCGCCGCCCGTTCGGCAGCCTGCACGAAGTCGTCGCGGATGCGGTCCATACCACTGCGATCCAACTCGGCCGGCACGGCGCTCTTGCCTTCGAAATACTGTATCGGCGAGGCCGAAACGAGCGGCCAGTTCTGATCCGCAACGGCGATCGGGTAATCCATTTCCTCCCAGCCGAGCTGGGTTGAACCCTTGCGGCCGGCATGGCCGATCTGCATGCAGAATTTGGCGTCGGAATTGGCGTGGATGAAATCAACGATGCGTTTCCACTGGGCCTCGTGCTCGTCGTTCCAAAGGCCTGGACAGCCCCGCGTGATGCGCGCATCGGGCGACGGGCATGTCATTTCGCAATGGATCATGCCCATGCCGCCGAGCGCATGGGAGGTGTAGTGGACAAAATGCCAGTCGGTCAGATTGCCGTGCTCATCGGCTGAATATTGCGCCATCGGCGACATGACAACACGGTTCGGGATTTCCATCTCGCGCAATTTGAACGGCGTGAACATCGGGGTTGGACGGGACTGCCGCACATCGACACCGGTTTCGCGGTAATAGCGTTCGTACCAGGCGGTATCGACCTTTTCGACATAGGACGGGTCGCGCAAAATCAGATTGTCGTAGGTGATCGATTTCGCCCGGCACATCACGACCATCGAGAACTGCATCGGGTCCATGTCCCAGGAGCGGTTCATATGCTCAAACCAGGCGAGCGAAACATCGGCGTTGTGCTGGATGATCTGACAGGGCGTGCGCCGCTCATCGTCATAGGCCTTGAAGGCTGCTTCGATGGATTGTTCGCCATGTTCGAGCACCGCATCGGAGAGCGCTATGCCGCACTCCATCGCCAGCTTGGTGCCGGAACCGATTGAAAAGTGTGCGGATGCCTTCGCATCGCCAAGAATGACGATGTTGTCGTGATACCAGTTCTCGCAGAAAATGCGCGGAAAGTTGCGCCAGTTCGAACGGTTCAGCAGAAGGCTGTGCCCCCGCAGTTCGTCGGCGAAGATGGCTTCAAGTTTGTCCCGTGAACCCTCTTCGTCAAACTCCTCAAAACCGTGACCGCTCCAGCATGCCTCGTCCATTTCGAAGACCCAGGTCGATGCGTCGGCCTGGTATTGGTAAGTGTGGGCGCAGATGATGCCGTGGTCAGTCATGCGGAAGAAATAGTTGAATTCATCCATCGGCCGGGTGGATCCCATCCAGCAGAAACGGTTGGATTTGACCGTGATGCTGGGTTTGAAGGCATCGGCAAAGTGGTCGCGAATGGCAGAATTGATGCCGTCTGCCGCGACGATTATATCGGAATCCGCATACCGGACTTTCAGTTCAGCCGGTTCGACGCGTTCCGTAAATACCAATTTCACGTCCAGCTCCGCACAGCGTTCGTGCAGAATTTTCAGCAACGTGAATCGCGACGTGCCGCAAAACCCGTTGCCGGCGCAGCGCACCTCCTCACCCTTGAAATGGATGGCTATGTCATCCCAGTAGGCAAAGTGATCGCGGATCTTTTCGTAGGTTTCCGGATCGCGGGAAAGAAACTCTTCGAGCGTGTCGTCGGAAAACACGACGCCAAAGCCGAACGTGTCGTCGTTGCGGTTTTGCTCGATGACCTGGATATCCCAGCCCGGTTGCGCCTTTTTTGTCAGCAACGCGAAATAAAGACCGCCCGGGCCACCGCCCACAACCGTAACCTTCATGGTTCACTCCCCGCGGGAACGCGCTTTGACAAACGCGCCAAAATTTATTTTATACATTAATATTTTATATATAAGATAAATGCAACAGCAATCTGTGAACAAGGTCATAAATCGCCGGTCTTGGGCCTTTAGAGCGTGTCTTGTTTAGATTGAATCATTTGACCGAGGTGATTTTGGCTGCTGACAAGGCGGGTTGCGTGCCGTGGTGCCAACCCACCACCAGCGCGAGCCAACGCAGTCAGGGGGCAAAATCGCCCGGCCCATTCGCTATAATATTTCAACAACATCGCCCTTCCCAGGGTGGGGAAAATCGGCCCATCGGCGTCGTTGCGCCGCTTGCCCGATGC
>JAAEOH010000073.1 GCA_024244645.1 Hyphomicrobiales bacterium
AGGTCTACAATTCCAGACGGCTCCACTCCGCGCTCGGATATCGGAGCCCACAACAGTTCGAGGAGGATCACGCCCGGCAGCCGGTCAAACCAGCCGCCTGATTGGTGTCCAGCCCCTGGGGGTCACTCCATATCTGATGCAAATATTGCACCACCCCATAAATAGATACGCATTTGACAGCCCGCCGACGCATTGTAGACTCTTGTATCAATAGGCACCCAAACGGCGACTGTCGCTGGGCCATGCTCTACGGAACGAGAAGCCAGCTAGAGCTGGGCCAAAAATGTCGCTGCAAGGATTGCGCCTTGAAGTGATCAACGCGGACAGATGGCAAAAACAGTCTTCACGTCCAGGCACGCTAAACCAAGCGCGCCGCGTCTTGAGGTGCAAGTGCTCCGTCCCGTCTAGCGACGCGGCCTCAATGGCATTCTTGTCCTTCTTTCGGCCGCGGCGTCGAATCGTTGCTAGTGAAGACTTCGTCCGCGCAGCAGATGGAGGCTTTAATGGCAGATGATGCAACAGCGGCCGTCGCGCGAAAGACCGGACCGTTTTCGTTCTGGACCAACCTCAAGCTGTGGCAGCAGATCCTCATCGCCTTGGTCGCGGGGCTGGTGGTCGGCGCGATCTGGGGGCCGGGCGCCGAGAACATCAAACCGATAGGCACCGTCTTCATCAGCCTAATCAAGATGCTGATCGTGCCGCTTGTATTCTCCTCGCTGGTGGTGGGCGTCTGTTCAATCGAAGATACGAAGAAAATGGGGCGCATCGGCGCCAAGTCGCTCGGCCTCTACCTGATTACGACAGCGATCGCGATCGCCATCGGCCTGATCGTCGGCATCGTGCTTCAGCCCGGTGCGGGCATCGACATGGCCGCGGCCGTAGCCGCAACGCCAAAGGAATCGCCCGGCTTCATTGCCACGCTGGTCGGTATCGTGCCCAAGAACCCGGTCGGCGCGATGTCTTCGGGCAACATCCTGCAGATCATCGTGTTCGCTGTCTTGCTGGGCATCGCGATGAACCTGGCGGGCGAGCGCGCGGCGCCAGTCAAGGCGGTCTTCGAGTCGTTCGCCGAGATCATGTACAAGCTGACCCATATCGTCATGCTGCTGGCGCCCTACGGCGTCTTCGCGCTGATGGCATGGGTTGCCGGCAAGTACGGAATGGACGTTCTGCTGCCGCTGGCCAAAGTGATCATCGGGGTCTATCTCGCCTGCATCCTTCATGTCCTGCTCGTCCTCACCGGCGGCGGCATCATGCTGATGGGGCGGCTCAACCCGGTGCGCTATCTGCGCGGCATCATCGATGCCCAAGCGGTCGCCTTCACGACCACCAGCAGCTCCGGCACTTTGCCTGTGACGATCAGTTGCGCGCGGGAAAACCTGGGCGTGTCGAAACCGGTCTCCAGTTTCGTGCTGCCGCTTGGGGCGACGATCAACATGGACGGCACGGCACTCTATCAGGGGGTTGCGGCGCTGTTCGTTGCCCAGGCTTTCGGGATTTCCCTCGGGGCCGGGGATTACGTCACGATCATCTTGACCTCGACCCTGGCCTCGATCGGCACTGCGGGTGTTCCCGGCGCCGGTCTCATCATGCTGTCCCTGGTGCTGACCTCGGTCGGCTTGCCGCTCGAGGGCCTGGCGATTATCGCCGGCATTGACCGCATCCTCGACATGGCCAGGACAACGGTCAACGTTACCGGCGACCTCATGGTCTCTGTGCTGGTCGGCAAGAGCGAAGGCGAGCTCGACCTCGAGACCTACAACAAGGTGGCTGTGGTTTAGCGCGGTTGGCGGGAGCCGTGGGGCACGATGGGGTTGGGAAGCCCCGGTGGGCGCGCGCAGCCCTTGCCATGTAATCGGGCGGCGATGTCAGACCAATGGCAACTGTTCACCAAGAGGCCCAGAGCCAGGGCTCTCAAGCCGCCAGTTGACGCCACTCCGCCAGGGCGGCGGAACGGTTTCGTTTGAAGATGTCGCGGCGATTTAGGTGGCGGTCGTGGTTGAAGTGGTTGTGGATCGAGGCGTGAACGGCGGCGAACTTCTGCAGCGTCTTCAAGTCTCTGAAATTCGCCATCGCGCCCTCTCGCCGTCGAAACGGCTGGTGTGAGTTCTCGGCTCTGTTATTGAGCCATCGTCCGCACTCCTGACGCTCCCGCATTCCAGTAGCTTTCATCGCGGCAGCGTAAGACCGAAGACGGTCAGTCACGACTGTCTCTGGCCGACCGTAACGTTTCATCGCGCGCTTCAAGAACTTGAGCGCAGCCTTGCGATCCCGCCGCTTCGTGGCGAAGACCTCAAGCACCTCGCCTTCGTGATCCACGGCGCGCCAAAGGTAGTGCATCTCGCCATTGATCTTCACGAAGACTTCATCGAGGTGCCAGCGCCATCGAGAATAAGACCGATGCTCGTGGATGCGCCGCTTTCTGATTTCCGTTGCGAATATCGGACCGAACCGGTTCCACCAGAACCGAACCGTTTCGTGGCAGATATCGATGCCTCGCTCGAACAGCATATCTTCGACTTGCCGTAGCGAGAGTGGATAGCGGATGTACATCATCACCGTGAGGCGGATCACCTCGGGCGAACTATTGAAATAGCGGAAGGGATTGCGCATGGCCCGAGAGCTATTGCCGAAAGTTGGTGACGAGATGGTCAGGCGGCGTTTTGGATTTGCTTGATACCGTCCTTGAACGTCACTCCTTGGATGACCTCGGCGAGGTGGTTTGATCCATCGAGCCTGCGCCATTTCTTCCTGGCGCTCAACAGCAGTTTGAAGACCATGGCGAGCGC
>JAAEOH010000074.1 GCA_024244645.1 Hyphomicrobiales bacterium
AATGCCACCGCGACTTGGGGCGCTGCATCCGCCTATGCGAGCCACTATTATTATGCGCTCTATCAGTACGCATATAATGCTGCATCGAGCACGGTTGATGTGACCAACAGCGGTACCTTCAACATTACCCGTGATGCACGGGCCGTCGGCACCAGCAATGCTTATGCGTCGGTCTACAATTCAAGCCCGCTTTTCTATCAGTATGCCAGCGCCAATGCTTCTGCAGGATCGGTCGCCAGTGCCATACTGGCGAACAGCGGCAATTTCTCGCTGCTGGCCAACGCATACGCATCCGCCCCAAGCGGGACGGCAACGGCTGATGCATCCAACTATTACACACAGATCTACCAGTATGCGGGTAATGCGGATTCGGCCACGGCCTCGATTACAAACAGCAGTAGTCTCACGATAGCTGCCAATGCCTGGGCAAGAGGCGACCAAGTCGCCAATGCAACGGCGCACTTCTCTGAGCCGGCTATTTATCAATCTGCGAATTCGGTCAACAATCAGGTACTGGCTCATTCGCTGATTTCAAACACCGGCACCTTCCTGATCGGCGGCGAAGCCGACGCGCGGGCCAAAATGGGTGGCTCTGCTATAGCCAGCGCCAATATCGACAGTGGAATTGACCAGCGCGCTTACTCTGGCAACGACACGCTAACGTCGCTGACCAACAGCTCGACGATGATGCTGTGGAATAAAGCCTATGCGTCGGTCACGGGATCATCCGGCTACGCATACGCCAACGCTACACTGTCCTATGCGATCTATCAGTCTGCAATCGGCAATGGCAGCGGGGTAACCACAGCGCTCCTGGATAACTCGGGAACGCTGACGCTGTTGGCCGACGCCGACGCGATCGCCGGTGATACGGCGACGGCATACGCCTATCTTTACAACAGCCCGATCTACCAGTCGGCGACCGGCGACGCTACAGTGCTTGCCAGCATCAACAACACCGGAACGATGCTGTTGATGGCAGACGCCTATGCCCAAGCCTTCGATGCTTACGCATACGCATCCGCATCGACGGTCTTGCAGACGGTGGCCGCAACGCCGGGCGGTAGTGCAACGGCAAGCTTTACCAACTCCTCTGCCTTTACAATGTCTGCCGTGGCGAAGACGCTTGGCCAACATGCCGGCCAGAGCACAACGACTGCATTGGCCACAGCCTACGCCTACGCCTACGGTATCCATCAGGGTATCGCGGGTGGCGGTGATCCAACGGCAACGCTGAAGTTCCACAACAGCAGCAGCTTCACCGTCCACGCCCTGGCAACCGCGTCCGCGAATGCGGGAACAGCCGCCAACACCTCGTATGCATACGCTTATGCCCGCGGCTTGTATGGTTATGCAGATACAGGTCAGATCGCCAATCTGGACTTCAACAACACCGGCGACTTCTATGTCGGCGCCTATGCCAAGATTGGCGGTACCGGATCCACTGCCGGCGCTTATGCAAGCGGCATCTTCTACTACGCCGACTCGATGACCGGCACATTCAGCAACTCCAGCAACATCATGGTCGTCGCCTCCTCCGTTCGCGTCGACAGCCTTACGTCGACGGCACCGGCGTCAACGCCGATCGGAACGGCAACCGCCATTGCGCTGCAGATATACACAGACTCTGCCGGCGCCGATTTCAACAACACCGGTACGCTCTCGGCCTATGCCATTGCGGCGGCTCCGCAGGCAACGGCTGTTAGCTTCGGCGATCACGGTGGCGGTGGAACGCAGACTGCGAACTTCACCAATGATGGCGGCACGGTCAGCGCCATGATCAATGACGGCACATTTGTCATGCATGGCTATGCGTTCATGAGTGAAGGCGCCAGCTACCCCGTAATGCTGAATTGGCAGGGTAGCAGCCAGGACGGTTCGATCTTCGGCCATGCCGAAATCAAGTCCACTGACATGATCTATGTCACCAACGGCACGACCTGGTTCGACGGCATTGTCAATCCGGACGATGTCAATGAAGGTTCACTCGACATCTTCAACAACGGCAAGCTTGTCCTGGTCAACAACCCGACCCTCGGCCCGTCTGAAGTCAATATCGACACCTTTACGGTCCAGTCGGACGGCACGCTCGGACTGCAGATCGATCCGCTGCTGTCATCCTCTGTTGATGCCAATACGGCAACGCTTGCGGGCACGATCATGGTGACGGCGCTTCCTGCCTTATATGCCAGCTCTCAGACCTACGCCAATGTCATCGATGCCGGCGCGCGGATTGGTACATTCGACACCGAAATGATCAACACACCGCTGCTCGACCTGTCGGTTATCTACGACGGCAATACGGTCGACCTTGCGGTAACCAGAAACGCCTTCGACTCGATTGCCGGACTGACACCGAACCAGATGTCGGTCGCCGGTGCCATCGAATCGTCCTATTCGACCGGACTTGGCGGCGGTTACGGCGGTCTCATCATGGAACTGTTCGGTCTTGATGAGGAAGGTTACACGGATGCGCTGGATCAGCTTTCGGGCGTCGAGTACGCAGGTGCCCTGCAGGCTGCGACCGGTTCGTTCAACCAGTTCCTGGATGCAATCAACCAGCGGGTAAACACCGCCCACGAAAATGGCACGTCAACGAACGGCTTCGTCAATGCCCTGTTTGCAGGCAACACCCCCGCCAACGACAACAGCGGATGGTGGGTGCGTGTCCAGGGCGGCTGGGCTGATCAGGACGGCGACGGCAACGCTTCGGGCTACAGCTACAACGAAGTCTCCGCGCTCATCGGTGTTGACGCTCAAGTCAACGACTATCTGATGATCGGAATTGCCGGCGGACTGTACGCGCCGGGTGATATAGACTTCGACAACGGCAACACCGTCAGCCAGGATGCTGGATATCAGATCGGTGCCTATGCGCAGTATGATACCGGCCAGTACTATGTCCGCGGGTTTGTCGGATATGGCGCCTGGGATGCCACTGCGACCCGGATGCTGTCAATCGGAGCACTTTCAGGCGTCAACACCAGTACCTTCGATGTCAGCGCATGGAACGTCTCTGGTGAGGGCGGGTACAGCTTCAATCGCGGCAATTATGTCATCACGCCCTACGGCGGTCTTTCCTACACCCATGCAAGTCTCAGCAACTACATGGAAACCGGATTTGCCGCGGCGGCATTGGCAGGAAGCGGCGATGCCGACCAGCTCGACGGCTATGTCGGGGTTCGCTTCTCGGGCATGAACTACAAGGTGGGCAACGTCACGATCATGCCGGAGGCCGCATTTGGTTTCGTCTACAACTTCTCCGACGAAGCCACCGTTACAAACACCTTCCTTGCGGCACCCGCAGGAACGTCGAGCTTCACGATCCTCGGACCGGAGCATGGCGGTGCCGGATTTGTCGACCTGAGCGCATCGATGATGGTTTACACCAACACGACGCTGAGCCTCGGATATCTGGGTGAATACGGTTCGACGCATCAAGAGCATTCTGCCTTCGGCAAGCTCAAGATGAATTTCTGACAATAACATCCATATTGGAGTATGCGAGGCGTCGTTTTTGGCGCCTTGCTCTTTTTTTTGACCAAGAATGTTGGATATCCCGCATCAGGAATAACAACTGTTTTGCAGTCTGCAGAGCTGGTGCTAGTACTGTACCTGGCCCACGCTAATCAAAAAAACGAAGGACCGTAACATGGGACTGAAGGCAACAATTGGCTTGCTTGGAGTATTTGGAATTGTGAGTTTGGCGGGAGTTGTAGATTCCAGCGCACAGACACGCATCCAGAGGCAGTTCGACAAATGGCTGGTTGCCTGTGTCGAGCCGGAAGGAAATGATAACCGCTGTACGCTAACCCAGACCTTTCAGGGCGTTAATCAGAAAACCAAATCCCGTGTATTTGTTTTCTCCTGGGCACTGATTGTCAATAATGAAGGTCAGGAAAACGTTATATTGCGCACACCGCTTGGCGTTGATCTGAACAAAAGTGTCAAAATCGGATTTCCCGATTCTGAAGCAGTGACCGTTACGTTCGACGTGTGCAACCGTCGCGGCTGCTTCGGTGAATTCCGTTTTGAGAACGGCTGGTCAGAAGCCATGCAGCGAAATGAAAAAGTGTCGATTGATTACGTTTTCAAGAATGGTCGGGACGTGAATCTCGAAATGGAGCTGAAGGGCTTCGGTGGCGCATACGCCTTTTACAAGCAGCAGATGAGCCAGTAGCGCAGTCAAGCGCATCGCGTATCTGCGCGCTACGAACATCAGAGCGGCAGATCCGAGTACCAGTTAACGCGGGCGTCAGCCCGGAGGTGAGAATATGTCAAATCCGAATCCAGGTCCCTCAGACAACAATCAAGCTCAGCAGGCAGGCAAGCCGGTGCCGCTGCAAATGGTGCTGAAGCAAGTCGCCGATCTCTACGGCGCAGGCAAGCTGCAGCAGGCCCACCAGCTTTGTATGCAGATCATCCAGCAGCGGCCGCGCCTTGCCGACGCACACAGCATGATGGGCGTGATCCTCGCCGGACTCGGCAAAAAGGACGAAGCCAGAAAGGCGATCAAAAACGCGATCAAGTTCAATCCCAGCAGCCATTATTATTCCAATCTGGGTGAGCTGGAGCGCCAGAACGACAGACCCGATGCCGCCAGGATTGCTCTTGAAAAAGCCATTGAGCTTGATCCCAACTATCCTCAGGCCCACAACAATCTTGGAATCGTACATTTCGACAATGGCGACTTCGACAAGGCGATCGAGTGTTACAAACGCTGCCTCGAATTGCAGCCGGATTATCCTGAAGCGCATAACAACATCGGCAATGCCTACCGTGCAACCGGTGAAAATGCCGATGCGATGACCCACTACGAAAAAGCCGTCGAACTGCGGGAAACCTACCCTGAAGCCTATAACAATATGGGCTCTGCTCTTCGCGCCGAGGAGCGCTATGAGGAAGCGGAATTTTGTTATCGCAAGGCCCTTGGACTGAATCCGCAGTATGCGGATGCGGCCAACAATCTGGCAATCCTGCTGATTTCACGCGATCAGTACGACGAAGCACTTCGCGTCCTTGACGATGCCCTGAAGGCCGGCAATCGCACAGTACCAATACTCCTGTCGGTCGGCCGTGCGCAGCTGCACAAGGGCAATTTCGAGATGGCGAGAAAAGCCTGCGAGCTGGCTCTGGAAGACGAAGCGGGCAGCGCGGCTGTTTACACACTGATGGGGCAGATCGATCACGAACTGGATCTTTACGCCGACGCCATCAAGAATTTCGAACGGGCAATCGAGATCGATCCAGAATTCACGGAAGCCAGGAATTTCTATGGTATCGCACTCAAATCGCTTGGCCGGATCGACGATGCGCGCAAGCAGTTTGAACTGACACTGGAGAATAATCCGTCTGCACACGGCACCTATTCGAACATCGCAGATCTGGTCAAATTCGATGAGGATCCCGAACTTGTCGAGAAAATGGAGTCGATTTTCAAAGAGGCTGAAAATCCCGATGCCGAAAGGTATATGGGGCTGCATTTTGCCATCGGCAAAGCCTATGATGACCTCGGACGCTATGACGAGGCTTTCGAGCACATCTCAAAGGGCGCAAAGATGAAACGGGCCCGGCTCAACTACAATGAGTCGGAACTCAAAGGGTTCTTTGAAGACATCAAGTCGTCATTTGACGCAAACTATTTCAAGAACATGCCGTTCGAGGGCAATCCGACGGAACTGCCGGTTTTTGTCATTGGCATGCCACGCTCCGGCAGCACGTTGGTGGAGCAGATCATCTCCTCGCATCCAAAGGCCTACGGCGCCGGTGAGATCAAGACCTTCAGCCATGCACTGGGCGGATTGCGCAGCCGGTATCCTGCGCTGCCGAAGTACCCGGCTCTGGTTGAAAGGATGAAACCGGACCACTTCCGCAGTGTTTCCGACTATTATCTCAATTATATCAACAGCCAGATCACCGATGAGATCAGGGTCACCGACAAACTGCTGACGAACTATTATTTCGTCGGCATCCTGCTGGCCCTTTTCCCCAACGCCAAATTCGTCCACACAAAACGCAATCCGGTCGACACCTGTCTGTCGGCTTACACGAAGCTGTTCAAAGACGATATGCCGCACAGCTACGAACTCGGTGAACTGGGGCGTTACTATCGCATGTATGAGGACCTTATGGCCCATTGGACCAAGGTCCTGCCCAAGGGTGTGATGATCGACGCGGTTTATGAAGATGTGGTCTCCGACACCGAGAAAAAGGCCAAGGAAATCGTGGCTCACTGCCGCCTTGAGTGGGACGACGCCTGCCTTGCGTTCCATGAATCAAAGAGGCCGGTCAAGACCGCCAGCGTCGCCCAGGTCCGCAAACCTGTTTACAAAACTTCCGTCGAGCGCTGGAAGCGTTATGAAAAACAACTGGCGCCTCTGGTTGAAGCGCTTGAGTACAAGCCGTAACGGACGTACGGACACCGCTGCCGTTTAAAACCGTCAGCGGTGTACCGGAATTCCAAAGCCGGTGCCCGGACAAATTTGATTGCGTCGTCGACGTTCTGAGAATTGTGACCAGAGCAGCTGATGTTGCCATTCCGGATTCAATTTCACCAAATTAAAACAGACACTTAAAAGAAGAAATGGTGCGGTCGAGAAGACTCGAACTTCCACGGGTTGCCCCACAGCGACCTCAACGCTGCGCGTCTACCAATTCCGCCACGACCGCACGTGGTAGAAGCCGTTGCCGGCGCGCCGCATGTACCAAATCACCACCCGGGTTACAAGGGGTCGCGGTGATTTTTTGTAACGATTGGACGGCTTTACTGCAGTGGCGGCAAATGGGTTGCGAAAAGACCTTGCACAGGCAGTCACCCTGCGCCACATAGGCATGCAACGCGGCAACGATTTAAGCGGTCATATGCAACGAAGCGAGATCAACACAGGGTTTTTCGCGGCCGAGGGTTCACCGCCCGTACGCTGGCAGGTCACAGACGGTTTGACCGATTACAGCGAGGCTGTTGCTCGCATGGAAGCGCGTGCGGCAGAAATCCACAATGGCGACGCAGACGAGCTGGTCTGGCTGGTGGAGCACCCTCCCCTCTACACTGCCGGCACCAGTGCACAGACATCCGATCTTCTGGCGCCGGAGCGCTTTCCAGTCCACATGACCGGCCGTGGCGGCGAGTATACCTATCATGGCCCCGCACAGCGGGTTGCCTATGTCATGCTCGACCTGAAACGCCGGCGCTGCGATGTGCGTGCATTCGTATCATCGCTGGAGGCCTGGGTGATCGGCACGCTTGCGGGTATGAATGTCAAGGGAGAGCGACGCGAAGACAGGGTCGGCGTCTGGGTGGTTCGACCGGAGCGCCCTGCACTGCCCGACGGATCGCCGTCCGAGGACAAGATCGCCGCCATCGGAATCCGGCTGCGCCGGTGGGTGAGTTTTCACGGCATATCCATCAATGTCGAGCCGGACCTAGAACACTATACGGGGATTGTGCCGTGCGGCGTCACCGCCCATGGTGTC
This sequence comes from Hyphomicrobiales bacterium, assembly GCA_024244645.1. Classification (GTDB taxonomy): domain Bacteria; phylum Pseudomonadota; class Alphaproteobacteria; order Rhizobiales; family Rhizobiaceae; genus Hoeflea_A. Next base: position 7,474 of record JAAEOH010000074.1, read on the forward strand.
ACAAGCCTGGTGGATCTCGGCCTGCCGGTAACAATGGCAGACACCGATCTGGCTCTGCGCGCCTCTTTCGAAGACATCTTCGGGCCGACAGTCAATTTCTAGAAATGTTTGCCCGCCTGGAACGGCCCGATGCGTGTGGATGCAGCGACGAGATAGGCTGTTGACCAGCCGATAAGCACAAAGCCGCTGAGACCTTCCATACCGGCAAGCAGCCGCCATTTATCTTCGAGAATGGCATCGCCATATCCAAGTGTCGAGAAGGTGATGGCTGAAAAATAGATTGCGTCTGCGAAGTTGTTTACCGCGTCGGTCAGCGCGTAGACTGCCGCCCACATCCAGATCTCGACCGAATGAACGGCCAGCAGGCCGTGCACCAGAACCACCATGGAAATCACCTTGCTGCGGAACTCGTGTATCGGATGATGCCCGGCGACCCTGTTCATGATATTGGCCACGCCGATCAGACCGAATGTGTGAACCACGACCGTAAGCGAAACCACAATCGTACCCAGCAATATGTTGTTCAGCAGCATGATGTTACCTTGAAAAATCGCGTTTTCTTTGAACTGCCCTGCGTTGTTCCCGCCACAGGATAAACAGTCCCGAACTGATGATGATGGCAATTCCCAACCATTTGGACGGTGTCGGAAAATTGCCGAAAACCAGATAACCGACCACTGCCGCTGTAACGATCTCAAAGTACTGGAACGGCGCTAAAAGGGACGCCGGCGCAAGCCGCATGGCAGCGACAACGATGAGATGCCCAAATGCGGAAATCAGACCCAAAAACGCCAGCAGAGCAACAGACAGGCCAGTTGTCGGGGTCGACCACGAGATGTCGTCCAATTGCACAAGCGTTCCCAACGGCATGACAACGGCAATCGCCAGCGTCCCACCGATCCCGGCTGCATATTGCATGACCAGCACATTGTCGTGCGCCGAATAAATGCGGTTGAGCAATAAATAAACAGCAAACAGTGTCGCTGTCGCGAGCGGCAGCAGAGAAACAAATCCGAATTCAGCGAAATTTGGCTGGATCACCAGCATCGCACCCAGGAACCCGACCACGATCGCAAGCCACCGGGGCCAACGCACTTTTTCTCGCAGAAATACTGCTGAAAGTGCGGCCAAAATGAAGGGTTCAACAAAAAAGACCGCTATCGCATCGGCAATCGGCACATATTTGACGGAAATGAGAAACAAGCCGCTTGCCCATCCCAGTAATAATCCTCTCAGCAAATTGGCACCCCAGTAGTTGGGGCGAAGGCCAGCAGGACCCAAGACGATGAGGATAAGCGGCAGCGTGAACACTGTCTGGAGTGCGAAGCGAAACAGCGAAGACGTGCCGGGCGTGACACCTTCATACAGGGCAAGATACTTGCCGGTTGCGTCCATCAGCGGCAACAACAACATGGCAAATGCCATCATTGCAGCCGCTTCGAAGTTTCTGTCGGAGTCCACCTTTACGGCGTGGTTCATGCGCAACCACGGAAATCGCTGGGCAAAATCTGCCGAACGCTCTCCGGTCCTTTGTTCTCTGGCTGATTATCTGAGGTTGCCATGCCCGACAACATAATCCCCCACACTTCCGACCAGACCAGGCGATCAAGCCGCATCGCGTTGAACTTTTCCAATCAGGAGCACCATATGTCCACCACCATGTACATCACAAATGAAAATCCCGATTACGATACATTGGGCGGCAGGATTTCAAGGGCCCGCGACGCGCTTGACCTGACCACATCGCAGCTAGCCCGTCGACTGGGTGTAAAGACCGATACTGTGCAAGCATGGGAATCCGACCGCTCCGAACCCCGGGCAAACCGGGTGACAATGCTTGCCGGGGTTCTGGGTGTCTCACCGACGTGGCTGTTGAACGGTATCGGCGAAGCGCCGAGTGCGCCGGCCGTCAGCTCGGAGATGCGGATCTTGATGACCCAGCTGTCTAAACTCCGCAAAACCCACGATGCAATGTCTCAGATGATTGAAGCCCTGGAGACTGAAGCCTCACGCGTGTCTCGACAGTTTTCCGAATAAATTCTTGAAACTCTTACGCTGTTTTTTGAAACCGGTATGTTGAGTGGTCCCTTACGCTTTGACACTGAAGCAATCGGGTTATAGCAAGTAAGACAAGATGGGACCCAAGGGAGGAATAATATGGACGTGCGTGCTGCATTGGCTGTCGAAGCCGGTAAACCGCTTGAAGTGACCACTGTGCAACTCGACGGTCCTCAGGCGGGTGAGGTGCTGGTTGAAATCATGGCAACCGGCATTTGCCATACGGATGAATTCACCCTTTCAGGTGCCGATCCGGAAGGAATCTTCCCGGCCATATTGGGTCATGAGGGCGCCGGCGTCGTGCGCGAAGTGGGCGCAGGCGTGACATCCTTGAAACCGGGCGACCACGTCATTCCGCTCTACACGCCAGAGTGCCGGGAGTGCGAATACTGCCTCAATCCCAAGACCAATCTCTGCCAGGCCATTCGTACCACGCAGGGACAGGGCCTGATGCCGGACGGCACCAGCCGTTTTTCGGTCAATGGCGATAAAATCTTTCACTATATGGGCACCTCGACATTTGCGAATTTCACGGTGCTGCCTGAAATCGCGCTCGCCAAGATCCATCCCGACGCGCCGTTCGACAAAGTCTGCTACATCGGCTGCGGCGTCACCACTGGCATCGGTGCGGTGATCAATACGGCGAAGGCCGAACCGGGCTGCCGGGCGGTTGTCTTCGGTCTCGGCGGCATCGGCCTCAATGTTATCCAGGGCCTGCGCCTCATCGGCGCCGAGATGATCGTCGGCGTCGACATGAACAATTCCAAGAAGGAATGGGGCGAACAATTCGGGATGACCCATTTCGTCAACCCATCAGAGGTGGGCGACGATCTTGTTTCGCATCTGGTCGATCTGACCAAGGGCGGAGCGGACTATTCCTTCGAATGCATCGGCAATGTCAAAGTCATGCGCGACGCACTTGAGTGCTGCCACAAGGGCTGGGGTGAATCGATCATCATCGGCGTTGCAGGTGCGGGTCAGGAAATCTCGACGCGACCGTTCCAGCTGGTGACCGGACGCTCATGGCGCGGCACAGCATTCGGTGGTGCGCGCGGCCGCACGGATGTCCCGAAGATCGTCGACTGGTACATGCAAGGCAAGATCGACATCGATCCGATGATCACCCACAAGCTCAGTCTTGACGACATAAACAAGGGCTTTGATCTGATGCATGCCGGTGAATCCATCCGTTCGGTGGTTATCTACTGACGCCAGAATGCCCGAACAGCCGACCATCTTCGTCGATGCGGACGCATGTCCGGTCAAAAACGAAGTGCTGAAGGTGGCCGAAAGGCACGGCATAGCCGTGACTTTCGTCGCCAATGGCGGTTTGCGACCCTCACGCGATCCCAATGTGCGCAATGTGGTTGTATCGGACGGCTTTGATGCCGCGGACGACTGGATCGTCGACCATGTGGGGCGGCTCGATGTGGTCATAACGGCCGATATTCTTCTCGCCGGCCGATGTGTCGAAAAGGGCACCGAAGCACTGGGACCAACCGGCCGGTTGTTTGACAGCAGCAGCATCGGAATGGCGACGGCGATGCGCAATCTGAATCAGCATTTGCGTGAATCGGGCGAAATCAGCGGCAGGAATGCAAGCTTTACAAAGCAGGACAGATCCAGGTTTCTGCAAGCTCTCGACAAGCTCGTGCTGCAAAAGACCAGGGAACAGCCGACATGACAATGTATTGTGCTGTTAAGCCAAACGAGCCGCTTATTCCTGTGCAAGCAAAACATGACAGGCCTCAACATTGGTTGGCCAATTAATATTACTGTATTTCAAAGGGATATAGGATCTAATGGAGACCGTTTCTGAAGTTATCGCTTTCGGTGGAACGCAGGGCGTCTACACACATGCATCCGAAAGCTGTTCCTGCGACATGACGCTTGCTGTTTTTGTGCCACCTCAGACCAAATACAAGCCATGTCCGGTTGTCTGGTACCTTTCCGGACTCACCTGCACGCATGCAAATGTCATGGAGAAGGGTGAATACCGGCGACTGGCCGCTGAACTCGGCCTGATCATCATTTGTCCCGACACCAGTCCCCGCGGCGACAATGTCGCCGATGTCGCCGACAATTGGCTGATCGGAAAAGGTGCGGGCTTTTATATCGATGCGACGCAGGAGCCCTGGGCAGCCAATTACCGCATGTATACCTATATCACCGAGGAACTCCCGGCTCTCATTTCAGACAAATTCCCCGCCGATATAAACCGGCAAGCGATCTTCGGTCATTCGATGGGCGGTCACGGCGCGCTGACGATCGCACTGAAAGATCCCGGCCGATACAAAAGCTGCAGCGCCTTCGCTCCGATCGTGCACCCGATGACCGCCGACTGGTCCAAAACCGCCCTCAGCGCCTATCTTGGCGGAGAGGAACGGGTCTGGCGGACACATGATGCCGTCGCTCTCATCGAAGACGGTGCGACGTTCCCGGAACTGCTGGTCGATCAGGGCGGCGCCGACGCTTCCTGGAAGATGGTCTGCGCCCGTGGCTGCTCGAGAATGCCTGCAAGGATGCAGGCATCGATCTGACCCTGCGCATTCAGGAAGGTTACGACCACTCCTACTATTTCATCTCGAGCTTCATGGACGATCATCTGCGCTGGCACGCGGAGCGGCTGAAATAACCGCCCGTCAGAGCCGGTCGATATCGCCGCGTTCCCGTTCTGCCTGGGTCTGGGCCATGAATTCCGCATAGGAACCGGCTTCGATGGCATCGCGGATGCCCTGCATCAGCGACTGGTAATAAAATAGATTGTTCCAGGTCAAAAGCATGCCGCCCAGCGCCTCGTTGGAGCGCACCAAGTGATGCAGATAAGCACGTGAATAGTCGCGGGCAGCCGGACAATCGGACTGTTCGTCCAACGGGCGCATGTCTTCGGCGTGACGAGCGTTGCGCAGGTTGATTTTGCCGCGTCGGGTGTAGGCAAGACCGTGTCGACCGGCCCGGGTCGGCATGACGCAGTCGAACATGTCGATCCCGCGCGCTACGGATTTGAGGATATCATCGGGTGTACCGACACCCATCAGGTATCGCGGTCGATCCTGCGGCAGCAGTGGACAGGTGACATCGAGCATGGCCAGCATGACATCCTGCGGCTCACCGACGGCCAGACCGCCGATGGCATAGCCTTTCAGGTCCAAATCCTTCAATGCCAGCGCTGAACGCTCTCTCAGCCGCTGTATGTCGCCGCCCTGCACGATGCCGAACATGGCCTTGCCGGGCTGATCGCCAAAGGCCTTCTTGCAGCGTTCAGCCCAGCGCAGTGACATTTCCATCGATGCTTCAATCGCCTTTTCGTCCGCCGGAAGCCGCACGCATTCATCAAGCTGCATCTGAATATCGGAGCCGAGCAGGCCCTGGATTTCGATGGAGCGCTCCGGCGACATCTCGTGCCGGCTGCCGTCGACATGCGACTGGAAGATCACCCCCTGCTCGGTGATCTTGCGCAGCCCCGCCAGCGACATGACCTGGAAACCGCCTGAATCGGTGAGGATGGGGTGCGGCCAGCGGGCAAACTCATGCAGGCCGCCAAGTCGGGCCATCCGCTCAGCCCCGGGTCGCAGCATCAGGTGATAGGTGTTGCCCAATATGATGTCGGCGCCGAGTGCGCGCACCTGATCCATATACATGGCCTTGACCGTGCCGCCTGTCCCGACCGGCATGAAGGCCGGTGTGCGGACCTCTCCACGTGGCATGGTTATCGATCCGCGCCTGGCCTGTGCGTCAGTGGCAAGAACAGAAAACTGAAAATCCGTAGTCATCTAATTTTCGTCCGCCTTCACAAGCAGGCTGGAATCGCCATAGGAATAAAACCGGTAGCCGCCTTCTATCGCATGGTGATAGGCGTTTTGCATAACCTCATGGCCGCAAAACGCGCACACCAGCATGAATAGCGTCGATCGGGGCAGGTGAAAATTGGTCATCAGCATGTCGACAAAGCGGAAGCGGTATCCGGGCGTGATGAAGATATCGGTCGCACCGCTCCATGGGTGCAACACGCCGACACTGTCCGTGGCGCTTTCCAGGAGCCTGAGCGACGTTGTGCCAATGGAAACAATACGCCCTCCCCTTGCCTTGACCGCATTCAGTGCCTCGGCCGTCTTCGCAGACACCTCGCCCGTCTCTGCATGCATGACGTGATCGTCGGTATCATCCGCCTTCACCGGCAGGAATGTTCCCGCACCGACGTGGAGCGTGACAAAATGGCGTTCGATGCCGGCCTTGTCCAATTGCTCGAAAAGCTGATCCGTGAAGTGCAGACCCGCTGTCGGTGCGGCAACGGCGCCCTCCTCGCGTGCATAGATTGTCTGATAGTCCTTGCGGTCACGGTCGTCGTCGGCGCGTTTCGAGGCAATATAGGGGGGAAGCGGTATGTGGCCGACGGACAGGATTGCCTGATCGAGGACGGCACCTGAATAGTCGAATTTCAACACCACCTCGCCGGCTTCGCCCCTGGCTTCAATGATGCCGTCGAGGGCGGAACCAAGGCAGGCATCGTTTTGCGTTCCGAAACTGAACCGGTCGCCCGCTTTCATGCGTTTGGCAGGCCGCACAAATGCCTTCCATCGATCCGGCCCGATGCGCATGTGAAGCGTAGCAGAGATATGGGAAACAGCCTCGCCGTCAGCCGTTTCACGACGCCTGATGCCCTCCAGTTGTGCGGGAATGACCCTGGTATCGTTGAGAACCAGCGCATCACCTTGCCGAAGGAACTTGTCCAGCTCCAGGACTGTGGCGTCCTGCAGGCCGTCATCGGGGTCGACAACAAGAAGTTTCGCGCTGTGGCGCGGATCGGCCGGGCGCAGGGCTATGGCGCTGTCAGGCAGCTCGAAATCAAACAGGTCAACACGCATGCGGCGGCTCGGCGTCGTTCAAACAAATACAGCGCCCGCTTCAACAGAAACGGGCGCCGAAGCAATCTATATCATGTGTATCAGATGTCTGCAGCGACACGCATCGTCGTGATGCTGTCGGGATCCTGTACAGGCTCGCCGCGTTTGATCTGGTCGACCACATCCATACCTTCGATAACCTGACCCCAGACGCTGTACTGGCGATTGAGCCAGGTAGCCTCGTCAAAACAGATGAAGAACTGTGAATTGGCGGAGTTGGGGCTTTGCGAGCGGGCCATGGAGCAGGTTCCGCGCACATGGTTCATGTTGGAGAACTCGGCCTGAAGGTCCGGCTTGTCGGAACCGCCCATGCCGGTTCCCGTCGGGTCCCCGGTCTGGGCCATGAATCCGTCAATCACCCGATGGAAAACCACGCCATCATAAAAGTTCTCGCGCGACAGTTCCTTGACGCGTGCCACATGGTTCGGCGCCAGGTCAGGCAGCAATTCAATAACGATATTGCCCTTGCTGGTCTCCACAACGATGGTGTTTTGCGGGTCCTTGTATTCGGCCATTGCGATCTCCTTTGTATTATTGTCCGCCGACCCGGACTTTTATCATCCTGTCAGGGTTCTGTACGGCGCCGTTGGCAGCGTTGTTGCCGCGTTTGATATTGTCCACATGCTCCATGCCGTCAATAACCCGACCGAATACCGTGTATCCACTGTCCAGGTTGGGGCTGCGATCGAACATGATGAAAAACTGGGAATTTGCTGAATCCGGATTGCTGGAACGCGCCATTCCGACAACGCCTTTTTCATACGGGATATCCGAAAACTCCTGTTTGAGGTCCGGCGCATCCGATCCTCCGGTCCCAACCAGTCGAGCATTAAATCCGCCCTCGAGATCGCCAAATTCGACGTCGCCGGTCTGGGCCATGAAGCCGTCAATCACGCGATGGAAAGCCACATTGTCGTATTCGCCAGCTTCGGCCAAGTCCTTGATGCGCTTGACGTGTTCAGGGGCAACATCGGGCAGCAGCTCGATGACCACGTCACCATCCTTCAATGTGATGATCAGTGTATTTTCCGGATCAACTTCGGCGCGTGCCAACGACAGCAGGCCGACCGCGATCACGGCCGCTACGGCCAAGGGTCTGAGAAATTTCATGATAACTCCGTATGTCCTCGAAACGGCTGTTCCGGACGTGATAGATGTGGTCCGGTCAGGATTGTCTTTCCTTCAGAGCGGTCAGCACGGGCACCGGAACAAAGGCGCTCACGTCGCCACCCATAGCCGCGATCTGACGCACCAATGTGGCAGTAATAGGCCGATTAAGAGGGCTTGCCGGCAGAAAGACCGTCTGGATCTCGGGCGCCATCTCACGATTCATTCCGGCCATTTGCATCTCGTAATCGAGATCGGAACCGTCTCTCAGGCCACGCATCAATATGGTCGCACCGGCTTCCCGGGCCGAATCGATGGCTAACTTGCTGAAGGCAACCACCGAAACCCGCGACTCCTGCCCCGGAACGATCTGAGCAAGCGATTCCCTGATGAGATCAGCTCTTTCCTCAAAGGTGAAAAGCGGATTTTTCGATGCCTGAATACCAATACCCACAACGACCGAATCCGACACATTCAAGGCCTGTACAAGCACATCAAGGTGGCCATTGGTGATGGGGTCGAAGGAACCGGGGTAAAAGGCAATAGACATGAGCATCTCGCGATATCTCTGCCCGTCCTGTGGGCAGTTACCGAAAATCTTTTGTCATGACCAGGCCGATGGCGCAAGCAAAACAAAGCCGACAAATACTTTTGCGGAGCCTGTCCGAAACGATGGAATTCACATGAACACAAGCTGAACGGCCGTTTCAGTTCTGCTTCAGGGATCATTTTCTAAGGTAATCGAGACAATTCGAGAGGAAATGACAATGCTCTTTTTATTCTTCGTTGCTACGCTTTTCATAACGATAAGCTTTGCCGCTGCGATTGCCCTGGCAAATACGTCAGGCGAGCGTCAGCCAGTCAGAAATCGCAGCCGCCGCTAAGCGGTTCGGAGGGGAAAAACCGCAGGCTCACAATCACGGGCACGTGTGCGGTTCACGTCAAATGATCACATCGCAATTGATATGCATTGAAGCTGGCCATTGGCGACACCATATCATGTGTCAAGGGCATAAAAGATGCACACGATGATCATTCGTCTTATGACATCACGGAGAGAAAAATGATTACAGCGCTGACAGTATTAGCGGTTTTGATCGCCTCGATGTTTCTGGCAACCATGGGCGCGGCCATATCGGCAATGCATCGCGAACAGGTTGAAGCCACTGAGACCGCACGCAGCCGAACAAAGAGATAGCTGCTTCTTACCAGTTTTACCCAGGGACTATATGACCTCCAATCAAGTCCCCATTGATCCGGATGGCCCCCACCATCCGGATCTTTTTATTCCTGGCTGCCGTTTTCTTCAGTCTGACCTTCTTCCGGGGCCGCGCCATTTTCGGCGGCTTCCTCACCGTCGATGTCTTCCTCGTCGTCTTCCGGTTCGCTGATCCGCTCGACGGAGACGACCTTTTCCTTCTTGGATGTTGTGAATATCGTCACGCCCTTGGTTGCACGGCTGGCAATGCGGATTCCTTCGACGGGAACGCGGATGAGCTGTCCACCATCAGAAACCAGCATGATCTGATCTTCATGCTCAACAGGAAATGTGGCAACCAGCGGACCGATTTCATCCACCTTGCTGGTATCGGTTGCCCTGATACCCTTGCCGCCACGACCGGAAACCCGGAAATCATAGGACGAGGAGCGCTTGCCGTAACCCTTTTCGCTGACCGTGAGGACGAACTGTTCACGCGACTGAAGATCCTGCGCCCGCTCTTCGGTTAGAGGCTCTTCTCCTGAGTCAGCCGATGCGTCTTCGCCAACGAGTTCCACATCGTCTGCGCGGCTCCACTTTATGTAGGCGGCGCGCTCAGCAGGTGTTGCCTCTACGTGCGACAGGATCGCCATCGATATAACCGTATCTCCCTTTGCAAGCGATATGCCGCGTACGCCGATTGAATTTCGGCCGGCAAAGACGCGTACATCGGTCACCTGAAAACGAATGCATTGGCCGAGCGCCGTGGTCAGCAGCACATCGTCAAATTCGTTGCAGGTTTCAACGTTGAGGATCTCGTCCTTCTCATCGTCCAGCTTCATGGCGATCTTGCCGTTGCGGTTGACCTGGACAAAATCCGAAAGCTTGTTCCGCCTGACGGTTCCGCGGGTCGTTGAGAACATGACATCGAGCTGGCTCCAGCTCTCTTCATCTTCCGGCAGTGGCATGATCGACGTGATGCGCTCTCCCTGCTGCAGAGGCAACATGTTGATCAGCGCCTTGCCGCGCGCCTGCGGAGAGCCGATCGGAAGGCGCCAGACCTTTTCCTTGTAGACAATGCCCCGCGACGAGAAAAACAGCACTGGTGTATGGGTGTTGGCAACGAACAAGCGCGTGACGAAATCCTCTTCGCGCGTCGCCATGCCCGAGCGGCCCTTACCGCCGCGCCGCTGGGCGCGATAGGTGGTCAGCGGCACGCGCTTGATGTAGCCCGAATGCGAAACCGTGACGACCATATCCTCGCGGGCGATGAGGTCCTCATCGTCCATGTCCGGTCCGCCCTCGGTAATTTCAGCGCGGCGCGGTGTGGCAAATTCCTCGCGAACGTCGTTGAGTTCGGTCTTGACGATCCCCATGATACGGGCACGGGAGGCGAGGATCTCCAGGAACTCCTTGATCTCCGCACCGATCTCGTTCAATTCATCGGCGATCTCATCGCGACCAAGCGCCGTCAAACGCGCCAGGCGCAGCTCGAGAATGGCGCGGGCCTGCTCTTCCGACAGGTTATAGGTGCCGTCCTCGTTGATCTTGTGACGCGGATCATCGATCAACACGATCAGCGGTGCGACGTCCTTTGCCGGCCAGCGTCGTTCCATCAACTGGCTGCGCGCGGTTCCCGGATCGGGCGCCTTGCGGATCAGGGCGATCACTTCGTCGATATTGGCAACGGCTATGGCAAGACCGACCAGGACGTGGGCACGGTCACGCGCCTTGTTGAGGAGGAATTTGGTGCGCCGGCTGATAACCTCCTCGCGGAAGGCGACAAAAGCCCTCAGCATGTCCATCAGGTTCATCTGCTCCGGCTTGCCGCCATTGAGGGCGACCATGTTGCAGCCGAATGACGTCTGCAGCGGTGTGAAGCGGTAAATCTGGTTGAGAACCACATCAGCAACGGCGTCGCGCTTCAGCTCGATGACGACCCGGTAGCCGTCGCGGTCCGACTCGTCGCGAATGTCCGATATGCCCTCGATGCGCTTGTCGCGCACCAGTTCGGCCATCTTCTCGATCATCGACGCCTTGTTCACCTGATACGGTATCTCGGTGATGATCAGAGCTTCACGTTCGCCACGCATCTCTTCAACATTGACGACGCCGCGCATAACGACCGAACCGCGTCCGGTCTCGTAGGCGGAGCGGATACCCGAGCGTCCGAGTATCAATCCGCCTGTTGGGAAGTCCGGGCCAGGTATGATCTGCTGCAATTCGTCAAGCTCGATAGACGGGTTGTCGATCAGCGCTATACAGCCTTTGATCACTTCGCCGAGATTGTGCGGCGGAATGTTGGTGGCCATGCCGACGGCGATGCCGCCGGCACCGTTGACGAGCAAATTCGGGAAGCGCGCCGGTAAGACCCGCGGCTCCCGTGCCGATGCGTCGTAGTTCTCCTGAAAATCAACCGTATCCTTGTCGATATCCTCGAGCAGCTCATGCGCGACCTTGGCAAGGCGCGATTCCGTGTAACGCATTGCGGCGGGAGGGTCGCCGTCGATGGAGCCGAAATTGCCCTGACCATCGATGAGCGGTACGCGCATGGAAAAGTCCTGCGCCATACGCACCATAGCGTCATAGATCGCCTGGTCGCCATGCGGGTGATACTTACCCATGACGTCACCGATAATGCGGGACGACTTCACGTATTTGCGGTTCCAGTGGTATCCGCTCTCGTGCATTGCATAGAGAATGCGCCTGTGAACCGGCTTCAATCCGTCACGTACATCGGGCAATGCGCGGCTGACGATCACGCTCATGGCGTAGTCGAGATAAGACCGCTGCATTTCCTCCATTATGGAGATCGGTTCAACGCCCGGAGGATCGGACGGAGGCGTCATCGAATTATCATGTTCTGACAAATAAAATGCTCGTCAATTGGTATAGAATCAGTTGCGCCATTTATAGACGATCAGCCTAACAAAAGCCAATAATGGAACACCACTTACGCGGTCTTTTTTATTAACAAAAACAACCATTTAATTGAACGCAGGAATAGTCTTTCGCACAAAATCCGCGAGACTATGGCACAATCGAGACCAATCGCGTGATTCGCATGGAATTTAAGCCGGCAAATTTTCCACATCTGGCCATTTGATAATGTCTGAAATGAACCCGCAAATGATTGAAAAACGCAGTTTTTTTAACCGCCACTCACATCTGACCGCCGTACCAAATACGGCAGGCATCACACACAACAGAGGCTGCCATGGCATCGTATGATTCCCTGATGAACGCGCTGGTCACACTTCTGGTCATGCTGGACCCGCCAGGCAACGCGCCGCTCTTTCTTGCACTGACGGTTGGCATGAACCAGGCGGAGCGCTTTCAGGTAGCGTTGCGCGGCTGCATCATCGCATTTATCATTCTAACCGTGTTCGCAATTGCGGGGTCCGGCATTTTGTCGATGTTCGGCATAACCATCCCTGCATTCCGCGTGGCTGGCGGACTGCTGCTTTTCTGGATTGCCTTCGAGATGATATTCGACAAACGACAGGCACGCAGGAAAGAGAGCGCAAAACGCGCAGTCACCAAGGACCAGATCCGCAACACCGCCGCATTTCCGCTGGCTATCCCGCTCATTGCGGGTCCCGGCTCCATATCGGCCATTGTTCTTCTGTCGTCAAAGTTTTCCAAACCGGTGGAACGGTTCGAACTGATTGGAATCTTGCTTGTTGTGGTAACCGCCCTGTTTGTGGCGTTTCTCATCGCCAACCGTCTGGAAAGATTGCTTGGTGAAACCGGGACAGCCATCCTGACCCGGCTTCTGGGCGTGTTGCTCGCAGCTCTTTCGGTGCAATTTGTCGCCGATGGCGTCAAGGCACTGGCAAGTTCGTGAACTTCGAATCCGGTTAGCCTAGCTGTGGAGTCTCATGAGGTTGTTCAGGTCTAATCCCACTCGGCTGATGGGTGTTTGTCTTTTTATCCCGGCATGCGGGCGATGCCAATTGTAGTGGTGCAGCCAGACGGGCAGTTCGTCCTTTGTGTGTTGTGAGT
>JAAEOH010000075.1 GCA_024244645.1 Hyphomicrobiales bacterium
ATGTTCACAGTGCGACTCAACAGTTAATTACCAGTCCTTGGTAAGGACTGGTAATTAACTAATACACTACTTGTGTATGTGACTGCTGTGCTGTGTACCTTCAGTGGAACTCTAGTACAGTGGTTGGCGGTGGGAAGAGTCTCGCATCTCACCATCGAGATCCGGTTACCGCAAAAACGGTTACACTCAAGCGGTTACACTCAAGCGGTTACACAGAGGTGACACCGAGTTACGCAAAAACGGTTACACTCAACCGGTTACGCAAAAACGGTTACGCAAAAACGGTTACACTCAACCGGTTACACAGAGGTGACACCAAGTTACGCCGAGTTTATACAACTAATGAATATATCACTCTTCATGTGTCCTTGGCAAGGACTGGTAATTAACGGATACACCACTTGTGTGTGTGATTGCTGTGCTGTGTACCTTCAGTGGAACTCTAGTACAGTGGTTGGCGGTAGGAAGAGTCTCAAAATCGAAAGAGCGGCGTGTGGGGAAAGAGAGAAGATCTCACTGGACCCCGTACCCATAAGAAACAAAGAGTTACGCAAAAACGGTTACACTCAACCGGTTACACAGAGGTGACACCAAG
>JAAEOH010000076.1 GCA_024244645.1 Hyphomicrobiales bacterium
TCCAGATCTATCCGGGATCGCCCTGGGAGAATGGCTACAACGAACGGTTCAACGGAACGCTGCGTCATGAGGTATTGAACGCCGAGTGGTTCAGCACCACAAAACAGGCCCAGGTTGTCATTAATCAGTGGCTCAGGCAGTACAACCACATACGCCCGCATCACGCCCTAAACATGCGTGCACCAGTACCAGAAACCGTTTCAGAAACTGGCACATGAAAATGGGGCTGGACAGTGTAGCGCTCGCTAACAGGCTTGCCTATAGGCCTAAGGATGGGGGGCTGTAGCTTCTCGTCTGAATTCATCAACAGTTATGTGCAGGTCCATGGCGGTACCAACTGCTCAAATGTTCCGGAAAATCATGGATCACCCCGCTGAAAAAATTCGGTGTCAGTTCATCTCAAGAGTGCGCATGCATGTGGTCCGACTTGATCGATGTCAAAAACAAAATGCATCGAAGATGTAACGTTTTCTGTCAGTGAGAGAGAATGTCTCGTGACTGTTGAAACAGCCGATACATTTGGATTGGAGATTTACACGTGTTTGGGATGGGGCATTTTTCCAGCAGAGAAGATGCTGGTCGTCAATTGGGAGACCGATTGCCGGAGTTTGACCCGAAGTCAACGGTTGTTGTCGCCTTACCGAGAGGCGGCGTTCCTGTAGGCGCTGCTGTTGCCGAGCGCTTCAAGCTTCCCTTGGCCGTACTTCTAATTCGTAAAATTGGTGTTCCATGGCAACCTGAACTTGCAGTGGGGGCGGTGGCCTATGGCGATGAACTTGAAGTCACTGTCAATGAAGATGTGGCGATCGCGCTTGGTTTGTCCCGCCAGGACATAAAGAAAATGGCAAATGCCGAATTGCCGGAGTTGAAACGAAGACGTGAAATGTATCTGAACGGGCGTCCATCGATATCTCTGACAGGCCGGACTGCCATAATCATCGACGATGGCGTGGCAACGGGCGCGACGATGCGCGCTGCCATCAGAATCGTCAAACAGCGCCATCCCGAACGCATCATTCTGGCGCTTCCGGTTGCGTCGAGATCCACGCTCGCACGGTTGCAGTCAGAAGTCGATGAAGTGGTGTGCTTGCTGGTTCCGGAACCGTTTTCCTCCGTAGGGAGTTATTATTCGCGATTTGGCCAGGTTGATAATTTGGAGGTGGTGGAACTGCTAAACCGTTGCAATCGCGAAAGTGACAGTGAGGGAGTGGGTGCAGCGTAGCAAGGACAAATCAAACGCCAGCAAATTGATCGATTTACAGGGCGAAAATTTTGAGCCGTCTTGATTAAGGCAAGGATTGACTGGCGTCTGTCTGGTTAAGACAAATGACATCAGTTGCCGCTCTCACATAGGACCGAGACTGCTCTATCCATTTTTCCGGCGTTGAAGGATGCGGGTCTAACAAGTGATCGATCGCCAATCGTGCGCGCAGCAGTATTCGAAAAACGCCGTAGGTTTCAAGCAATCCTGGCGACGGTGCATGACCAAGTCTATTATCCAGTTGACGCAACAACAACGGGCCGATCCACGCGGCACCGGCATGTTGGCATTCAAGTCCGAGATAATTCACTTCGTCATATATATCTATAGGCAACATGTTCGGATCGAATTCAAGCCTGTCGAACAAGACCGGCGGTGTGACGAGACATACATGTTCGGGTCTCAAATCGCCGTGTCCCTCGACAATAAGTCCTTTGGAAATGCGGTCTTTTATTTCCGGCATGTGGTCGTGCAACCGAGAGTGTGCCGTCTTTAAAACCGATTCAAGTAAGGGGCAATTCAGTTTCGCCCGCATGGCCAATAGATGTTGGTCATTGACAAGCGATTCCCGTATGAGATGGTCCAGATAGATCTGAGTTCGCACCGGATCACGCAGCTGCTTGAGATAAAACTCGGACAGATACGCAGCCAAACCTCGGATCTCGTTTTGTGAGACGTTTTTGCTGGCAATGCGGTTGTTAAGAAAATGCGCGTCAGGCAGACGCTTCATCTCGACCAACCAGTCGGAGATTTTTCCCGAACCGTTCAGGGCGAACCTGCCGTCGGTGCCTATGTTCAGCGGAACGACACCCAGATAGGTATCTCCGGACAATTGTGAATTAAGACGAAACTCTTCCCGGCAAAGGTGCTCCCGGGCGTCCAGCTCCATAGTATCTAGATATGCAAAGCGGACGGGTTTTTTCATCTTGTAAGCCCGGTCGTCCGTTAAAAATACTATGGCGGTGTGTGTTTCCTTCACCTGCACATCTGTGGTCGGCCGTGGGTATGATGAGGGGTATTTCAGAAAATCAACCTTGTCGGTAAACCTCATGGGTTGCCTCTTTTTGCACACCCGTCCGGGAACGTGGTTGAACTTCCTTTTGGCGCTGTGCAGCACTACAGGTCTCACCCTATTATGGCCAAAGCCGCCTGATATCCTTCGGCATCGCCCTGACAACGTCGTCGATCTCACCAGGAGAAACATGCGCTTTTAGCAATGCGAATACGGCGGATACCGAGCCTTCTACATCTGGCAGCGGCTTTTTGGTGAACCCTGCATTGACACGTTGCAGAAACGCTCCTTTGCCACGCGGATGCACGGGAGTGGACGATGGGTTCCAGCTTTCATAGTAGATGCCGCGAACAAGAATGGGCAACTGTGCCGCCAGTTGGGCAGCCTCGTCTACCGAAAGCCAGTCTCTCACAGCATGAAGCGTTGCACGTAAGAGCATGTATGCCTGCTGCTTGTCGGGCAGACCGGCCGCGCCACGCAGTTCATTCAGCCATGCTTGGACGACGCTGGGCGCGTGATCAAGTGTTTTTATGCCTGTGGCGTTCATGGTTCCACCCTCGCAGTTCTTTGATGGTATGCGGCCAAAGATTTCCGAGGTGCCATTATCCATCCTATAGCTGACCGTCGATTGACGCTCGTCAATTGGCGAACCGATACACGACTTATATTGGCCGACAACCTGTCCACGGCAGAGCCGTCTGAACATTTTGACAAGACCAAGAGTGGTGCCATGCTGTTTTTTGCATTGAACGGAAGTGACAAACTGGGACGCAAAATTGCCGCTGCAGGCGGATTCCAGGTTTCGCTGCATGAGGAACGCGAGTTCGATGGCGGCGAACACAAGGCACGCCCGTTGACAAGTGTCAGAGGCAAGGATGTCTATGTGCTCCACAGCCTCAACGGCACTTCATATGCATCAGCCAATGACAAGCTTTGCAGGCTGCTTTTTTTCATTGCTACCTGCAAAGAAAACGGTGCCGCAAGGGTGACAGCGGTCGTTCCGTATCTCGCATATTCGCGTAAGGACCGTCAGACAAAAGCGCGCGATCCGGTGACGACAAAATATGTGGCAGCGCTTTTTGAAGCGGTGGGAACGGATATGATCATTACGCTCGATGCACATACGGTCATAGCATTTCAAAATGCATATCGGTGTCAATCCATTCACGTTGATACGCATAAGCTGTTTGCCGAATGTTTGGCGGCCACAATGAATTCGGAGCGCTACGCCGTCGTGTCTCCCGACGCCGGTGGAACTAAACGGGCACAACTATTCCAAGAGGCATTGGAAACCGTTTCGGGTCGTGACATTGCGTTTGGGATGATGGAAAAACGACGAAGCGGCGGAGCTGTGTCCGGATCCCTTTTTGCTGGAGATGTCGATGGGCGTACGGTCTACATTGTCGATGACATGATTGTCGGCGGTGAAACGGCGAGGCGTGCGGCGCGGACATGTCTTGAGAACGGTGCAAAGAACGTTCACGTTGTGGCAACCCATGCCCTGCTTGGCCAGGACGGTGCCAACGATCTGGTCCGCGGAGATGTTAGCCAGCTTTTGGTGACAGACAGCATTGAGTTGCCTGATGATGCTGAGGAGGTAGCTGGCGACCGGTTACAGATCGTGTCGGTCGCGCCGCTCCTTGGCGCGGTTATCAATCGATCTCACAGCAGCGCATTTGCCTCTTAATCCATCCATCGGTTGGCGAGGATCCATATATGATGCGGCCTGGAATATCGCCGGCCACATACATCCGATCCTGGTCACGACGGATCAAGAGTTTGTCAGAACGAACGAAATCCTCAGCATATCCGGAGGTCAACAGGACACTGATATTGGAATGTTGACGGTGAAAAGTATCGGCAACTTCTTATCCTGAAATTCCACCCGGCATGACCAGATCGGTAAGTACCAATTCAATACCGGACGTCTCATCAAGAATGCGGAGAGCTTCAGTGCCGTCGCGCTCAGGGATTGAGTGATAATTGGGCACCACCAGGCGCTGCAACGGCAGTTTGCGCACACGCGGATCGTCTTTGACGACCAAAACCAGTTCGCCGACCCCGTGAAATTGTACGTTGTAATATTGCCGGAACTCTGGGTAGTGTTTTGGCGGTGCCGCCGTGACGCGGCAGATACAGGTTTGCCGTCGTTCCAAATTCCTGCTCCGTATAAATCGTTACATTTCCGCCAGTTTGCTAGGCAAATCCATAATCCATGGACAAGCACAGTCCGTACCGCGACCAGCTCTTTTGGGTCGTAAAGAAAGGTTCGAAAACCTTACGGAACATTTCGCCGGGCATGTCCTTGCCAGTATCTGATACCGAAATGCGCACATATTCGCCTGGATCGACGCCGACTTCCCGAGCCGTATACTGTTGGTCGATAGCAGCATTGTTTGTTCCAACAATCAAGCTGCCACCATTTGGCATGGCGTCACGGGCGTTGATGGCCAGATTGAGCAGCGCCGTTTCAACCTGCACAGGTTCCGCATGGATTTTCCAAAGGCGTTGGTATAAGAGGTGTCAAATTCGATATGGCTGCTTGATGTTCGCTTCAACAGGTTTGAAACATTACGGACAAGTGTGTTGATAGTTACGATTTCCGGACGGAATACTCTGCGCTTAGCAAAGGCAAGAAGCCGGTCGGTCACATTCGCACCAAGTTCTGCAACTTCGCGGGCATCCCGCAGCAGCTTAAGTTGCAAATGGTGTTCAATCCTAAGTTGAAGCAGTTTAACATTGCTTGATATCGCCGTCTGCAGATTGTTGAAATCGTGGGCAATTCCGCCGATGAGCTGGCCGATGGCTTCGAGCCTTTGGGATCGTTTCAGAGCCTGTTCAGTTGACTTACAGGCCGCCAAATCATGGATTACACTGCAAAAATTGGACTCATCTCCATCCCAATACTCGCTAACAGACAGATGTAGCGGAAAGGTTGAACCGTCAATTCTTTTACCGAGAATCTCACAACCTAAGCCGATGATGCGTTTTTTTCCGATTTTGAGATAGTAGCGAATGTAGTCATCATGCTGACTAGCTCACGGCTCGGGTATTAGAAAATTGACATTGCGGCAGACGAAATCCTCTTTCATATTACTGAACAATTTATCGGTCGATTTGACAGCGGACTGAATTTTGCCGTCGATGTCGATCGTTATGATGGATTCAACAACAGCGCCCAACAGATCTTCTGGTCTGTTCGCTTTCCGGTTTGATCGCTCATCGTGGTCGCAACCAAATCGTGACATCCGTCAATTGATGCACGTCAATCGATTGCCTTGCAACTTCGGCAATCTAATTATGCAAAAAAACATTATGAACGGGAGGCGGTTATGATGCCGGATTCCACTATAAAACAACGTGTGCTGGAGGAGATCCGCTGGGATCCTATTGTCGACGAAACACATATTGGCGTTACAACATCGGACGGATCGGTTGCACTGATCGGACACGTGTCGAGTTTTCCCGAAAAATATGCAGCCTGCGAGGCGGCAAAAAGAGTAAAGGGCGTTAAGGCAGTTGCCGATGAGATCGCAGTCAACCTGCCCACCGAAATCCGCCTGGACGACGGAAGGATCGCAGAACGTATCGCGCGCATTCTTGAGTGGAGTGTTTCTGTCCCAAACAGCAGTGTGAAAGCAAGGGTGCAGGATGGTTTTGTCACGTTGACTGGTGAGGTCGACTGGCAACATCAGCGGTCCCAAATCTCGGATCATGTTCGGCATGTGGCGGGGGTCAGGGGTCTTACAAATCAATTGACACTGAAGCCCAGAGCCACTTCCGCTGACGTCCGGAAGGAGATCAAGGATGCGCTTTTTAGAAACACCGAACGGGAAGTCAGGCAAATAAATGTGACGGTCTCTGGTGACACCGTCACACTCAGCGGATCTGTAAACGCGCTTTATCAACGCGATCTCGTCGAAAGCGCCGCATGGTCAGCGCCTGGCGTGCGGCAGGTGATTGATCACATATGTGTCTCGTAACAGAGGGTGCCTCAACCTGTGCCTGTCGTTTCTATGTTCCCATGGTGCAAATGAAATAGGCGAATCGTGTAAACCGGCAAAACGCTGAGTATTCTATTCCGATGCAATCAAGTTTCGGTTTATGGAAGACGGCAAACCGGCGAGATTGTGGCGGTAGGAAGCGTACCAAACGAGGCCGCCTGGATACCCGATGAAAACAAACGGGAACGTCAATGCAACACGGTCACAGTTGGGAAGAAATCCAATAAAGACTGGCAAAGCCGCTGTCACGCGGATACCTCCGGGATTTCATCTATGGTGGTATAGGTGGAGCGGTCACTACTTTTGCCATAGTTGTCGGTGTCAAGGGAGCCGGATTTTCGCAAACCGTCATCATCGTTCTTGGATTTTCCAATATACTGTCTGATGGCTTTTCCCTGGCTGCGGCGAACTATTCCGGG
Source organism: Hyphomicrobiales bacterium (assembly GCA_024244645.1). Lineage (GTDB taxonomy): Bacteria > Pseudomonadota > Alphaproteobacteria > Rhizobiales > Rhizobiaceae > Hoeflea_A. The sequence continues at coordinate 6,697 of JAAEOH010000076.1, forward strand.
ACCAAAGCTGATGTGGAAATCGGGTGGATTCGCGCTGTCAATCTGGCGCAAACAACCTTAGCCATTTAATCAACCAGATGGAGGAAAATACGATGACCATCACCACGCTTCTTGCGGTTCATTCGGCGGATGAGCCGATCGAAGCCGTCAAACCGGTAATTTCGCTTGCCGGTAATCTGGGCGCGCATCTCAATCTGGTTGTGTATGGCATCCTCAAAACGATACCAGCGACCAGCTACCCCGGATTGCCTGTTATTTATAACACCGATGAGCCTGAACGTGTTGCCAAAAGTATGCACACACCCGGGCCGAGAGCATCCAGGCGTTGGTCCAGGAGGACTATGTTTCGGCTTCTACTCTGGTTGAATGCGTCGATCAGGGAATGATCAGCCGAACCATGTCCAAGCATGCGCTATATGCGGATATCACTGTCTTTCCCAACCGGACTGTGCCGGAAAATGATCTCATGACGGATGCCTTCAACGGCATCCTGTTCGATTCGGGGATGCCCGTGCTGACTCTTGGAGCAGGCGACGATCCGCTACCCGAACCGAAACGCATATTGATGGCCTGGAACGGCGAACCGGAAGCCGCTAAGGCCTTCCATCAAAGCATTCCTCTGTTGGATGGTGCTGAGGAGGTTCGGGTTGTTGTGGTGGATCCCGACGGCAATCCGTCAGGCGCCAATCCTGGAGATGACATGGCATTTTTTCTTGCCCGCCATAGCATGAAAATAACCGTGGACCAGCTCGCCAGTGCGGGTAGGGATGTAGCAGACGTGTTGCTCCAGCACGCGGTCGACAAGGATGCCGATCTGATAGTCATGGGTGCCTATGGACATTCCAGACTGCAAGAGTGGTTATTGGGCGGAACGACGCGGGAAATGTTGGCCAAATCCAACCTGCCGGTTTTGATGGCGCATTAAAGCCGGCCATTATCAATTAAAAGCATTTGAACATGACTTGCTCCAAGGCGCAAAGTCACAAATGGAGGATTAAATCCGGATCGCTGGTGGATTGAAAATAGAGACCAAATCAACCGCCAGCAATTTATTTCAGGCGGCAATGTCGCGACGAAACATGAACTGATTAATGCAAAGCTCTCCGGCTTTTAGCTGCGATATGGCTATGCACGAATTCGGAAGGGGTCAGTTCGATTGCTCTTCGCTGAAATGTTATCCCAAGAATTAAGGTTACTTGCAAAATTCCCAATATTGCAGACCGAACAGTTCAAAACTGTGCCGTTCAAGATTCCATATTATTGTCTTCTGGCGTGATGTTAATGACGACGATCCCGGTCTTCTGGCGCGACTCGACATAGCGATAGGCATCGGCGATTTCGGCAGCCTCGCTTGTAAACCAGTTTCGGACATTACGAGAAACAACAGCGGTTTCACGTATTCGAGTTGATGAAATTGCACACTTGGGAATGCTCGAGACCAAAAAACAGACGATTGGTCAGTTTGCATTGTGGGCACTTGATTTCGGGCCGCTTCTAGCTCCCTTTTTCAAGTTTGTTGTGCTCGGTTTTTGTGTCATATGATTTTTAGCTACTTTGCACTTATCGGCTTTAACAGACGCAATGTGTTCATGAGTCGGATGAGCACAGTTTGCAA
>JAAEOH010000077.1 GCA_024244645.1 Hyphomicrobiales bacterium
ACAACGACTACGCCTATGATGGCTATGCCTTAATGGCGCAGTCTTTACGTGATCTGACCTGAGCGGATACAGGGGCTAAATTCTCGCTTGAGGGAGGTGGCGCACCTGAGAGGATTCGAACCTCTGGCCTCTGCCTTCGGAGGGCAGCGCTCTATCCAGCTAACCGCCTTCGGCTCTATCAAAAAGACTGAATATATTCAGCTGCTTGTCGCAGTCTACGATCTTTATGAGAGCTACACAAGATCAGAACAGATAAAGAACCTAGTGTGACCAGTGTGACAGGAGTGTGACAGGGAGGGGTACGAGTGGACAGAGGGGTACTAGGGTTATTGTATATGGCCCCGACCTAAAATGTGGTGAAAAAGGTTGTAAGCCGCCTTGAGGATTCCACTCATAAAGTCGACGGAAAACAGTCACAAAGAGGTGGTGGATATACCAAAGCAACTTGTGCGGGCTAATATGATGTGTTCCCAATTTATGGACTACCTGCCAGTTGTTCGACTTCATTTGACGACAGACAGATAGCGCCCGATACTGTTTCAGCAGGGATTTGCAATTCTGTGCGTGCTATCGTGATCTGACTTCGAAAATGGTCTTAATTGGATAATCGATACAACAAGGGCATGGTTACAGAAAAACAAAAGCTTGGAGATTGGGGAGAGCAATATGTGGCCAGTTGGTGCGTCTGCCCTTCCTGCAAAAGGGAAAAAACAACAAGGCTGTTGCCAACGAATTTCAAATGCTCCGATTTGATCTGTGACTTTTGCGGGTATCTGTCTCAAGTTAAAACCGCTCGCGTCAAAGATGTTGACCGTTTGCCCAAGCAGATTCTGGGAGCTGCCTGGAAGCCTCAATTTGAGCGTATGACGGCGGGGATTTATTTCCCTCTGTACGTAGTATTGGCTGATGAAAAGTTGTCTAGGTGCTCGGCTTTTTTTCTGTCAGCAGACCTTCAAACTCCAGAGATGTTCAAGCCAAGGAAACCGTTGTCTGCACATGCAAAAAGAGCTGGTTGGCAAGGATTCGTAATTGACTGCGATATGGTCAGGGACAGGTTTATTCGTCTAAAATGAGACGGTGTTGGGCGGGGCTGGAGTGTTGAGCCTAGTGTGGTGTCGTTGGCGGTCGCCACGTTCTCTCTACGTGTTTCTTGACAGAGCTAAAGCTGCGGCCTGAAGTAGAGACATGGTCGGCGATACTTCAGGTGTTTAAGCGGGTGAATGTGCAGTGGGATTTGGCGCGGTTAGACTTCAATTGGTTGCATGAGGGGAGAAGTTCGCTCCCGTCCAAATTTAAAACCAAAGGTTGGAAACGACTTCAGGGTTTCGGTAAGGAACGATGAAAGGCACTGTCGGTTTGCTCATTCACAAGCGATAAAGCACCCTTGATCACGTTACTTAACGGTGTTTTCCTGCAATAATTGTCCATCCAAAGAAACACTTGATCTTCAGAGATTGGCCTATCGCTTCGATCCCAACGCCATGCCATTTAAAAGCCCCAGAAGACGGTGTTCTAAGGCTGATGACCGGTCGGTTTCTCTTGCTTTTACCCACACACCACAGTCAACCAAACCATTTATGGTGACTTGGGCTTTTAAGGTATGTGATGGCAACAAGGCGGCCACGAATATGGCGATTAGGAGTACTCGCTGCATGTCGTATCCATCCTTCTCTTAGGGGCCTAACAAAGGGCCTGTTGGCTACCATCAAGCCGTCTCTCATGTTTGAACGAGTTCTGCCTTACATATCCCCTATTCTAGCACAAAGGCCGAGGCCCGCATGGCCGTCTTCGAGTTCATCGAGGGTTGGTACAATCCCGCCCGCCGTCATTCGGCGCTCGGATACAAGTCCCCCATAGCTTACGAAAGGAGACAGGCTGAACGGCTAGAATCTGCTAGCGTATAACCGTCCACTAAACCGGGGGAACTCCAACTTCATTGTAACAATAGAGGTTTGGTGAACTATCACTCCAGTCACCCGCCGGCGGAATAATAATTGCCTTAATCAGTGGTTGGCGCTTATGGTCTATAACACTCAACAAAATTAGCGGACAATAGCATGAATACAGTGCGACTAAAGACATGCTCTCTCCAATCGACAGCGACACTCAAAGCCCCAATCTTATCTTGGACAGATGTGCCCACACGGTTTTTCAAGGCAATACATCATGCATTAGGAGAGAGGTTATTTATTCAGCCTGGGGACCTCGTACGAACCGACGGAAATTCACTTGGCGATTACTCAGTGTCACTTCGCATTTTTGGAGGCAACAACTCCTTCACATTGGCAGCTGATCGAATGATCGCAACTTTTACGAATGTACCTGTGCATCAGACGGATTTTGTGAACTCAATAATCCTTCAAGCCTATCAGGCATGTCTAGATGAGTTCGTGGAAATTGAAATCAGCTCAATTCGTTCTGATGCCAACTACCATTTTGAAATGACTGGCAAAGTCAGTGCTAGTGACATTCTAAAGGTCGACAAAAGCAATAAACTAATAGAGAGAGCTCGCTCGGTGAGTTCAATTGTGGTCGAACCGGCTATTAGATTCCAAATAGTGGATAAAGATGGCCGTTGGAATTGCAAAGTCACAAGTGAAAAATCCGAGTTAGTAGATGCCGGGCTGTTTTTGGAGCGAATAATCTTGGTCAATGATCTCACGGACATTGAAGCCCCAGTTAAGCAATTCGAGCTCATTTCAAGAATTGAAAAAATGATTGAGGAGTTTCTGAAGTTGACGTTGGTTGAGGAAAGCACCCATGAAAACTAGCCAGAACCTTCAGCAAAAGGAACAGATACGCGACGACGCTAAGCAAAAGTTAGAAGCAGAATTTGGAACCAATACCCAAAAAGGCATGTTTGGCCAAATTGCTTCAGTTCGTGAATTTGGTGATGCGGGAAAAAAACTTGGTCGAGAGCCACTGACTGAAGCTCCAGATGCGTTCGCGCTGCGCATAAGCCGTGAACCTAGTCAAGTTCGCGCTAAAAAAAATCCAGATCCATTTTTGAAGCTATTTACTCAAGCCAGTAGCACTCCAGCTGGGCTTACAGATGGTTATCGCAAAATCTGTCAAAGATGGAATCTCAATGAATTGCAAACGGCAAAACTGTTAAACCTTGAGAATGATTTGGGACTTTGCCAGCTTATCTTGTCGGGTCAAGTTCCTCCTATTACCGGCGATTTGAAAGACAGAATGACGTACATCATCGGCATCAGTGTTGGATTGGGTTTTCTTTTCAATGACGATAAAGAAGCAGAATTGCATTGGTTAAATATGGACAAGGAACAATTCGACGGGCTCAGCGCCCTGAATCACATGCTCGATGGTAGTTTCGCTAACCTCTTGTCAGTGGTGCAAACTGTCGAATCGGCTCGAGGCCTTGAGTGAATGCTTGAGCATCTCAGTCTCACTCCAGTGAACTATTCAGTTTATCGCCTAAGCGCAGTCAATCACGACGGTGTTCAACTTCTCCTTAGCCGTGGAATAAATCCTAAGGACATAGCAGAAATAACAAGAAACCTGCGATCCTTGAATATGGTCTTTGAACCGGCACAATTGATTGAAGTGGTTTTTGCTCCCAAAAGTGGATACGCCAATCCATATAATCCTTCACGATTTACCTATGGTCAAAAAGCCGTATTTTATTCAGCAAAAGATCAAACAACGTCAATTGAAGAAGTAAAGTTTCATCAAACGAAAAGCGGAGAGTTTGCGAACCCCAAGAAGGGTCAGAATGACAAGCCGCGCTATTTCAGTATTTTCGAAGTAAAATTCAGCGGAAAACTGTTCAACATATTTCCGCTAAGAGCTGGGAATCCCGAATTAACAAGCCAAAATGAATCTGGTTATCCAAAATGCCAAGCGATAGCTGAGGAGGCTCGAAGTAAATCAGCGGACGCTTTAGAAACCCCTTCAGCACGGCACAGCGGAGGTATATGTATACCAGTATTTTCTCGCAGTTCGCTGGTAACCGAACCAAAGATAATTGTTTTTGGCAGATTTATTAAGAAAGGGAGGAAGATATTGTTTGAATAGTTTTCTATGTTGTTCAATGTAAATTTAAATAGTTGAATTGATTTGTCAATTTTGTTGGTTTTTCGATTACAATTAGACCAGCGCACTAATAAAGCCATAGAGGCAAGCAAATATCCAATAAATGAATCCGGAAATATAAAGCAGGCGATTGGCTGAGGCAGCCTCCGTTTTATTTACAATCGAATTGATTCTATTTGACGTGTTTTCCCCCAATGGTAATAGCTTTTGAATATCAAATTGAGATATGTTAGGCTTATATAATTCCAAATCCAATAGGTGCTGAATATATTCTGCTCTGCTTCTTGCGCTATAAGATGATGCATATACACGTTCGTGCTGGATTAAGAAAACGAATGAAATAATACATCCAAAAACTCCAATTAAAGTAAGCATTAGACCTTCAGGGCCAGAATCCTTTGTAACAAAATTGATCAATGCACCGCTAACACCCAAGTATACAGTCAGTTGTCCAAACAATAACGTTATATGTAGGCGATGATAATGGCTGGCCTCCTTATATTCATCGATGAGGTTCTGATAGCGATTGTTGCCTCCTTCGCCGCCATCCTCTGATTTAGCAGATTCACTAGAGGACAATAACTTGTCATCATCGATATCATTTGACATTGCGTATCACCTTTTGAATGCACAAAATGGACGCTCTTTGGCTTCATTGATGACGAGACAGTTACAGATGCAATAGGTGGCTGTCGTAATTGTTATTGCTAGAAGCTGCGAAGTTCCATTTACATTTCGAATCGCCTATGAGTTCTAAAATTGCTCATTAGCAATTGGTTGCGTCTTAGAGAAAATCCAAACAGCAATTCTTCGATCAGAATCGCGCAGGTTTCTCCTACCTTAAAAATCATGGTTTCTAATGCATCTGCAGGACCACTGGAGAGTGGCCCAGCTTGAGCAGTTTGCTTGCGGATAGCTGAAACAAGAGGATCAATCACAGGATCAACATGCGCAGCGACCGTGTCGCCAACGGATTTTAGCAGTTGCCAGTTCGTAAACTCCTCACCATCGAGAGAACCACCCGAAAGTTCGAGCCAAACCCCAATATCAATTGGATTTACGAATGGTTCCATCCGCAAAGGCGAAAGATTTCTGTCGATGTAGAATCCCTCGGCAACAACATCTGGCAAGGGTTCCTGTGCTGAGGGATATGTAAATACGGTTAGAGGTTTCCCTTTCAACGCTGCGCAGGTGTGGATTAATCCAAGTGGTCTGCCCGATAGTAAAAGCAAACGTATTCTTGTTGCTAGGCCATACGCATGGTGATGGTGCCCGCTTTGCATCAGTTGGAGCAGGTCTTGTATCTGCGCTAGCTCTCTTTTCAGGGCGGAGACAAGATAGGCTTCATCCAAGTTCTCACCTGCAATTTTCTGTTCACGGTCTCTTTTTACAGCTTGGTTTCGGTGAGAATAATCAAATAAATCCGGCTTTTGACGATTCGAATTGAATTTTATCTCCAGTTGATTTGGAATTTTCTGCTCTTTGTCGAGGCTTGCTACGATTGTTCTGTTGATGCTGATTTCGAATCGCTTTGGTAAATCCCATATGACGGTAAGTAACAAAGGTGTGCCGATTCGACCTACCTTAAGAGGGCATGTTGTAAGTTTTGCTAGCAGGTTGCCGTCGAGATCCTTCAGCAGAAAAAGCAATTTGTGAGCGCGCAAAACATAAACTGAGACACGGCTGGTCTTGGTAGACAATTCAGCAAATTTGCGTTTTCCATGCCTTGGTGCCTTTTGTGGTAGGCTTAGAGTCTGAACTAGTGTCCCAGATATTTTTTGCAGCGATGGCATTACGCTATTCGGTACCGCCCGTTATGTTTGATGTTCAACGATCTGCCCTGGTCTTTCTTTGAGGATGCAGTATTTTCATTACTAGATTTAAGCTGATTCAATTCCCGGCAAAAGCGCGAGTTTTTTCGCCAATTTTTCTATCAGACCATTTTGCCAGTCTAGACAAACCATCATATTTACAATTGTGTTTTTCAGCACAATGTGCACATCGCGCAAAACACCAATTCTATTGGTTGCCCTTCTTTACTATCTTGACAGCTGACATCCGCGAAATTGGCCGCAAATCAGGAGTTTTGGGCCTGTGGATTATTGGCTGTAAACAATCCAAATATTACACTTGGAGAATTTGAACAGGTTAACAGTATTCACAATTGGTATTGATCAGCGTGCCACTCGGAATTTTCAGCGCGACGGTCCCTATCAACTTGTATTTCGATTGGCCTCTTCTTAACTCCAAGTTACTCCAAATTGTTCGGGAGGCTTTTCCGAAGATGGACACGCAAAGAACCAGTGATCCAAGTGTTATCATAGTTGAGCTATCGTTGTCAGAAGCAAATGACATTGGTGGATTAGTTGACAATTTTCGACATTGGGAAACAATCGCTACTGCTGGCTACAAAGAGCCAATGATGTTCATGCTTGAATTCAGTCGAGACTGTAAATTTGCTGTCGATGGTTCAGGCACACTTGTCTATCCATTTGAGAGTGGGCAGGTGAGCCTTTCTGGCTTACAACTCTCGTTTCTCTCCAAGTTCATTAAGGCGTGTGTAGATATGGAAGGCAAAAGCATGTCATGGCAACAACGAACATATTGAAAGATGGCATGGAAGACGCTACGAAACCGATTGACCGCTACGGAATGACAACTGGCGGACTTTCTGGACCGTTTATCCAGTGCGCAGTGGGGGAGTTTAGGGTCAATATCCTATAAGGTATATATAGCTTCATGAACCGGAACTGCGATCTGTGTAGACGGTCATTCTCCCTCCTCAGACGGAAATAAGTCATACGGTCCAAGCCATTGCCAATCATTTATTTGAACTGGTCCCCATCCGCTGTTTTCGATATCCCCATATCCCACCTCCAATAGCCCTTGCCAATCCGAATACGGCACAGGTGCAACTGCAATGGTGGCACCATTTACATGGTCTTGCTGTGGTCTTGACCGAAATAGATGCCGTTGTGTTCTGCCGTGAGGTTTGCCGTCGACTAGCGTCTTGAAACTTGCAACATGGCAATTGAGCCGAGACATAAATGGGCTTACCTTTAGAAATTCAGTTGGTTCTCCCGCCCGCGTCCTTTTGTTAAGATTTCTCGCTTGCTCCAAACTGTCCACCAAATCAGGTCTCATCCTCAGCCATCCAGTTGGTGTTAGCGGAATATCCCCACGCTCAATCAGTTCGTGCTCCGCTCTATCGGGGCTCAGTTCTTCCCAGGCTAGCAATTCATCGATTGGGAATTCGATCGGTAGGTTCCCAAGTAGGTAAACCTGTTTGACCCTTGTCGAATGTACCAACCTTAATCGTGCAATTGCCTGTATCGTTTCAGCTTCCCGTATTTGTTGGTGGATGATTTCAATTCGAAAATCACTGAATGCTCGAACCCATACACCACATTTAATGTCCGGGTCTGTCATCAGATACCCTCGGAGGTCTTTATGAAGGTCTTCCTCTGGTGCTGCTCCGAATAGAGCTGCCTGATCGTGACTTAACGGCGATTCATCATCCCACCACACCGCTCTTGCTATCCCATCAACATCGGCTTGGCTCGGCTGGTTCCTTCCAGTAATAAACAGTGTTTGAAATTCTTTGTATCTATCGATACCTCTGAGATTCCCAAAATGCTCTATCGCGACGTTTGCTGGTAGGTCAGAGGATTTGAGCTTGTCAGCCATCAATTTGTGGCAGATGCATAGGACCCGATCGCCAACTGCTGATTGCTCTCCTAAGAAAGTGCATAGATCCTCAAATCGATCTTCATTGCTATTCCAGCTCATATTGCTACCAGTGCGGTCAAACACCTGGGTCACAAACGCATTCTGAGCAACATCAATTCTTGTAGTTGAAATTTCTCCGAACAGTTTTGTGGTAAGAGCTTCATCGAGTGTTGCATCCATCACCAACAGATTTGTCTCGTTCAATAATTCTGGGCGTTTCACTCTGTTTGCATGAATTTCATCTTTGCCTGGATCATATCTCAATCGACAGACTTGAGTTCGGTCCTCTTGGGTGAGTTCTTCAGAAAGTATCTCACAAACATTCTGAGCCAACCTGGTAGATCTCTGGGTCTTAATGCCTCCGTGCTCTCTTTGTTCGTTGGTCCTCCCGTCGAACGGCAATTGATTGACTGTTTCGATAACGTCCAGACTGTCAAAAAACTCTGCATCGAAATGGTTTTCTCGAAGAAGATCCAACAGCGGGGTTCCGTCCCTTAGCGAGCCAACGATCAAGTCTCCCACTTGAGTGGTCGAAGATTCGTTCAGCAACTTTGCAAAGTCCCCAGCTGCGATGTGCGTTTTCGAATGAATGGCCGACAAGATCGCTTCATCAAGAATTACGATGTCTGGATTGGGAAGCGTGTCGACTCTTTCAACGGCTAAATATGCATGTGGGAGTATTCTGACTGAACCGGTTTTCCCAGGCGTTTGGCGAAACTGTTGCCAATACATGCACGTTTCATAGTCGGTGCATTTTTCCGTTGGATTGCGCCAGCATGCATTACTCCTAATTGACAATCCAGCCGCTTCCAGAGACTGAACATAATTGTACCTTGTACAAAGCGATTGCCCATCTTCATGGCCGTGTCCTCTCCCTTTCATGTGAATTAGTTCAACACTATCAGGAGCCTCGTTGAGTAGTTCAACGACCTCGTCAATCAACTCATGGCGCGGAACGTATATTTCAACATTCAAATTCGGGTTCTTTTGCAGCACCTGGACGAGGTATTCCATCGCGATTGTGGTCTTGCCGGCTCCCATCGTTACTCGAAGAGCTTTCCTGCAAAAACCATCTGTATTCTCCAACACAGACAGGAAAAAGTCAGATATTTGAGTGCTTAGCTGGCCTATTGCATCCTCTGAATAGAGAGGGTCCAGCTCAAAATATGGCTCCACATCAGGGATCAGCGTGGTGGTTACAAATCTGCCGTTTGGTTTCCAACCATCTTCAAGTTTACGAAGACGATATCCGGCCTTTTCATATGCATCTTCATAGGTCCATTTGCCGTCGGAATTGTCAGCCTGATCTATGAACTTCTCCCAGGTAAGTTTTGCAATTTCATCGATCGATAGCGGTTGAAGATTGTTTGGCTTGCCACTCATGAGCTCCTGAACAACGTCAACGCTCTTCAGGTACATAAAAGTATCTCGACCATCTACGACTTTGCCGTCGTCATTGCGCTCAATTTGTTCTGGATCAAGCTTACTTCCAGCTGAATATCTGTGTGTGCGTCGAGCGCCAGCTTGCCTACGTTCTTGATCAATTTGATCCAGATTCTCTGGGACGGACACTGCGGCGATTTCGTTTCCAAAATCGAAAATGCCAGACCTTGTAGCAACTGGATCGGCTTCTGGTGGATCGAAGATTGGCGACGCGGTGTAGTGTGGCTGAACGGGTGAATACAACGAGATGTCTATTGGAATCTTTGATGCAGATAACCACGCCTTTACTTGACTTTCAGACACCGGTCTATCAAGCCAATACCACAAGTGAACTCTGATTCCGGGCTTTACCCCCATGCTTGCTGAGAACTGCCAGTGGAAGTTCACCCCTTGAAACTCAGGAGGCAAAAACTGGGAAGTGTGCGCCATGATTTCGTTTTGGTAGGAGTTGAAATCGCTGAACTCCTCTGGAAGCGCCAGTTTATCGATATCAATGCAAATCCATTGGCAATCCTGCCTCTCAAATGGGGAATCTGCACCAAGAACACGTCGGCGAATTTGGTTTTGTTGAACACCTTCCTTTAGCCGGCCCCTAATGAGCATAGCAGAGGGATCGTCTTCAAGAGTTTGAAGGAGCGTCGATAGATCGGACAGACAGTTTACTTCAGCGCTGTCAACGTCAAAAAGGTATGGAAATCCTTGCTCAGTATGTTCCCAGCGTCCATTGTCCCTAACAAAAGACTTTGTAAGATTGTGTGTTCTCGAACGCAGAAGTGTAACCTCAGCCATTGCTAGATTTCCTCCGCTAACTGCGTTTTGCTCTGCCAAGAAATCGTATCAACCATCGGCTGTTGTATGCAAAGAATTTCTCTTGTTTGAGCCATTGTTGTTGATCCCACATGGGCTTCCTCTGTCAGCAAATATGTGAAGTAAAAGCATCATTGGGTTTCGCAGTGGCTAGGCATGCTTTTTTTTGCGAAATGGTGCATGCTTCACCGACTTCGAACAGATCGGTGTTCCTATCACAAATGGTGTCCGACATGCCCAAACCTTTGACTGACATCAAAAATTATAGCGGTGTTGTGTACCACATTGCCGGGGGCAATTCTCCTTTGAACGCGCAACCAGAAATCGCAATTGCATTGGCGGAGGTATTTGCAGCGTGGGGCGGCTTAGAGCTTGCTATGTTGAAATCTTACACCGCGATGATAGGCGGGAAACAAAAGCTCACCGCCGACATTTTCTTTAGCCTTAAAACTGTGGGTCCTAAGAGAGCTGCTATTCGTGCTATCGCGGAGTATCGTCTGAATAAATCTCAACTACAAATATTTCTTGCAATTTCGTCACTAGTAGCATCGTGCCAAAAAGAGAGAGACAAGTTGGCGCATTGGGTTTACGGCTCCATCCTGCTGGAGCCTACAAATGACGAAGAGGTTCTACCTCATTCATCCGATCATATAGCCTTAATAGATCCAAGGGAATTTGCGATCGATAAAGGGCGCAGACGCGCGTATGCCTATTCTGAGAAAGATTTTCAAAGTATCGCAAAGAGAATAAACAAAACTGCTCTCATCTTGTCTTCATTCACACGCGCTGTTCGAGGGCACCCGGCTGATGAACGCAATCGACGATTTCAGCTGCTAACTGAGGAACCTTTTTTGAAAGAGGCACTTTCTTACAGTATGAAAAATGGTTGATCTAGTTGCTTTGTTTAGACCAAATTCTTACGGATCGGTTTCCACAATCGAGGTGGAGATCACCACCAAACTGTATTGAAGATATTTATCTGCATGATCACCTAATATTTCCGGACAAAACTTTGGAAACTCTTGACGAAGAAGCGTGGGCATATCGCATTAACATTCTGGTGTCCCTGTGACCGCTAATCGAAGCAACTTCCGGCACTGTAAGACCTATCTCAAAGAATCGGCTGATGGCCTCATGCCTCAAATCATGAAAACGCAAATCTTCAATTCCAAAACGCTTTACCATTCGACCCCAAGCTAGTCTCAGGGCATTTGCAGAGATGGGAAATACAAGGTCTCCCTCCCTGGGAATGGTGTGCAAGAGTGCAACAGCTGCTGGGGTTACGGGGATCGTTCTTGAATAGCCATTCTTTGACTCAAGGATGGTCACTGAGCGCCGTTTCAGGTCCACTTGGATCCATTGTAAGGCAAGGATTTCACCACGTCTCATGGCCGTCTCTATGGCAAACAATATGACCTTTTCAACGAACGGGTTTTGTCTGGTTCTTGCTGCCGACAGCAAACTTTCAAGCTCCCCGTTCTTCAGCCTGCGTTCTCTCCTATTATCAATTGCATCTATCTTGAAACCAGCCAGTGGATTCTTCCTGAGTGGAATTCCCCACTCTGTCATTGCAAGGTTGATTGCTGACCGAACGGGTGTCAGTTGTCGCTTTACCGTTGCTGAACTGACAGATCGTAACCGTGCATCTCGGTATTTAGCAAAAACAACCACATCCAATTGCGACAGTGGCCTCTTACATATCGGATCACCAAGAAAGCAGTTCAAAACGATCGTTTCATCCCGTGCCCCTTTTTTCCTTGGAACAATCTCATCCCTGTACCGCCTGATGATATCACCGAGTGTGGTAGCCTCTAGGACTTTTCGATCCGGTTCCAATTCCATCCGGTCTATCTGGATATCAGCTTTCCTTGCCCATTCGAGGGCATCTGATCGCATATTAAAGGTCTTTGTGGTTGACGGGGCTCCTATTCTGCGAACCTGCACCTGCCATTTCCCACTACGCTTTCTAATTGACGGCATCGATCTCTCCGTTGTGACAAGAGTGTGACAGCAGCAAGAAATTCGATTTTTCAAAAAGAGCGTTAAGCAGAAAAAGTCATATAAACCATGTACTTAACTTGGCGCACCCGACAGGATTCGAACCTGTGACCTCTGCCTTCGGAGGGCAGCGCTCTATCCAGCTGAGCTACGGGTGCCTGGTGCATTGTGTTGCAAGCACGGAATGCTGGATAACCGATCAATGTCGCAAGGGCAATTGGAAAGTGCGCGCACAGCGCAAATCACGCTCTATTCCGGCATGGCGATCTTCATGCCGCTAAACAGATATTCGATCGGGTCCCCCAGCGCCGCCTCGTCCATCGGATTGCCGTCAAGCGGGACAAAACGGACCGTTGTCTTGCCGCTGATTGTTCCGGCATCGGTTGAAATCTCCGCACTGATGTCAAGACGGGCAATCTTGGCGTCACTGTCCGTTGTTGTCGGGGAGGTGAAATCGACGATTAGGGCTGTCATCCGCACCGATCCATTCGCTGTGGAATCGCAACGCCAGGCGCCGCGGCCGTCGCTGAAGGGCTGGTATCCCAAAACGCCGCCCTCAGAGGAATCGGTAAAAAAGGCATGGCCGCCATTGGTGAGGGAAAGCAGGCTGCGCATGACGGTATCCGGCTTGCCCTCGGCCTTGATGTCGCGTTTGGTCAGAAACGTTCCGACGGCCTCGATGCAGGGGGCAATCTGCGGATCCGTGTCGTCGGCGGCGAGCGCCGGCGCGCCAGGGGCCGCAAGAGCCATGAACGCCGCCGAAATCAGTGCGATCGGCTTTATTTTGCAAATGGATGACATGCGCTGATATTCCCTTTGTGACAGGGCGCCCGCCGGCGGCGCCGGACGAGGCCGTTGAATGCGAAATGATCCGGACGCGGCAGTCTTGCCACGGGTTTTCAGTTGTAGGCCGGCAGGAAAAGCAGTTTCAGATAGGAGCGGAACAGCAGGATCTGCCGGGCCAGCACCTGGGGCTGTTCCAGAGCCTTGGACATGACAATGCCGCCCTCAACGACGCCCGACACCATGTCGGCAAGGTCTTCCAGATCGACATTGTCCTTTGGCGGATAGATTTCGGCGATCTTTTCCAGCTCGGTCAGAAACCGCTGCCGCCAGCTCAGGACCGATTGCCTATTCAGTTCGCGGACATCGCTGTCGAAAAGGCGTTCATTGTAGCAGCAGGTCGCCACCAGGCAGCCGGGATGCGCCTTGGACAGGTCCGCCATCATTTCCGCAAACAGCTTGAGACCGATCAGAAAGGCATGCAGAGGATCGTCGTGCAGTTCGCGCGCCCGGCCGAAAAGGTCGTCGAGCAGTTGATCCTCGCGTTCGACATAGCGCCGCAGCAGCGCCAGCGCGAGCTGATTCTTGTCATTGAAATGGTAGAAAAAACCGCTCTTGGTGATGTCCGCCGCGGCGATGATCTCGTCAATCGACGTCGCACCGAACCCCTTGGTCAAAACGGAGACCTCGGCGATGTCCATTAAACGCTCGCGCGTTTCCTGTCCCTTACCCATGACGTATCCCATTTCACTTTACTGACGGTACAGTTTTTGGTCCGATCAAAACGTCCTGGCGAATGCTTGTATTGTAAGTATTTGAAATAATTACGATAATATTTTTGCACCTACCGTACCACGCTCTTTCTATCGGTTTGTACCAATTCGTTTCATGTTCCTGCCACCACGAAAGGACAGAACCATGACCCGTGCAAAATATAGACCCAAACTGCCACAACTCAATGGACATTTGTTGCTGACCGATGGCGGCATGGAAACCACGCTTGTCTTTCACGACGGCTATGAACTGCCACATTTTGCGGCGTTTGACCTGTTGCGCAGCACAAAAGGAACGGATTGGCTGCGGTCCTACTACAGCCGCTATGCAAGCCTCGCGGTCGAACAGGGCTACGGCTTTGTCCTGGAAACCCCGACCTGGCGCGCCAATCCTGATTGGGCCTCTGTCATGGGTTACAGCCCGGACGCGCTACAGGCGATCTACCGCGAGGCGGTCGCGCTATTGTTCGAACTGCGCGAAAAACATGAGACCGGACATACGCCATTTGTCGTCAGCGGCAATCTCGGACCGCGCGGCGACGGCTACAGCGCGTCCTCAAGGATGAGTGCCGAAGACGCCTGTTCATATCATCGCACGCAGGTCGCCGCCTTTGCCGATGCCGGCGTCGACATGGTTTCCGCCATGACCATAACTACGCCGAAGAAGCGGCAGGCATTGTGCGTGTAGCACATGCGGAAGGCGTACCGGCAACGATCTCATTCACATTGGAAACCGATGGGCACCTGCCCTCCGGTCAAAGCCTCGAGGACGCGATCACGCAGCTCGACGCAGAAGCGGACACCAGGCCCGCCTATTTCATGATCAACTGTGCCCACCGGATCATTTTCAGGAAATCATCGCGCCCGGCGATGACTGGACAAAGCGCATTCAGGGCCTCGGGGCAAACGCATCCCGGATGAGCCATGAGGAGCTCGACAATTCGGAGACGCTCGATGATGGCAATCCGGTGGAACTCGGCGAACAGTACCGGGAACTCCTGGCTCTGCTGCCAAACCTTGCCGTTCTCGGCGGCTGCTGCGGAACCGACCACCGGCACGTCTGCGCAATCGGTCATTCATGCCGCCAACCGGTCAACGCCTGATTTCCAAACAGCCCGATCTCACAACGGAGTTCCAATGTTGAACACCAGCACCACGTGCCGCCGGGCAACTTTCGAAAATGCCCGTCATCTGGCGAGACTCGTCAATTACGCCGGGGAAGGCCTTGCCCACCACCAATGGCAGACCCGGGCAGAAGAGGCCGGCGATGACGTTGACCCCTGGGCCATCGGTATCCGCCGAGCGGCGGGTGAGACCTCCGGGTTTCCCATCCCAATCGCTGGTCGCAGAGGTTTACGGAAAAGTTGCCGGCTGCGTTTGCAGCTATCCCATCGACGCGCCAACGCCGCAAGAGGAATACGCCGCTATCCGGCCGGTCTTCCGCGCACTGCTTGAGCTCGAGGATTTGTCCGTCGGCACGCATTACGTGAACGTTTTAGCGGTCTATCCGGAGCACCGTGGCAAAGGCATCGGAAGCAGGCTGCTGGCGCAGGCCGAAGGGCTGGCGCAAAGCGCAACCATGAGCCTGATCGTTTCCGATGCGAGCCGGAATGCCGTTCGCCCTTAAGAACGTCTCGGATACCGTCAGCACGCAACCCGTCCGATGATCAGGGACGGCTGGGACGGCAGGGCGAAAACTGGATCCTGATGCTTAAATGAGCAGCGGGCCGTCGATTGACGGCCATGCGCTCACTGAGGTCACGACAACGGGGAGGAAGGCCATGTCAGACAGATCGACAGATATGCAGGCGCGCTATCGGCGGATCGGCCCGCGCTACGACCGGCTGCACCGCCGCTGGCTGCGCTACGCAGGGGCGAAGCACAAAGCGCATTGGAAGCCACGGTGCGGTCGCTGCTGCAGCCGAACTGCCAGCTATTGGATGTCGGCTGCGGAACCGGATGCTTTGCACGCGCCCTGCAGTCGCAGATCGGTCAAAGCGCGGAGATCACCCTGCTCGATCCCTGCACCGAGATGCTCAACCGCACCGAAGACATCCGCGCACGCCGCGTTCATGGAAGGCTCGAGGCGCTGCCTTTTGCGGATGCCGAATTCGACTTGGTGACCTGTGCGTGGGCCCTGGAAACAACGACACGCACATCGCAGGCCGTCTCGGAACTTGTCCGCGTTGCAAAGCCCGGCGGATTTGTATGCCTTGTCTTTTGCGCGGATGTGCCCTTCGTCGGTCTGGCCGGAAAACTCATGCGTTCTGCCGTCAGTTTTCGCGGCACGGGCCGGTTTCTTGATCCGGGCCATGTCGAGACAGCGCTCGAGAGGACCGCGGTTGACAGGATCATCAGACTGCCATGCGGTGGACCCGCTGTGGCCCTCCTGATTCACAGGCCCGAGGCCGACCTGGTGATTGCCGCGGCTGCATGAGCCGGGTAACGGCCAAATGAAACAGGGGGCCAAAAAATATGGCGGCCCCCTGCCCGTTTCTATAGCGAAGGATCTATTCTCCCTTCGATTTGTGCATCAGGCTGAGGCCTTTGGCCGTGCGGTTCGGGAATCCCTGCCAATAGGTGTGTTCGGCTTTCGGGGTGCCGTCCTCCTCGAGCGCATGGACACCGTCGCCGGAATTCTCGACCAGATCGAGATAGACGTTCATCTCGCCGTCGTTTTTGAGGTACTGACCCAAAAATGCGGTCACAAAGTGCTGGGTGATGTTGTTCATGCGCACATTGTCCCAGACAGCGTCGGCATAGTGATCGAAGGGTACAAAATCGAGATGCTCGGACGGCTGCCAGGATTCAGCCGGGGCCGGTATCGGCGCGCCGGCATTGTGGTTGGCATATTGGAACGTCAACAGGTAACGGTCGGTGCTGGTGCTGCCGTCGATAATCGCCTTGGTGCCGTTTGCATAGCCGGAAACGTCGTCATCGCTGCCGGCAATGAAGAACATGGGGATGCGGAGACCGGAAAGGCCGCTTGCATCCCAGAACCCGGCGTTCATACCCCAGGGCGCGACTGCAACCGCCGCCTTGATGCGCGGATCGATCAGCGCCTTATAGGTATCGCTGCCGGCAAGATGGACCTGCAATGTGCCGGCCGGTGCGCCCCAGGGATATTCGGTGCTTGCCTAGGTGACGCCGCCACCGGCGGTGATTACGGCGCCGTAACCGCCCATGGAGTATCCAACAAGGCCTGTGTCTGAGGCATTGACAAGGCCACCGAGGAAGTTGCCGTCCTCTTTGGACAGGCGGTCAATCGCATCAAGCACAAATGTCTGGTCGATAGACCGGTTGACCAGTGTCGAGCCGAAAGCCGCCTTGTTGTCATAGGTGCTTTCGGTGTGGTCGATCGAGACCACCACATAACCCTTTGTGGCAAGATTTTCGCTGAGATGGCTCAACAGAAACCAGTTTCCCGGGTAGCCGTGGGAAATGATGACCAGCGGATAGGCCGCGTCGGGCTTGGCCGGTTCTGCATCGCGCACGGCTTTTCCCCTCAGCTGAACCTTTGTCACACCGTCACGCATGAACACATCGTCATAGGTGCCGCTCGATCCGGTGCCCGCCGTGGCCGGGTACGAGACTTCCAGTGTCAGGGGACGGTCGTATCGCGGCAGGTCCTTGCCTGCCTCAACCTTCAAAATGTCCACCTGGCCCGGGTTGGTGGCGCTGATTGTTCGCACGCCGATGGGGCTGTCCCCATGGGCGGCGAGTGCCGGCGCATCCGGGCGGATTTCATCGACGCGATTATCCTCTGCCAGCGCCGCAGTGCACAGCAGACCGGATAGAACTGCAACCCCTATTGCATGTTTCACTGTGTGTTCCCTGTCGTTTTCATTTCGGATTTCGCCAAGTAGCGGAATTCGCAACATACTACTCGGTAGGTTTGAAGCAAAACATATTATGTGACAGCGACAATCCTGTGACAAAGGGATCAAATTACAGAAAAATATTCGGCAGCGGATTGTCCGCAGCGACTGCCGTGCGGCAGTCAGTTGCCGACAATACGGTAGAGCCGGACCGAGACCTGTTTGCCCTTGGAATAGTTGAACCCTGATATTAGCTCACCGCCTTCGGCGCGGGCACCATTGGCACTGAGCGCCGTCAGAAATGCAGGCGCGTCCTCGTCCGGGACGGCCGCCATTGCGCATTCGGGATCGGATAGCAGGTGGTCAGCGGCACTTCCGGGGCCCGTCAGACGTGTCTTTGTGCTGGTCAGGAAAACCAGGCTTGGCTCATGAAAGGTGACAGCCGCCAGAACGGAATCCTCACAGGCTTTTTCGTCCTCAAAACGATCGGCGATCTGCCGGCTGACCCATATCTGGTCGATGTTCGGCAAGATTGCTGAAAACATCAGCCCGTATGCCGTCGTCGCAGTCAGCATGGCAACGAGGACCCGCCGGATGGGCGACAGTTCGAGGCCGTAGCCAAGGCCAAACCAGCAGGCCGCGAGCAGCAACAGCACAACCGGGATGCTCCAGAACGAGAAGTTTCCGGCAATATAGATCGGCACGACAACGGCAATGACGGCAAATCCAAGCGTCACAAAGATGACGCCGAAACCGGTCAACCCGTGAAGCAGCCGTTGCCACCAAAGCGGTTTTTCCACATCAGCGGCCGCAAGGCTCAGGAACCAGCCGCCGAGAAGCACGACCGCCGGATATGCCGGCAGGAGGTAATGCGGCAACTTGGTCGGCACCAGTTCAAATATGAGCCACAGCGGTATATACCAGGCGACGCAAAACAGCAGGCGCGGATCGGTGAACATGCGTCTGATAGCATAGGTGCCACCGACGATCGCCACCTGCCCGAACGGCCACATATAGAGCGAATAGGTCAGGATATAGTATCCGGGCGGCGCACCATGGGATTCCTGGCCGCCGGCGACCTTGCCAAGCATGTCGCGCCCGACGGCCTCCGCCCAGAAAGCGCCGCCGCTTTTCATCGTTATCAGGACCAGCCAGGGCGACGCGATCAGCACCGTCAGGATTATACCGCGCAGGGGCCTGAGATCGGCTAGCCATTTGCGGCTGCGGTCCCGATCAAAAACCAAAAGAAACAGTATGGTTACAATGCTCAAAAGCGGCGTAATCGAGCCCTTGATCAATATTGCCACGCCTTGCGCAATCCAGAATCCCCAGGCCATGGACGCCGGTGCCCTGTTTCCTTCACGGGCTGCGAGGTAAATGCGTGCAAGGAACCCTTGCGCAAGAATCGACACAAGCAGGAGCACGGAATCTGTCTTGGCAAGCCGGCCTTCAAAACCGGCCCCGAAAAGACCGGCCAACATCAGTGCAGCGAGCAAGCCCGCCACCGGACCGAACATGGACTGCCCAACCCAGTATATGACGGCAACGGACGCTGCAACGGCAATCACAGAAATAATACGATAGGCGGCTACCGACGCATCTTCACCACCGGACAGAGCAATGCTAATTGACTGGAGCCAGTAGATTCCGATCGGTTTTTTATATCGCGGCACGTCCTGGAAACGGATATCGACGTAGTCGCCGCTCTCGACCATCTGTTTGGTGGCCTGGATATAGCGCGCTTCGTCGCGGTCCATCGGCGGCAATTGCGTGATGCCGGGAACCAATACCGCAAGTCCCAGCAAAAACAGCATCACATAACGAAGCACCCTCGCCCCTTCCTCACTCAGTCGTATCCTGACGAGCACTTTTAGAGCATCGTAAGCGATTTCGGAATCGTTTTCGAGACCTCTATCAATTATCCAGTGGTATAGTGAACCCGCTAACCGGCGCCGGAATTGCAGGCCTGACGCTAGTCGGTGTTGGCCATAGCGGCTTTCCGCTCATTGGCGATCAGCCACAAATTGCGGATATAAATGATCAGGCCCACGCCCTGACCGGCGATAAACACCGGATCCTGCCGCTGGATGGCATAGATGAACAGCAGACTGCCTCCAAACAGCGAAAAAAACCAGAACGCTACCGGAACGATCGAACGTTTTGCTCGCTCCGAGGCAATCCACTGTACCACAAATCGCATAGTGAAACAGGCCTGCGCAAGGAAGCCGAGAAGCACCCAAGCGCTGAATTGTTCGATAAAGACGGCCTTGAACCACTCGATAAGGGGAGTAAACGTCTCAATCATTGCGAACTTCCTCAGCTACAGGCATGTCTTTGCGACGTCGCTTCAGCCACCATACACCCACCAGATCAAGCGCACCGCGCAGTCCCCGGTCCAAAATACCGTAATTGGACGAGCCGAAGCGGCGCGGGCGGTCAAGCACATCGATGGCGACGACATCGAACCCTTCCTGAATGACCAGTGCAGGCAAAAAACGGTGTGTGCCGTTGAAAAATGGTAGCCGGCAAAATATTTCCGTGTGAACGGCTTTCAAGCCGCAACCTGAATCGCGCGTTTTGTCATTCAGGATCGATCCGCGCAGCCAATTGGCGAATCTTGATGAAATCTGTTTGATTTTGGTGTCCTTGCGCTTAATGCGCTGGCCGCAGGCAATACCGACATC
The DNA here is from genome assembly GCA_024244645.1 of Hyphomicrobiales bacterium. Classification (GTDB taxonomy): domain Bacteria; phylum Pseudomonadota; class Alphaproteobacteria; order Rhizobiales; family Rhizobiaceae; genus Hoeflea_A. The sequence goes on from JAAEOH010000077.1 coordinate 20,092, forward strand.
CGGTCCGCTTTCAAGTAGCTTGTCGACCAGCGGTCCTATGTATTTTGGATCGTTCTGGCCATCGCCATCGATGGTCGCGATCACTTTGCCTTTGGCCGCCAGCACACCGCTGCGCAGTGACAGGCTCTGCCCGACCGACGCCCGGTGACGAATATGGCGGACGGAAAACGGCCGCTTCGCAGCTTCGTTCTTGAGGACGGATGAGGTGTCGTCAGCCGACCCGTCATTGACAACAATGACCTCCATCTCGCGATCGCCCAGATGCTCGGCGATTTCGTCAATCAGAGGCGGAATGTTCTCGGCTTCGTTCTTGCAGGGAATGACGATCGAAATCAGGGGCGAATTCATGTGTCTGCCTTGGGATAGCGGCGCTGGACCACATTTAGGTTTATGCCAAATCAGGCATTTGCAGGGTATCGGCGGAGCCTGCCCGAAACCCGCCGTTTGTCTGCGGCACGTGCGCGGACGCATTACCAAGGCGGGACTTGCGAAGCAAGCTATTTGTCCGATTACCGGCAATGCAGGACATTGCAACAAAACGCAAATTACACCTTTTCCTGCGCGCGCAAGAGCGCCATACTCCGGCAAGATCTAACAATGAATAAAACACCTTGGGGAGACGACAATGAAGGGATTGATGCAGGATTGGCCGCTGCTGTGCCACAAGATCATCGATCATGCGGACATCTATCACGGTGACCGGGAAATCGTGTCGCGATCGGTCGAGGGTCCGATCCATCGCACCAACTACCGAGCAATCGGCGAGCGCGCGCGGCAGGTCGCAAAACGTCTGGAATTGGACGGGATCAAGTTCGGCGACCGGGTTGCAACGATGGCCTGGAACACATGGCGTCACATGGAGGCATGGTACGGCATACTGGGTCTCGGTGCGGTTTACCACACGCTCAATCCGCGGTTGTTTCCCGATCAGATCGCTTGGATCATGAATGATGCGGAAGACCGGCTGCTTTTTGTCGACCTGACATTTCTTCCGCTTGTCGAGGCAATCGCGGATAAAGTCCCTAGCCTTGAAAAGATTATCGTTTTGACCGATGCGGCGCACATGCCGGAGACGAAGCTGAAAAATGCTGTTCCCTATGAGGAATGGGCGTCGGAGGTCGACAACGACTTCGCCTGGAACGAATTCGACGAGAATTCCGCCGCCGGTATGTGTTACACGTCTGGCACGACCGGCGATCCGAAGGGGGTGGTTTATTCGCACCGTTCAAATGTCCTGCATGCCATGGCGGTCGCCCAACCCGATATGCTGAACCTTTCGTCAAGAGACCGGATGATGCCGGTGGTGCCGCTGTTTCACGCCAATGGCTGGTCGACTGCCTTCGTCTGCCCGATGGTGGGTGCAAGCATGATCCTGCCGGGGGCCGGCATGGACGGACAATCCATCTACCAGATGCTGACGGAAGAGCGCGTTACCATGACGGCGGCTGTGCCCACCGTGTGGCTGATGCTGCTGCAGCATCTGCAGGATATCGACGGAGCGCTGCCGGACCTCGAAAATGTGGTGATCGGAGGATCCGCCTGCCCGCGTGCCATAACACAGACCTTCCAGGACAAATACGGCGTGCGGGTCATGCACGCCTGGGGCATGACGGAAATGAGCCCGCTCGGAACGGTGTGCTCCATAAAACCGGAATATGCTCACCTGGCCGGCGAGGAAAAACTGGATCTGCAGGCAAAGCAGGGACATCCGCCCTTTACGGTCGAAATGAAGATTACCGACGATGACAACAATGCGCTGCCATGGGACGGCGAGACGTTCGGGCGGCTGAAGGTGCGTGGGCCTGCCGTTTCCTCGGCCTACTACAAGGGACATGGGGCCGAACATTTCGATGCGGAAAACTGGTTCGACACTGGTGACGTCGCCCATGTTGATGCGCTTGGCTACATGGAGATCACCGACCGTGCCAAGGATGTGATCAAATCCGGCGGCGAGTGGATTTCCTCCATCGAACTTGAGAACCTTGCAGTCAGCCATGATGACGTCGCCGAAGCCGCGGTGATCGGCATCGCACACCCAAAATGGGATGAGCGGCCGCTGCTGGTCATCATCCGCAAGGAAGGGTCCACCCCGACAAAAGAATCCATACTGGAATTCATGAGCGGCAAGATCGCCAAATGGTGGATGCCCGATGACGTTGCCTTTGTCGACGAAATCCCGCACACGGCAACCGGAAAGATCCAGAAAACGGTGTTGCGGGAACAGTTCAAGGACTACAGCTTCCCCGGCACCTGAAGGGACCGGCTTGTCCTGTTTGAAACGCATGAATCAAGCCAGCAGCGGCCTGCCGCCGGCTTTTTACGTTTCGGCGGACAAAAGCCCGATACGGGTGATCCATGCGCGGCTTCCGGACGTATCTTGCTCATGTCCAGATACGTAAATTTCAGGAGGACCGTTTGAGAAAACTGAACATTGCGGTGGTAGGTGCCGGTGTAGCGGGACTGTCCACCGCCTGGCTTTTGAGCAAGGGCCACAATGTGACGCTGTTCGAGCGGTCGGATTATCTCGGTGGCCACGCCCGGACCATTGATGTGGAAACCGTCGACGGAACGATGCCAGTCGACACGGGCTTTATCGTTTTCAACCAAAACAACTATCCGAACCTGTGTGCGCTCTTCCGACATCTGGACGTGAAATGCGCAAGCACTGTCATGAGCTTTTCCCTGACCCATGATTTCGGCCGCTATGAATATGCCGGGTGCGGCAAGGGCTATTTTGGCCAGCAGCGCAACTTAGCGAATGTGTATCACTGGATGCTTCTCAAGGAGATCAACCGGTTTTTCCGCAATGCCGCGCGTCGCATCGCGCTCTATCATGTGGACACGCCGCTCGGTGAGTTTCTCGAGCGGGAGCATTATTCCCGCGATTTCATTGACGATCATACCGTACCAATGGGCGCGGCGGCAGCAGAACCTATGTGGAGCGTCTCAAGGAAGACGGCGCCGTCGAAACCATGCTGAATGCGGAAATACGGGCCATTGTGCGCCGGCCCGAGCGGGTGCTCGTGGAAATGGCCGACGGCGTGACCCGGCTTTTCGATCACGTGGTCATGGCAACTCATGCCGATCAATCGCTCGGGCTGCTGGCCGATCCGGATGGAGCGGAACGGACACTGCTTTAAGCCTTTCCCTACCAGGAAAACACGGCTGTCCTGCATCGCGATGAACGCTGGATGCCCAAGCGAAACCGGTTGTGGTCAAGCTGGAATTACATCAAGGCCGGCAAAGACAGCGGCAACGAATTGTGCGTGAGCTATTGGATGAACAGGCTGCAGGATCTGCCGACAAGTAAGAATCTTTTTGTCACCCTCAATCCGATGCGCGACATCCAACCCGATGCAATTGTCAGATCAATGACATTCGACCATCCTGTTTTTACCGCTGAAACGTTCCGGGCCCAGGAAAACATGCCGAGTTTGCAAGGCTACAGACGCACCTGGTACTGCGGCAGCTATCTGGGATACGGCTTTCACGAGGACGGCATAGCTAGCGGACTTGCTGTTGCCGAAAAACTGGGCGGCATTGCCCGTCCGTGGGCCCGCGATCCCGCCTTCGATATGCGGCGTGCCGGCTTTGAGGAGTTTCTGCAGGTGGCTGAATGATTGACAGGGGCGAAGGCATATATGTTGGAAAAGTGATGCACAGACGGCTTCGTCCGAAGTTGCACAGGCTGCACTACTCTGTTTTTTCAATGCTGGTCGATGTCGACCGGCTGCCGGGACGCAGCCGCCAATTGGCGCTTTTTTCACACAACAGGTTCAATTTCTTCTCAATTTGCGAGCAAGATCACGGCGCCGGCGGCGATCTCAAATCCTATCTGACGAAGACTGCGCGTGGCGCTCGGCACCAATTGCACCTTACGTTTTTTGATGCTGTGCTATCCGCGTATCCTCGGATATGTCTTCAACCCGCTGACAGTTTATTATGGTGTCGATGCCGGCGGTCGCACCGTCGTCACCATCTATGAGGTGAGCAACACCTTTGGCGAACGTCACACCTACGCGCTTTCGGCCAACGAGGGCAACGACGGAGTTATTCGCCAGGACCGTGACAAGGCGTTTCATGTGTCGCCGTTCAACACCGTGAGCGGCAGCTACGCATTCCGAACCCGTCTCCCCGCTGATTCCGCATCGGCAGCAATTATGCTGAAGGTTGATGCAGGACCTTTGCTGTCCGCCCAATTTTCAGGCCGTTACCGGCCTCTGAGCGACCGTACACTTGCCGGTCTGTTCGTGACACATGGATTTATGACAGCGAAGATCCGGCTGGCGATCCGCTACGAGGCACTGAAACTGTGGGGCAAAAGGCTGCGCACATTCAGGAAACCGCCCGCACCTGCCAGCGGCCTGACGACGGACCGCCGCGACCCTGGCGATCTGGCCGCGTGATCATCGATTCCTGCTTCTATTGGTTATCCGGCTAACGTGCCGGTGGTAAAGTCGATAGGGCAACAAATTTGTCAACCGCATGGCAGTCGTGAAAAGCAGAGGAAGAAATACCGCAGGTTTACGCTTTAGTATTCCGGCTAACATTTTTTCTGCAGCAACATCCGCGCTTATCAGACCTGGCATGCGGTAGTTGTTGACCCGTGACATGGGCGTATCGACAAAACCCGGATTAACGAGCGTTACGTCAATGCCGTCAGCGCGCAGCTCGATGGCAAGGGTTTCGGCAAAGTGGATGAGCGCCGCCTTTGCGGGACCATAGGCTGCTGTGGTCGGCAAACCCCGATATCCAGCGACAGACCCGAGGATGACCATGTGACCGCTGCCCCGCACCTTCATGCCGGACAGCACCGCATTGACCGCATTGACCATGCCGAAATAGTTGGTGTCCATCACCTGACGCATTTTTTCCGGATCCATGGACGCCACCGACATGGGCTGCCATATCCCGGCGCAAAACACTGCCAGATCAATGCTTCCGAAGCGCGATTCTATGGCCGCAGCCGTTTCAATAACGGCGGGTGCATTGGTGACATCAACCGGAAACGAAGTCAGCCTGTGGCCATCCTGTTGCAGGGCTTGGAGCTTTTCCCCGATCGGGCCGAGATCGCCACATTGTCAGCAACGCCATCGATCAGCTGCTCAAAAGCCTCACCGATGCCCGAGCTTGCTCCGGTAATCCATACATTGCCGAGCCGCCGCTCCTCCATCGGCAATTCAGATCCCGACCAGAGGCTGCATCAATCGGCTTACCAGGCCCTTGAACTGGGTCGGTTCTTCGGTTGCCACGAGACAAATGCAGGGATCTTGCGAATCCACGGACGGCTGATGTTCGATGTGTTCGTCCAGATCGGTAATATCACCCGGACCAAAGCGGCCGATCGCATCCTTGTAGGAACCGCTAAGAACCAGCGTCATCTCGGTGCCGCCATGTCCGTGTTCGGGCATTTTTCGCCCCGGACCGATCCTGAGCATGAACAGGGACGAGTCGGTGCTTGCCAGTTCGATGCGGTGTCTATGCACGCCCGGAACAATCCACCGCCAGTTCAGATCGTCGAGCGAGCCGCCAATCAGGTGCTGAAGCGGCAACGGCACATTGGACTGCAACTGCCCAGCCGGATCCTGAACCGCCACCGGCTTTTCCGGTTGACGGCCCGCTTCGGCATCGATCATCTGCGAGAGGCGTGCGAAGGCGTCATCGGAAACCGTGGCCTGCGGGGTCTGTCCAAGACAGTCGCCGCCAACGGCCTCGGCAAGGCGCACCGCGTTTCGGCATTGCCCGCACATGGCCAGGTGCGAGGCAACGATCACGCAAAAGGCGGGGTCCAGATCTCCGCTCGCGTAGCGCATCAGCGACGCATCATCCAGGTGATGATGGATGCTCATTTCAAATCCTCAAGCTTGTCTTTCAGTTTCTTGTAGGCAAGTCTGGCTCGGGACTTCACAGTGCCGATCGGCAGGCCCAGTTTTTCCGCAATCTCGCTTTGCGGCATGTATTTCAAAAAGGCGAGTTCGATAACGGTCTTCTGTTCGTCCGGCAGAAGATCGAGAGCCCTGCGTACCTGTTCATCGCTCTGGTTGCCGATCAACCTGGCTTTGGCACTCGGGGCGTCGCAGGCTATTGAGACCGTTTCAACATCCACATAGGGCTGCACCGGCTGCCGGCGCAGCCTGTCGATGCGCGCATTGCGGGCGATGGTGAATATCCATGTGGCCACGCTGCCGCGCCCGGGCGAGTAGAGCGCCGCTTTGCGCCACACCGTCAAAATGACTTCCTGCATCATGTCCTCGGCCAGATCGTTGCCGGCACCGGAGCCGAGCATCATTCCCTTGATCCTCGGACCGAATTTCAAAAGAGCGCTTCAAATGCCTGGCGATCCTGAGATTGGGCGACGTCGGCAATCAGCGCTTCGTGAAGCGCCTGATCCGATTTCCTGTTCGGATCCTCCGTCGGTTTTTCCATTCGCAAGACTTTCAGCATTGCCCGGCCTTATCATTCTTACCGGTTCTTCTACGTGGCCAGGGCGCCATCGGATCACGATCTGTGAAAAATTATCAGCAATATCACTTTTATCGATAATTTTATTTTCGGTGGTGATCCGTTCGCGAACCGCCGGCGTAACCCTTGCCAGCTAGCGACCCGGATCTTCAGGCAGTCGACTGCCTGTCCACCCAACAGGAGTTGAACATGCAGAAAATTATCATCGCGGCGACGCTCGCAATGGGACTTGGCTTTGCGGTGCCCGCACAGGCCGACAATATCGTAGAAACCGCCAAAGGCGCCGGCAGCTTCGAAACGCTGCTTGCCGCAGCACAGGCCGCCGGCCTTGCAGATGCGCTTGCAACAGGTGAAAACCTGACCGTTTTTGCGCCCACTGACGAGGCATTCGCTGCCCTGCCTGACGGCACCGTCGAAATGCTTCTGAAACCGGAAAACAAGGACAAGCTTGACGCAATCCTGATGTATCACGTCGTGCCGCGCAAACTTATGTCCACCGATCTGCCCGGCCGCTCCATCAAGGTCAAAACACTGAAAGCCGACGGCGACATGACACTGTCGGTCGAGAAGTCCTCAAAGGGCGTTTCCGTTGACAATGCCATGGTGATTTCCGCCGATATCGTCACCGACAACGGCATCATCCGCGTCATCGACAAGGTCGTTCTGCCGTCTAACTGATGCGGCGGACTGGGCGCGCTCCTCCTTGCGCGCCCAACTCCTTTTTTACTTCCCCTATTCAAAATTGCCGGTTCAGCCTTTTTTCCTCCGTGGATTGTCCTATTCACAGCCATCACAATTGGCTGCCGCGGGATTGACACATGCGCGCTTCGCTCAGACGCAAGATCATCGATGTATGCGATCTGAAGATCGCCCAAAAAGGGGCGAATGTCGGGCTGTCCTTCTACGCCTTCTTCGCCAACAAGAACGACGATCCCGACCTGTTGATGGAAGCAGCCGAATGGTGGATCCGCACGCACAGGCTCGACCACTTCGAGAAGGCGACCAAGATCAAACGCATGGTTGAGGAAAAGGCCTGAGGACAATGCGCTTGAACAACGCAGGATTGATTGCGCATTGCCAGGCATATTCTCGAAAGATAATAAATCGGAAGCGTCACGCAAATTTTGGGCGGGTAAAAAGCTGATGAGCAGTTCTTCGACAGATATTACAATCGCCTATGCAGTCGACGACAACTACTGGATGCAATTGTTCGTTTCAATGTTTTCTCTGCTTCGCGCAGACAAATCAAAAAAATACTATTTCTACATTGTGTGCGAAAGCATCGACGATACGTTCGAAAAGAACACCAGGCACCTGCATCAGGATTTTGATTTTGAGATTTCATATATTCACATTGAAGGCACATCCGTTGCGGATTATCCGCTTTTAGGAACCCTGACCAGGGCCGTCTATTATCGCCTGTTTGTCGGCTCGCTGCTTCCCGACGATCTCCACCGGGTCCTGTATTTCGATTGCGATACGGTTGTCTGCCGGCCGATAGCGGAACTGTTTGATTACGATATTGAAGACATGATCGTGGGCGCGATTGTCGAAGCCGAACCATCGATCGGTGAGCGTTTGGGTGTCGATCCCTACTTCAATTCGGGTGTGATGCTTATCGATTTGGACCGGTGGAGGACTGAACAGATCGAAAGCAAAGCGCTGAAGTTCCTCGAACACGAATGGCAAAGGATTTTTTGCCCCGATCAGGATGTGTTGAATTCCGTGTTGATCGGCCGTTGGAAACAACTGCCGCCCATCTTCAATTTACACAGTAGCTACTGCGAAAAATCCCTTGTCGAAACCTTGCCGGCGGAGCCCGTCATTATCCATTACTGCGGCGGTAAATAACCTTGGGTTTATCTTGCAAATCACCCTTACAAATCCGTGTACTGGCAATTTCTGAAACAGACACCGTACCGTGATTACAAAGAACCCGATCGAACATTGAAAAACATTATCGATGTTTCGAGAAAAAGGTACATAAAGGAACCGCTCAAGGCCGCCAGGCGCAAATATTTAAAAGAACCGCTCAAGGCTGCACTCAAAGAAACGCAAAAATCGATTTCGCGACTTCGCAGATGACACTAACTCCTTTCATGAAACAAGCGGAACCGACCCATCAAAGAGGGCCGGTCACCGAGCGTTCCAGCATGCCAGTCGCACCGCAACAATCCGCGCGTGCTTCAAGCAGGATTTAGTATGCGCCACCAGAGTAATTCTGTGCCCTCAAACAGCCGCGGCATATTCAAATGCCGCAGTTACATCATTTTTTACGGCCTACCGAATTCGGGCTTCAGTCTGGTGATCGAACAGCATGGCGCGATCAAGATCAAACTTGATGCCAATCCTTGAGCCCTCTTCAGAGCGTTCGTCACCATGTTCCTCAACGATGATTTTCTCGCCACTGTCGGCCACGAGGTAATCATAGGATACGCCACCAAGCGCCTCTGTCAGATCGACGGACAACGCGTCCCCTGATCTGTCAATCTCAATATGCTCGGGCCGCATGCCGACAATGACGTGTGTGCCTGCCGGCGGCATATTCACCGGCAGTTTGAAGCTACCTTTCAGAGCGGGAATCTCGACGGAATCGCCCTGGCTTGTTCCTTCCAAAAAGTTCATGGCGGGCGATCCGATAAATCCGGCGACAAATTTGTTGTCCGGGTCGCGATAGAGTTCGAGCGGGGCGCCAACCTGCTCGATGTAGCCGGCCCGTAGCACCACGATCTTGTCCGCAAGGGTCATGGCTTCAACCTGGTCATGCGTCACATAAATCATGGTGGCGCCGATTTCCTTGTGCAAACGGGCGATTTCGACACGCATTTCTACGCGCAGCTCGGCATCGAGGTTGGAAAGCGGCTCGTCAAACAGGAACACTTCCGGCCCGCGAACGATGGCACGTCCGATAGAGACCCGCTGGCGCTGCCCGCCCGAAAGGGCAGCAGGCTTGCGGCCGAGATATTCTTCGAGCTTGAGAATACGTGTCGCCTCGGCGACTTTGGTTTCAATCTCGGCTTTCGGATGGCCGTTCATCTTCAGGCCGAAACCCATATTGTCCTTGACCGTCATGTGCGGATAGAGCGCATAGGTCTGGAAGACCATGGCAACACCGCGCTGTGCCGGGTCCATCCTTGTGACGTCACGGGTTCCGATGGATATTTTGCCCTCAGTGGTCTCCTCCAGCCCTGCCACCATGCGCAAAAGCGTTGATTTGCCACAGCCTGACGGTCCTACAAATACGCAGAACTCACCGTCCTCAATCTGTAGATCCACTCCATGGATCACCTGAACATCGTTGTATCGCTTGATCACTTCCTGAAGTGCTACACCTGACATTTTGTTAGATCTCCATCTTTTCCGGCGTTCTTTGATTGTCGGGGAAGCGCCAGTATTCAGCCGCAGTGGCGACTTCACTGGCCGCATTCTGCAAATCCGGCACAAACTTTTTCAACTTGCCGAGAGAAGTTCTGGCGGACGTGCTGGTAATTGAAATGGAGCCCATCATCTGTTTGGTTCTGGACAGGACAGGAACGGCTACGCAGATAATTCCAGGCTCGTGATCTTCACGATCGAGCGCAAATCCATGCTGGCGAATCTGTTCAAGCTCGCTGCTCAATTCCTGTTGAGAGCAAATCGTTGCCGGCGTGAACCGATGATAGGATTGCTGAGGTAAAATCCGCTGCAGCTCGTCTTCCGGCAAAAAGGCCAGCATCGCCTTGCCGACACCGGTACAATAGGCCGGACCAACCTTGCCCGCTTCGGAAAACATGGTGATGCGGCGTTTGGCATCGCGCTTGTCGAGGTACAGGACATGCGGGCCGTCAAGCTGAGCCAGGTGAATTGTCTCGCCTGTCGCCTCACTGAGTGCCGTCAGATGTGGCCGCGCGACAGGTGCGAGAGACGATTGTGTCCAGGCGGAATGCGCCAGGCGCACAAGCCGGACGCCGAGCGCGTAGGTCTGCCATTCGCGGTCGAAAGTCAGCAGACCTTCGGTCACCAGATTCTGCAGAATCCGATACAGCGTTGCCTTGGGAAACGGGGATTCCTCGAGGATATCATTGAACCGCACCGGCCGTTCAAATGACGCCACCTGGTCAAGCACGCTCAGCGCTTTGCCTACAGTCCCGCTCGACTTGCGTTCAGTCTGCAATTGTGTTCCTTCCGAACCCTCGGCCAGCAACACAAGCCGGCGAGGATATTCTTGACAAGCGTAGGATAATCGTGTTCCAATTTCAATATGTAAATTGTAGTTTCACTATTCGGAACCTAAGGGAGGTAACCATGAGTTCCATTTTGAGGACGTCAGTACTGGCGCTAGCTACCAGTGCCGTGCTGGCCACAGGGGCTTTGGCCGCTGACAAACTGACCGGCGACTTGAAGATCTTTCTCGACACATCAAACCCGGCACCGCGTGCAACATTCGAAGGCGTGATCGCCCAATTCGGAGAAATGCACCCGGATCTCAATATCGAGACAACGATCATTGACCGCGATGCCTACAAGACGCAGATCAGAAACTTCCTGACAGCCAATCCGCCGGATGTCGCAACCTGGTACGCCGGCAATCGCATGCTGCCTTATGTGAAAACCGGTCTTTTTGAAGATGTATCGGACATTTGGCAGGGCAAGCTTGCTGAAGAACTGGCATCAACCAAGGCGGCCATGACCATTGATGGCAAGCAGTGGGGCGTGCCCTACAGCTACTACCAGTGGGGCGTCTACTACCGCAAAGACATTTTCGACGAATTGGGCCTGAGTGTTCCGAAGACCTGGGAAGAAGAAAAGGCAAACTGCCAGAAAATCGTCGATGCCGGCAAGAAATGCTACACCATCGGCACAAAGTTCCTCTGGACCGCAGCCGGCTGGTTCGACTACCTGAACCTGCGCACCAACGGCTACGAATTCCACATGGCGCTGACCGCTGGCGAGGCAAGCTGGACCGATGACCGGGTCAAGAAAACCATGGCCAACTGGCGTGAGTTGATTGACATGGGTGGCTTCATCGACGACCACACGGCATATAGCTGGCAGGAAGCCATTCCCTTCCTCGTCGACGGCCAGGCAACCGCTTATCTGATGGGCAATTTTGCTGTCGATCCCATCAAGTCCGCGGGACTGACCGATGATCAGCTTGACTTCTACCAGTTCCCGCTCATCACCGAGGGTATCCCGATGGCCGAGGAAGCGCCGACCGATACGTTGCATATCCCGTCGGGTGCGGCCAACAAGGAAACTGCCCGCGCGTTCCTGGAGTTTGTCGCCTCTCCGGAGGTCCAGACTTCGATGAATGCCAGCCTCGGACAGCTGCCTGTCAACAACAAGGCCAGCGTCAACACGGACGACAAATTCGTCAAGCAGGGTTTTGAGATGCTGAACGGCGCCTATGCGCTTGCGCAGTTCTTCGACCGCGATGCGCCGGCGGAAATGGCCAAGGTCGGCATGGAAGGTTTCCAGGAATTCATGGTTCGCCCTGACAACCTGGACCAGATCCTGCAGCGCTTGGAAAAAACACGCGAGCGTGTCTACAAGTAAACAAACCGGGGCGGACCTTCCGGTTCGCCCCTGCTTGCCTTTCGGGCTATCCGATAGCCCGCATTTGGTTTCCAGCTTCGCCGGCCCATCGGGACACGCGAACGCACGATTGAAACGAGGTTCGCGATGTCGACTGGCAGCCTAGCCAAATCCGAATACGAAACAGCAAACCGATCCTGGTATAAACGAAACGAAATCAGCATCACGCCATGGCTTTTCCTGGCACCGGCAATTCTGTTTTTCCTCGTCTATGTGATCATTCCCATATTCCAGAGCTTCGAAATCTCCCTCTTTGCGTGGGACGGCCTGGGTGCGCGTGAATATATCGGCACCGAAAACTACGTCGAACTGTGGGATGATCCGGCGTTCTACACGTCGCTCAAAAACAACCTTATCTGGCTGATCCTGTATCTGCTGGCGATCCCTGCCGGACTGTTCATTGCACTTTTCCTGAACCAGACCGTCATGGGCATAAGGCTCTACAAATCGCTTTTCTTTTTTCCGTTCGTTATCAGCCAGGTCGTCGTCGGTCTGGTGTTTACCTGGTTCTACGACCCGACTTTCGGACTGCTCAACACCATTATCGGCTCGGTGGGCCTTGGACCGATCAACGTTCTGGGTGATCCGACCTATGTGACCTACGGCATTATCGCCGCCGGCCTCTGGCCGCAGACCGCCTACTGCATGATCCTGTATCTCACCGGTCTCAATGCCGTTGATCCCGAACAGATCGAGGCCGCGAGGCTTGACGGTGCAAAGGGCTGGAGAATGCTCTGGTACGTCATTGTCCCGCAGCTCAAGCCGGCAACATTCATTGCCTTTGTGGTGACCATTGTCGGGGCGCTGCGCTCCTTCGATTTGATCTCGGTCATGACAAATGGCGGACCGTTCGGCGAAAGCCGGGTCCTCAGCTTCTACATGTTTGAAGTGGCCCTGTCCGAATACGGTTTCCGTATGGGTTATGGCGCCGCAATCGCCGTGGTGCTGTTCTTCATCATGTTGTTCTTCATCGCGTACTTCCTCTACTCGATGTACCAAGACGAGAGGGGACGCTGACATGTTTCCGACACCCATTCAAAAAGCGCCGCGCAGCTGGCAGATCACTTATCAGTCCTTTCTGCCGCTTGCTCTGATCTTCTGGCTGTTGCCGCTGATCGCCGTCGCACTGTTTTCGATCAAGCCGGAAGGAGATTTTTCCGGCGGCAACTACTGGTCCATGCCATCGAGTTTTGGCGGATTTGAAAATTACGGAAGAGTATTTTTCGAGTCGGACATGCCGCGCTATCTTCTCAACTCGCTGTTGATCACAGTGCCGACGGCCATTGGAGCGGTGGCCCTTTCCTGCATGGCGGGCTTCGCGCTTGGCATCTACAAGTTCAAGCTGAATTTGTGGGTCTTTTTCCTGTTTGTCGCGGGAAACTTTGTGCCCTTCCAGATCCTGATGGTGCCGGTGCGTGATTTGACCCTCGATATGGGTCTTTACAACACCAAGACCGGCCTCGTGCTTTTCCACATCGCATTCCAGTCCGGATTTTGCACATTGTTCATGCGCAACTTCATCAAGGGACTGCCCTTTGCCCTCATCGAGGCTGCACGGGTTGAAGGGATCGCCGAATGGAAGATCTTTGTCTATATCGTCCTGCCATTGATGAAACCGGCCATTGCCGCGCTCAGCGTGTTGATATTCACATTCATCTGGAACGACTATTTCTGGGCGATCGTCCTGACACAGGGCGTTGATTCACAACCGGTCACGGCGGGTATCACATCGTTCAACGCGCAGTTCCGTGCCGCCTATCACCTGATGAGTGCCGGAGCTATCGTGGCGGCTCTGCCGCCGGTTGCGATGTTCTTCCTGATGCAGAAACACTTTATTGCAGGCCTTACACTCGGAGCTGTTAAATGATCCTATGTGCAAACACAGGAAGGCAGCCATGATCCAATGCTGGCGGCTGGATGACAGGCGTCAGACTCTGGTATTCGGTTCCCACAGAGAACATCTCGCAGAGGTGATCTACTGGGGGCCGAGATTACCGGACGACGAGGATCTGAGTACCCTATTTTCTGTACATGCCATCGATGTCACCGGTGGCATGCTTGATTTGAATCCCGAACTTTCCATTTCTCCCGAAGCAACGCGCACCTTTCCCGGCCAACCCGGCCTAATCGTGCGCGCCAAGGACGGCACACAGCTCCTGACCAAATTCTGTTTTGAGAAGGCAGAGGAAGAGTCCGGCAAGCTGGGCCTGATCTATTCCGATGAGAGTAATGGTCTTACCTACACTGCCCGCTTCGGGATCAATGCGCAGACCCATGTGATCGAGACGCAGGCGTTCCTTGCGTCGACACAGCCCGTACACCTGCATTGGCTGTCGGCCCCTGTCATGCCCGCGCCTCAGCTTTCAGATAAAATGATCGATATTGCCGGGCGCTGGTGCGGCGAGTTTCAGATCAACCGCACCGCCTGGTCACCCGGCATGCGGTTTCGCGAAAACCGGACCGGACGGACCGGCCATGAACATTTTCCCGGACTTATTGTGCCCTGTCGCGGTACCACCAATACCCAGGGACAGGCCTATGCCTTCCATTACGGCTGGTCGGGCGGCCATAAAATGATTGCCGAGGAACTGCCGGACGGACGGCGCCAGATACAGTTCGGCCATGCCGAACGCATGGAAGTTGCCCCTCAGACCCAATTTGAGACTGCACCTCTTTACATCACTTTTTCCGATGACGGCCTCAATGGCTGTGCTGTCGCCTTTCAGCGGCATTTGCGGGACGAAGTCGTGCATATGCCCGACGCATCGCGTGCAAGGCCGGTGCATTTCAATTGCTGGGAGGCGGTCTATTTCGACCATAACCTTCCAACGCTCAAAGAGATTGCAAGCCGCGCGGCGGATCTGGGAGCAGAGCGTTTCGTGCTCGACGACGGCTGGTTCGGCCTCCGCGATGATGACACAAGAGCACTTTCCGACTGGGAGGTGGATCCGCGCAAATATCCGGACGGGCTGAACCCGCTTATCGATCATGTGCACAGTATCGGCATGACCTTTGGCATCTGGTTCGAGCCAGAGATGATCAACCCGGATTCCGACATTCACCGGGCGCACCCCGACTGGGCACTGGGCGGCGAGGACCAAATCCTGGGACGCAACCAAAAGGCGCTCAACATGGCCTTGCCCGACGTCCAGAATTTCCTTTTTGATCGGATCGCAGCGCTGCTGCGTGACCATGCGATCGAATATATAAAATGGGATCACAACCGTGTTCTGCCGATGCCCGATGCGGCGCAAACCCGTGGCTCCTATGCACTGATTGACAGGCTGCGCAGGGATTTTCCGCATGTGGAAATTGAGAGTTGCGCATCTGGCGGCGGGCGGATCGATTTCGGCATCCTCAAACGCACGCGCCGCGTATGGCTCAGCGACAGCAATGACGCACTCGAGCGATTGAAGATGCAGCACAATGCGGCGCTGTTTCTGCCGGCTTCCGTTACGGGCAGTCACGTTGGCCCGCGACAGTGCCACACATCCGGGCGCACTCTCGACATGCGCTTCCGCGCATGGGTCGCAGCACAGCGGCATTTGGGCATTGAGATGGATCCGCGCGAGCTGACGGATGACGAAGCCGGCGTGCTTCAAGATGTCATCGGCTGGTGGAAGGAAAATCGGGGCTGGATGATGAACGCTGATATTTTGCGGCTGGACAGCGCCGACCCGGCAATCGTTGCCGAACAACAGCTCGCCGTGGACAATACGCGGTTTGTGGCGTTTGTCGGCAAGGCAGCGACCAGCAGCCAGATCGCACCAAGACCATTGCGCTTAACCCGGCTGGACCCTGCTGCGCATTACCAGATCACCTTGATCAATCGTGACAGCGCCAGCGGCCTTTCCCGCGGCACACAAACACTGAAATCTGAATCCGTCGACCTCAGTGGTATCTATCTGATGAACCACGGTTTGGCACTGCCCTGGAGCTTTCCTGAAACCATGTGGGTGATAGAGGGAATACGACTGTGATTGCCGGCTTTTTCAAACGCACGGGTAAACTCGGTTTGCCATTGCAAATTCCCGCAATAAGGTCGGTCTGTCGGTGTTTCAGCGCAATACTGCTGCAGTGCGCGGATCGAACTTAATTGGAGTAAATTAGTGATGAAACTTGATGCACATTTCGACGATCTGAAAGGTCAATCAGTGTTCATAACCGGCGGCGGATCGGGCATCGGCGCCTGGCTGACCGAAGGGTTCGTGGCGCAAGGCGCAAAGGTTGCCTTCGTTCAGCGCTCGGATGCCACCGAACTGTGTGACAGACTGGATGCGGAGTATCAAAACCGCCCACTGTTCATGGCATGTGACATAACCGATATTGACGCGCTTCGCGCTTCGATACAGCAGGCGCGCGATGCACACGGGCCGATCACCGTGCTGGTCAACAATGCCGCGTCCGACAACCGACACGCGCTGCATGAATTTACGGTCGAGGACTGGGACCAGGCCATCAATATCAATCTGCGGCCGCATTTTTTCACCGCGCAGGAAGTGGCAGGCGACATGCGTGCTGCCGGGCACGGCTCGATCATCAATTTTTCGTCCATTTCCTATATGATGGGCAATGCGGGCTATCCCGCATATGTGTCTTCGAAATCGGCGATCACCGGTCTGACGCGTGGCCTTGCCCGCGAACTGGGGACGGACAATATCCGTGTCAATGCGCTGATGCCCGGCTGGGTCCTGACCGACCGGCAGCGCGATCTCTGGGTGACACCCGAAGCGCTCGCCGCCCATATCGAGCGGCAGTGTATCAAACAGGAAATTGTGCCTGAAGATATCGTGGCGCCAACGCTGTTTTTGGCGTCGTCGGCGTCCAGGATGATGACCAGCCAGGCAGTGGTCGTCGACGGTGGCGTTGTGGTGACAGGGTAAGTTTATGAATCCATACTGCGTTGCGATCGACTGGGGTACTTCAAGTTTCCGCATCTGGCTGATGTCAGGTGATGGTTCCGCCCTGGCCGAACGGCGCAGCGATGAAGGCATGACCCACGCCGCGACGACCGGTTTCAGCAAAGTGATGGAAGCGCATCTGCAGGCCCTGCAAGCGCCGGCGAGCCTGCCCGTGGTCATTTGCGGAATGGCAGGGTCGCGGCAGGGCTGGACCGAGGCGCGTTACCTGACCGTGCCGGCGAAGCTGTGTGACATCGTGGAAAAGGCAGTCAGAGTAGAGGGCGCGCAGCGCGACGTCCGGATTCTGCCGGGCCTTGCACAACGCGACCCGGAACGTTTCGACGTCATGCGCGGCGAAGAAACGCAGTTGCTCGGCGAATTTGCCGGTGATCAGTCGTCGGGACTTGCCTGCATGCCCGGCACCCACTCGAAATGGGTTCGCATTGCCGCCGGCCGGGTCACGGAATTTTCCACCTACATGACCGGCGAGCTCTTCGGTCTGATTGCCCGGCAATCGATCCTGCGTCATGCGGTCGGCAACATCGACACGTGCGATCCCGGAAGCGCAGCATTTCTGGGGGCAGTCAAAGAGGCGCGCGACAATCCCGCAGGCGTATCGCGGCTGCTGTTTTCCATTCGTGCCGGACAGTTGCTCAATGGACAGGACGCAGCCAGCAGTTATGAAAGACTATCGGGCCTTTTGATCGGCTGGGAAATTGCCGCAGCGCGCGCCGAGTTCGGAACCGGTGACAAAATACACCTCGTGGCCTCAGGAAAGCTCTTCAGGCTATACGATGCCGCGTTCCGTTCTCTTGGGCTCAAAGTACCGGCTATCGACGCCGACGACGCCGTATTGAAGGGTCTGATGGCCGGCGCACAGCAATTCTGGCCGATACCCGACCACCACACTGACTATGGACACATCAACGCATGACATCTCCCGTTCCCTGGCCGGTTCTGAAGCGATCGCTGGTTGCCATCTTGCGTGGCATCAAGCCCGATGAGACCGCAGACACGATCAGCGCGCTGGTCGAAGCAGGTTTTGAGGCGATTGAGATTCCGCTTAATTCCCCTGATCCGTTCCGATCCATCCAGATTGCCGTTGAGGCGGCACCTTCCCACTGCCTGATCGGGGCAGGAACGGTGTTGAGCACCGGTGATGTCGACCGGCTGGCCGATGTGGGCGCGACGCTGATGATCAGCCCGAATGTCGACCCGGGCGTCATTTCCTACGCGGCTTCGCATAAGATGGTGACCATGCCGGGCGTGTTCACGCCGAGCGAGGCGTTGAGTGCAATCAAAGCCGGCGCTTCGGGGCTCAAATTCTTTCCGGCCAGCGTGCTTGGACCGTCCGGGATTTCCGCAATCAAAGCGGTTCTGCCGCCGGAGATCGAGATCGGTGCAGTGGGCGGGGTTTCCCACGAAAGCTATAGCGATTACCGTGCTATCGGCGTTTGCACCTTTGGCCTCGGTTCCAGCCTTTACAAGCCAGGCATGAACGTTGAAGAGATTGCAAAGCGCGCGCGCCTGTCGGTGAGCGCCTATGACGACGTGTTTGGAGCGTAAAGTGGATTTATCGGATTTCGAATGTTCGATATTCGACGACACCAACTATGAGCTTGGTGAAGGGCCAACCTACGATCCGGTTACGGATACCGTCTGGTGGTTCGACATATCCGGCAGGAAACTGATCGAGCGGCCTTTTGCCGGCGGCGGGGCAAAAGTCCACAATCTGCCATTTATGGGCAGCGCCCTGGCGGTGATCGACGCGGAGCGGCAGTTGGTGGTTACCGAACACGGGCTCTATGTCCGATCTACGAATGACGGCACTCTGTCGCAGCTCATGGAACTTGAAGCGGACAACGAAGTCACCCGTTCCAATGACAGTCGCGTCCATCCGTGCGGCGCCATGTGGATCGGCACGATGGGCAAGACTGCGCAGCCGGAGGTAGGCTCGATATACCACTTTTTCCGCGGCGAAATCCGCAGGATTTTCAGCGACATCACAGTGACCAACTGCATCTGTTTTTCGGCGGACGGGTCTGTCGGCTATTTCACCGACTCGACCTGTGACGAGGTCATGCGGGTCGATGTCGATCCCGAAACCGGCCTTCCCGCCGCAGATGCAAAAACGTTTATCATGAAGCAGCCGGATCATCCCGGATTTGCCGACGGTGCCGTCATGGATGCTGACGGGCTGTTGTGGATCGCCCGCTGGCAGGGATCATGTGTGCAGGCCTACAATTCCTCCGGGGCTGTGGCCGAAACCATCGCGCTGCCGGCCTGGCAAATCACCTGCCCGGCCTTTGTTGGGAGAGACGCTTCGCAAATGATTGTCACATCGGCCTCGGCGGGCCTGAGCCACGAACAGCGCGCCGAACACCCGCATGCAGGCAAAACGTTCCTGTTGAACCGGCGCATGAACGGTCGTATCGAACCACGAGTCATTATTTAGAGTTTCATCATGGCGTCAAAACCGCAAATTGGCGTGTGCTACTACCCCGAGCACTGGCCTGAAACCCTCTGGAAAGAAGATGCACGGCGCATGGCGGCGCTCGGCATAACCTATGTGCGCATCGGTGAATTCGCCTGGTCGCGGCTTGAACCCGCCCGTGACCAATTGTCCTTCGACTGGCTTGAGCGCGCTATCGACATCCTGCACGAGGCGGGCCTTAAGGTCGTTCTCGGAACGCCGACGGCAACGCCGCCCAAATGGCTGGTTGACGAGATGCCGGACATGCTGCCGGTTGACGCCGAAGGTCATGTCATCGGTTTCGGCTCACGAAAACACTACTGCTTTTCGCATCGCGGATATCGCGCGGAATGTGAGCGGATCGTGACGGCGCTGGCGGAGCGATTTGGCAAAAATCCTGCGGTGACCGGCTGGCAGATCGATAATGAATATGCCTGCCACAACACAACACGCAACTGGTCGACTGCCTCGCTTCTGGCTTTCAGGCAGTGGCTGAAACAACGCTACGGGACCATCGACCGGCTCAACACGGCATGGGGAAATGTCTTCTGGTCGATGGAATATGCCGACTTCCAGGCGATCGACCTGCCGGCACTGGCGCCAACCGAGCACAATCCGGCGCACAGCCTTGATTTTTATCGGTTCTCTTCCGACCAGGTTGTCAGTTTCAACCGTCTGCAGACGGACATCCTGCGCCGGCTCTCCCCGGGCCGGGACCTCATTCACAACTTCATGGGTAGAACACTCGCCTTCGACCATTTCGAAATGGGCGCAGATCTCGACATTTCGAGCTGGGATTCCTATCCGCTGGGCTTCCTTGAAGACCGGTCCGATGCCGATGACGCCTGGCGGCGGCGCTTTGCCCGCGCAGGCGACCCGGATTTTCAGGCCTTTCATCACGATCTCTACCGAACAACCTCCGGCGGCCGCTGGTGGGTGATGGAACAGCAGCCCGGCCCGGTGAACTGGGCCGACCACAATCCGGCGCCAAGCGACGGCATGGTGCGGCTGTGGTCGCTGGAAGCCTTTGCCCATGGGGCAGAGGTTGTAAGTTATTTTCGCTGGCGGCAGGCGCCCTTCGCGCAGGAACAGATGCATGCAGGCCTGCTGCGACCGGACGGTGCCGAAGCGGAGGCTTTTCACGAGGCGGAAGCGGTGCTTCGGGATCTGGACAAACTGGATCTGACGGGCGACGGGATGGCAGATGTTGCCATTGTCCTGGACTACACATCCGCCTGGGCCTGGGAAATACAGCCGCAGGGGTGCGATTTCGACTATTTCAGACTGGTCTTCGACCACTACCGTGCCCTGCGGCGAAAGGGTTTGTCTGTGGACATCCTGCCGCCTGACACATCGGATTTCTCCGCGTATAAAATGATCGTTATTCCCGGCCTGTTTGCCTGGAGCCAAAACCTTGTGTCGGCGCTTGAGGCTTTTGAAGGCGTGGCATTGGTAGGTCCGCGAAGCGGCTCAAAAACAGCGGAATTTTCGATTCCCGCGCAGCTGCCGCCCGATCTACCGGCACATCTGATGGATCTGACGATTGCCCGGGTGGAAAGCCTGCGCGCCGACAGCCCGCTCGGCGTTGCCGGTTCGCCGGGCCAGATCAAATTCTGGCGTGAATTCCTGATCGCCGGCGACCGGTGCCAGGTCGAAATGACCAGCGATGACGGCAAGCCGCTGCTTGTGCGCCAGCAGAACTGGTTTTATCTCGGTGGCTGGCCGGATGATCGGTTGCTCGATGACATCGTCGCCAAAGTGACCGAGGAGGCCGGTTTGCCCGGTTTGGTGCTACCCGAGGGTTTGCGCGTGCGCCGCAAGGGCAACGAGCTCTTTGCCTTCAACTATGGCGACGTGGCGGTGGATCTCGCAGACATCGGCATCGACGGTAAATTGGTGTTGGGTCAAACGATAGTCCCGCCGGCGGATGTTGCGGTCGTCAACATCTGATCGCACACACAGTATTGCCGAAACCAGGCATGGAATATTGTTTCCGGCGGGCCACAATGATATCGCAGGGAACCGGTTGCACTGCACTTGCCAAAGCAACGGTGCGTCACGTGCATAGTTCAGCCCAAATCAACACACTGGAAATTCCCGAAAATGACATCAGCGTTCAAAGCCTACGATATCCGCGGTGAAATTCCGGGACAGGTCAACATACCTTTTGCCTACCGGTTCGGACAAGCCGTTGCCGCCCAGACACCACGCAAGGTCGTCGTCGTTGGCCACGATATGCGGCAGGACAGCCCGGCGCTGGCGAGCGGTATTGTGCAGGGCCTGCTGGACAGCGGCGTCGACGTGCTGCCGCTCGGGCAATGCGGAACCGAGGAAGTCTATTTTCATACGGACAATAGCGGCGCCGACGGGGGACTGATGGTGACGGCCAGTCACAACCCCAAAAACTACAACGGCATCAAGATGGTGCTGCAGGGATCGCGCGCCGCGACACGCGACAATGCGCTTGGACCGCTTGAGGAACTCGTTTATTCGGACCGCAAATTTCCGGTTGTCGAAGATTATGCAAAACGCGGATCCCAGGCGCCGCAACTCGGAAAATCAGCCTATGTGGAGCGGCTCCTGAAGCAGGTCAGCGGCCTCGACCTGAAGCCATTGAAGATCGTCTGCCACGCCGGTAACGGTTGTGCCGGCCCGATTATTGACCTTCTTGAAGAACACCTGCCCTTCGAATTTATCAAGGTGGACCACAATCCGGATCCGACGCTGCCGAATGGCATTCCGAACCCTTTGCTGCCGGAAAAACGCACACGCGCCAGCAATGCCGTGATCGAAAACGGTGCTGATCTCGGTCTTGCCTGGGACGGCGATTTCGACCGTTGCTTTTTTTACGATGAACAAGGCCGGTTCGTTGAGGGGTACTATCTGGTCGGGCTCATCGCGCAAACCATGCTGCGATCGCAGCCGGGCGGCATGGTGCTTTACGATCCGCGGCTGACCTGGAACACGATCGATGTGGTTGAATCGGCCGGCGGCGTCGCCAAGATCTGCCGCACCGGCCATGCGTTTTTCAAGCAGATGCTGCGCGAGGAAAATGCCGTCTATGGGGGCGAAATGAGCGCCCACCACTATTTCCGCGATTTCAGCTATTGCGATACGGGCATGTTGCCGTGGCTGGCCATCGTTGCAGAGCTGTCCGCCAATGGCGCGAAGCTCAGCGAAATGGTGGAAGCACGGATTGCAGCTTTCCCCTGCTCCGGCGAAATCAATTTCACCGTGTCCGATTCAGATCTTGTGCAAAGAATAATCGCTGATCATTTCGGCCCGGCCAATCCGACCGTCGAAGCGGTCGACGGTCTGACCATGTCCTTTGACGACTGGCGCTTCAATGTGCGCGCTTCCAACACGGAACCGCTGCTGCGACTGAATATTGAGGCACGGGGCGACGCTGATCTGGTTGCAGCCAAAGTGAAGGAAATCTCTGCGCTGATCGAAGCCGGGTGAGTGAACCCGAACCGCTCTAGCTGTCACCGTTTTCAGCGTTGGGAAAAAACAGCTGCTGGCCGTCCAGGCGGTAATCGGCAATCGCCGCCTGCCCTTCGGGGCCGAGCAGCCAGTCGACAAACCGGTCCGCCGCAGCACTTTTGATATTCGGACAATGATCCGGATCGATTGTTACGACTCCATACTGATTGAACAGATCGGGATCTCCCTCCACCAGGATTTCGTGACCTGCGCGGTTGCCGAAACTGATCCATGTCGCACGGTCGGTGAGAACATAGGCTTCCATACCAACTGCCGCATTGAGCGTCGCGCCCATACCCGAACCGGTTTCGCGGTACCATTTGCCGCTGTGCGCCACGGTTTCCACACCAGCCTTTTTCCAAAGTGAGATTTCTTTTTTGTGGGTTCCGGAATCGTCACCGCGCGATGCAAAGGGGGCCTTTGCGGCGGCGATCTGTTTCAGCGCAGCATTGATATCGGCAAGGCCTTTGATGGCGGCCGGATCACTCGAGGGACCCACCAGCACAAAATCATTGTACATCATGTCGCGACGCTGCTTGCCGCTGCCCTCGGCAACAAAAACGTCCTCGGCGGACTTCGCATGCACCAGCAGAAGATCACCGTCGCAGTTGCCGGCATTCTTGATCGCCTGCCCGGTTCCGACCGCCACAACCCGCACTTCAATCCCGGTCTTTTCCTCAAAGATCGGCAGCAGGTGGTCGTATAGCCCGGAATTCTGGGTCGACGTTGTAGACTGCAGGAGAATAAACTCTCCCGCATATGCAGGAACGAAGCTTGCAGCCGCAAGGAACAAAGCGGCGCCCGTGACGAGAGAGGCGATGGTCTTTTTCATGAATATTCCTGTCAAACCAGTATTTTACCTGCAATGAAGTCTCTTGCATCTTCGGTCCCGGGAGACTGAAAAAACGGCAGGGTCGGTGCCCGTTCGACGATTTTTCCCCGGTGCATGAAAATAATCTCGTCGCCAAGGCGCCGCGCCTGAGCAAGATCATGGGCAATCACCACGATGCGCATTCCGTCCTTGCTCGCGGACCTGACCATCGCCTCGATCGTCTGCATCGACGCCGGATCGAGGCTCGAAGTCGGTTCGTCAAGAAAAAGCAGGTCCGGTTCCGTTGCCAGCGCGCGCGCAAGGGCAAGGCACTGCATTTCGCCACCGGAAAGCACCCGGGCGGATGCATTGGCCAATGGCAACAGCCGAGCAGCTTCAAGCGCCGATTGGGCACGTTCGCGGGCCTCGGATCCGTTGCAACCAACTGCGCGCAGGGCAAATTCGATGTTTGCGCGCGCCGATCTGCGCAGCAGAACCGGTGTCTGAAGCACCATACCGAAGCGGCAGTAACGCTGACGATCCGGCGGCACACCGTTCCAAAGCACACGCCCGGTATCTGCCTGATGCAGGGCTGCCAGGACCTTGAGCAGCAGCGACTTGCCGGCGCCGTTGGGACCGACAAGCACGGTTGTGCCGCCTCCGCTGATCGTCAGTTTTTCGACGTCGAGCAGCGCCCTGCCATTGCGCTGTACAAAAAGCCGCTCTGCCGTCACCGGCAAAATGGGCATGGTTCCTGCCTGGAGCCCGGAGCGCACAGGTTCATGCATAAGCGGATCTTTCTGCGGCAGCGCGCAGCAGGAATACCAGCGCATTCACCAAAATGGCCAGGATGACGAGGATGATGCCCAGCCCGAGGGCCAGTGCAAGATTGCCCTTGGAGGTCTCAAGCGCGATTGCCGTTGTCATGACACGGGTCACGTGATTGATGTTGCCGCCAACGATGATGACCGCGCCGACCTCGGCAATCGCCCGGCCGAAACCAGCAAGCAGCGCCGTCATGAGGCTGTAGCGGCCTTCCCAAAGCAGAGTGCGCAACCGGGCAAGACTGCCGAGGCCATAGAGCATCAGCTGATCGCGGTATTCACCGTTCAGATCCTCGAGTGTCTGGCCGGCCAGCGCCGCGATGATCGGCACAACCAGAATGGTCTGCGCGATGATCATGGCGGTCGGCGTATAAAGCAGCTGCAGTGGCCCCAACGCGCCGGCATTCGACAGAAGCAGATAAACCACAAGCCCGACGACTACCGGCGGCAGCCCCATCAGCGCTGTGATCGTGACCACCAGGAGACCACGGCCCGGGAACCTGGCAACGGCCAGGAATGCGCCAATTGGCAAGCCGACAATGGCCGCAATGATTACTGCGGTCATGCTGACTTTCAATGACAGCCAGACGATCTCCAGCAATCCGGGATTCAAACCCAGAACAAGCCGGAAGGCTTCAAAGAACGATGCGGCGAAGTCCTGCATTGGGCAACGTGTTTCTCAGTCCGACAATAATTTTGCGGATTAAATACGCCATGTTGCGGCGGCGTCATACCCAAAACGGCAAATTTCCCGGTATCAACGTCAAAGCGGCCAATAGCACCCAACTTTGACCTCAGTGTCCCAACGCACCCTTTCGCTGCGGAGCGGCAACAGCGCACAGACCTAAAATAGCTCCACTGACGGCGGCAATCATGCCGGCAGCGCTGACGCTGAAGCCGCTGCCGATCAGTTCCATGCCGCTACCCGCCGCCCAAAAGCCGACCACTGCGGACACCAAGGCAAAGAAAACGCTCCATAGGATCTGCGGCAGCAGCCTGTTGGTCATCAGTCGCGCGGCCGCGGCCGGGCATATCAACATGGCGATGGTGATGATGGCACCGACCGCTTCAAACGCAGTAACTGCAACAACGGCGACGAGCGAGATCAGCGCGGCTCCGACAAAGCGCACCGGCACGCCTGCGGCGTGCGCAAACACCGGATCAAATGTGGACACGACAAGCTGGCGCCAAAAGAACACCAGAAATGCAATCACTGCTACAAGCGCCAGCGCAAGGCGCCCGAGTTGCGGCGGCAGGTCTGCAAGTGCCTCGGGCTCGAACATTGAGCTGGCGTCCATTCCGGCCAGCCACACAAGGCTTTCAAGGTTTCCGTAGAGTGCGTGCTCGACGTCGAAATGCACGTCGCGCGTGTCGCTCTGTTCGAGCAGCACCACACCCAGCGCAAAGAGCGCGGTAAAGACAACACCCATCGCCGCGCCCGGTTCCACCTTGCCGAGATTGCGCACCAATTCGATCAGCAGGGCGGAAAGCAATGCCGCAGCGGCTGCGCCCAGCAACATCGGACCGACCGACATCGAGCCGGTAAAGATAAAGGCCACGACAATGCCCGGCAGAACCACATGGCTGACCGCATCGCCCATCAGGCTTTGCTTGCGCAGCACCAGGAAATTGCCGAGCAGCGCACAGGAGACCGCTGCCAGCACACCGATCAGTGTGGGAACGAGAACAAGTCCGATATATAGCCCGTCCATCACCTTCCCCCTACTGAACCGGAAGCGCAGCGGCGGGACCGGAAAACTGTTTTTCCAGCTCCGCAATCTCGCCGGTTGTCAGCCGTTCGGCAATCGGATCGAGCCGCATGCGCGCCGCCCGATAGGCGGCATCGGGATTGTCGCGCAGATAGATCGTCCACAGTGCCTCTTCACGGGCGGCATTTTCGGCTGCGTCAAGTCCGGTTTTGGTCGGTGTTGCGTCGGCATTGATATAACCTTCGCCCTTCAGCACCTTGATCGTGTCCCGATCATAAATCGCTTCGCCGCGTAATATGGCCAGAAGCCCCTGACGCCTGTGCACTTTGCGGGAGAAGGCGCGGGACCGGTAAAGGCCATAAAACACGCCCCTGGCCGGCGCAAAAAGCAGAGAAAAAACGAAGAGGCAGGCTGCGACGAGCACAATAACGGGCCCGGCCGGAAAATTTGGAACCGAAGCGGAAAGGGCCGTTCCGATAAATCCGGAAACCGCGCCGACAAAGCCACTCACCACCACCATGGTGTTGGTCTTGTCTGTCCAGAAACGCGCAGCGACGGGCGGAATGATCAGCAGTGCCACCACCAATATAAGACCGACAACCCGCAGCCCGGTAACCGTGACGGCCATGACGAGAAGCATCAGCAGAAGATCGGTGCGGCGAATATCGATGCCCGATGTGCGGGCAAAAGTCTCGTCGAAACAGACCAGCGTCAGCTGACGGCGAAGAACAAAGACGAGAAAAGCAACGCCCAGTGCAAGCACCGCAAGCGTGATCGCTTCATTGCGCAACATGCCGGAGGTGGAACCGAGCAGAAAGCTGCCGATGCCGGCCTGTCGGCCAATGCCAAGCGACTGAATGACCGTGAGGAGAACCACACCGAGGCCGAAGAACGACGAAAGGACGGCGCCGATCGCCGCATCCGATTGCAGCCGCGTGCGCCGCGTCAGCCATTCGACGCTGGCAAGGCCGAGCATGGCGCTTATGGCAGCTCCAATGAGAAGACCGGGCAGGAAGCGGCCGGAGCCGCCGAACCAGGCCATGACCAGAAAGGCGATGCCAACACCCGGCAATGTCGCGTGGCTGAGCGCGTCGGAGACCAGCGAGCGCTGGCGCAAAAGCAGGAAGGTTCCGACCGTTCCGCCGGCCCATCCGAGAAGCACGGCACCGATTGCAACGATGGCGGTGTTATAGCCGGCATTGAAAGTCAGGGCGTTTACAAAGGCTGTCGCGTCGATCATGTCCGCTCAAACCGTTTTCTGGAGAACCGGTGTCGCCTGTGTCAAGCGGCCGCCATAGGCTTCGGCGAGATTGGCATCGGTGAAGGCCTTGGCAACGGTGCCATTGGCAATGCGCCGCACATTGAGGATGAGTACGTCCTCGAAATAGGCCGTCACCGTGGAAAGATCGTGATGGACGGCAACGGCCGTGCCACCTTCGGCGACCAGCTTTTTCAGCAGTGTGATGATGGTCTTTTCGGTTGCCGCATCGACGCCGGCGAACGGTTCGTCGAGCATAAGAAGATCCGCCTTCTGGGCGAGGGCGCGGGCAATGAACACACGCTGCTGCTGTCCGCCCGAAAGCTGCCCGATCTGACGATTTGCCAGCGAGGCCATATCGACATCTTCAAGGCAATCGAGAGCAAATTCGCGTTGCGAACGGCCGATCAGGCGGAACGGGCCAAGGCTGCGATAAAGTCCCATCATGACAACATCGATAACCGTAGCCGGAAAGTCCCAGTCGACGCTGGCCCGCTGCGGCACATAGGCGACGCGGCTGCGCGCTTCGGCAAGCGGCCGGCCAAAAAAAAGTGCCTCGCCGCTGATCGCGGGAATGATGCCCATCGCTGCCTTCAGCATGGTTGATTTGCCGGCCCCGTTGGGGCCGACGACGGCGCTCATGCGTCCCTGCTTGAAAATAGCGTCGACCGATGACAGCGCCGGCTTGTCGCCATAGGCAACGGACATTCCGCGAACCGTCAGTGCCGCACCGGCATCTGTGTTGTGTACATTCATGTCAGCTGCCAACCAGTTTGCCGTTGAGACCATCGACGGGTGTCGTACCGCCAAGGGCATTGGTAATGACGGTCACATTGGAATCGATCATGCCGATATAGGTGCCCGTATAGGTTCCGGCGGAACCCATCGCATCGGAAAACAGCTGGCCGCCGACGACCACCGCGTGGCCGCGTGCCGCAGCGCCCTCGATCAGGGCACGCACATTGCGCTCCGGCACCGAGGTTTCCACAAAGATAGCCCGGATGTTGCGATCGACGATCAGGCTGACAATTTCATCGACCCGCTGCAGGCCGGCTTCGCTTTCCGTCGAAAGACCCTGAATGCCAACCACTTCGAAATCGTAGGTGCGGCCGAAATAACCGAAGGCATCATGCGCCGTTACGAGCACGCGCTTGTCCTGCGGCACCGTTTCAAGGCTGCGCCTGGCAAAAGTTGCCAGTTCCTTCATTTCATTGAGGTAGGCCTCAGTATTGGTCTTGTAGATATCGGCACCTTCGGGATCGAGCTCGATCAGCGAGTCCCTGGCCGCTTTGACGGCATAATGCCAGAGTTCCGGTGTCATCCAGATATGCGGGTCATAGCGGTCGGTATAGGTGATGCTGGCGATACGCTCATTGTCCGGGACGGCTTCGCCAATTGCATAAACGGGTTTGCGCCCGGCCAGCTTTTCGAGGAATTCCTCAAGCTGCGCTTCAAGGTAAAGGCCATTCCAGAATACGGCGTCCGCCCGCACCATTGCCGCAATGTCCGACTGCGTCTGGCGGTAGAGATGCGGATCCACACCCTCTCCCATCAAAGTCGTGATTTCGGCGCGATCGCCGGCGATTGCGGTCACAGCATCGCCGATCATCGAGACGGTCGCGACAAGTTTCAGCTTGTCGGCTGCCCGTGCACCGGTTGCGGGAAGAGCAAACGCAAGGAGCGCTGCCAAAATTCCCGCGAAAGTCAAAATGCGACGCGAAGTCATGAAGTTACCCCGAATTTGGTGGCATGAAACAGACATGCCGCAGCTCAATTGATTTACCTTTTATTGCAAATAATTCTTAATAGCAAGAAAATGTTGGCGGGAATATGACCTCACGCCTTTTCATCACCTCCCGAATCCGGGATGATCTCACCATGACGGTCAAGCACCTTTCAGAAACGCTCATCAACCAGATCGCGGCCGGCGAAGTCATCGAACGCCCGGCGAGTGTCGTCAAAGAGCTGGTGGAGAACGCCATCGATGCCGGCGCTAGCCGGGTCGAGGTGGCAACGGCGGGCGGCGGAAAGTCATTGGTGCGCGTCACGGACGACGGTTGCGGAATGACGCCAGACGATCTTGGCCTGGCGGTTCAAAGGCACTGCACTTCAAAAATCTCAGAGGACCTGGACAGTATTTCCACACTCGGTTTTCGCGGCGAAGCGCTGCCGTCGATCGGCTCGGTTGCGAAGCTGCGCATTCTGAGCCGTACCGGTGATGCAGACAGCGGTCACGAGGTACGCGTTGCCGGCGGCAAAACGGAAGCCGTGCGCCCGGCAGCCGCCAATTGCGGCACCGTTGTCGAAGTACGCGACATTTTCTACGCAACGCCGGCACGGCTGAAATTTTTGAAAAGCGACCGGGCCGAAACCGGTGCCATCACCGAAGTGTTCAAGCGTATCGCCATCGCATTTCCGCAGGTGCGCATGGCGCTTTCGGGGTCAGACCGCACAACAATCGAATATCCGGCGACCGGCTCTGACCGGCTGGCCCGCATCGCCCAGGTGCTGGGCAAGGAATTTTCCGACAACGCCATCGCCATCGATGCGGTGCGTGAGGGCGTGCATTTGACCGGTTACGCCTGCGTACCGACCTACAATCGCGCGAATTCACTGCAGCAATATGCTTTCGTCAATGGTCGTCCGGTACAGGACAAACTGATCTTTTCAGCGCTCAGGGGTGCCTATGCGGACACGATCCCGCGCGGACGCTATCCGGTTGCCGTGCTGTCGATCACGATCGAGCCTGCATTTGTCGACGTCAATGTGCACCCGGCCAAGGCGGATGTGCGGTTCCGCGATCCAGGCCTGTTGCGCGGCCTTATCGTCGGTTCCGTACGGGAAGCCCTCACGCGGGACGGCGACCGGGCCTCCAGTGTTGGCGCCCGCGATATGGTTTCAGCCTTCCGGCCGGAATTCGGTCCCGGTACTCGACGGTTTGGCGAGGGCGGCAGCCATCGGCCACACGGCGCGGCAGGTCAGGCGAATTACGATCCTGCGTCCTCTGCCTTCAGGCCGCATGAGCAATCTTCCGCTCCCGGGTTTTCGGAATACGGCCAAGGCACTTTCACTGCTTTTTCCGGGCCGTCGGCTCGCAGTGACGCAACGCAGGCTCTGAACGATAATGAAGCCGGCGCCGATGCCGGATTTCCTCTGGGTGCCGCCCGGGCCCAGTTGCACGAAAACTACATTGTCGCGCAGACCGATGACGGGCTGGTGATCGTCGACCAGCACGCCGCCCATGAACGCCTTGTTTATGAGAGCCTGAAACAGTCCCTGAATTCGCGCACCGTTGCCTCACAGGTTTTGCTGATCCCGGAGGTTGTCGACATGCCGGAAGGGGATTGCGACCGACTGATGGCGCATAGCGAACATCTGGCGCAGCTTGGGCTGGTGATCGAACGCTTTGGCCCCGGCGCGATCGCCGTGCGTGAAACACCCGCCGTTCTGGGCGAGATCGATGCGAGCGGCATGATCCGTCAGCTTGCCGACGAAGTTGCGGAATGGGACGATGCCGACGGGCTGAAGGCAAAGATTGACTATGTCGCAGCCACTATGGCATGTCACGGATCGGTGCGCTTAGGACGGCGCCTGAATGCGGAAGAGATGAACAGCCTTTTGCGGCAAATGGAGTCGACACCCGGCTCCGGTCAGTGCAATCATGGCCGTCCGACCTATATTGAGTTGAAATTGTCGGATATCGAAAGGCTGTTCGGCAGGCGCTAGAGCCCTTCTTGATTATATGACGGGACTTTGGACTGCGACAGGGAAGCGGAATGAACAGATTTGAGGGACATGGCTCCGGCGAGGCAAAAATTCGCTATCTGGACGCGGATTTCCAAGTCATCTCGCCCGGATCGCATGTGCGCTGCGCAGTGACCGGCGAGATCATTCCGCTGGACGAGCTGAAATATTGGAGCGTCTCGCGCCAGGAGCCCTATGTCGACGTGCATGCTTCCGTGGCCGCCGACGAACGGGCTGGTATTCTGCCATCTCAGCACTGAGCGACTTAATACTTTTCTGCCACCAGCCGCCTTTTCTTGAATGCCTGCACAGACCGGTCGATGAATTCACGCGCCAGATCGGCCGGCTCGAAGTTCAACTGAACCTCCATTACCGTCGCTTTTTCAGCGAGTTCGGCTACCCGACCACGTGAGTCTTTAAGCCTCGCCATGTCCTTGCTCGTCGTGATGATGTCGAGCTGGTTCTTTGCCGCCAGATCAAGCAAATCGGCGGCCTCGTCATCGGTAAATTCATGATGGTCTCCAAAGCCGCGCTCGACAACGATCTGCGCACCGGCCGACCGCAGGCTGTCGAAAAATTTGTCCGGATTGCCGATGGCGGCAAACGCCAGAACCCTCTTATTCTTGAAACTGCGGCGTTTGATCACCTTAAGATACCCCGAGTAAACAGGTTTGGCAGCGCGGCCCGCGCTCCGGATAACCCGATCCGCTGCCGTCCCCTCACCAATGACCAAAAGAGCCGATGCGTTGCGCATCTGATCCAGCAACGGGGCACGCATCGGCCCGCCCGGAATAACGTGGCCGTTGCCGATGCCGCGCGTCGCATCGATGACAAGAAGCGCAAAATCGAAACAGATCGCCGCGCTTTGAAAGCCGTCATCCATGATGATGATGTCAACGCCTTCCTCAAGCAGACGCTTTGCCCCGGCGTGCCGGTCAGGTGTTATGACGGTGGTTGCTTTTTTGGCAAGCAGCAGAGGCTCGTCACCGACATCGCGGGCATTGTGATGGGCCTTGTCGACGACAGTTGTGGTTCTGAGGCTGCCCCTGTATCCCCGCGACAGGAATCCGGGAGTAAGACCGGCTTTTTTCGCCGCCGTTGCCAGCGCCAGCGCGGTCGGTGTCTTGCCCGCGCCGCCAACGGTAAAATTGCCAACGCAGATCACCGGGACGTCAATCTCTATCCGCGGCGCATTTTCCATGCGTGTGCGCGCCACCGCACCATAAATCCAGGAAGCCGGGAACAGCAACCAGGCACGCCAGTCTGAACTTGACCACCAAAAGGGAGGCGCCTCGCTTACCATCGTACTTTTCGGTTGTTCTCCTGATAAAGTTCGGCCTCAAGGGTCAGCGGCTTTATGTACGGCTCCAGTGCCCGCACTGTCCGCGGAAGCGCTCCGCTCAGTTCGTCGACCGTCTTTTTGGCGGCCGTTCGCATTTTCTCAGTCGCACGGCGGTTGGCGAGCAGGAAATCCACTGATTTTGCCAGCATCTCACCGTCATTGACCAGCCGTGCGCCGCCATTCTTGAGCAGCGTGCGATAGCTGTCGCGGAAGTTCTGAACATTGCGCCCGGAAAGAATGGCGCAATCAAGCATGGCCGGTTCCAGCGGATTCTGCCCGCCATCGGACGTCAGCGACCTGCCAACAAAGGCGATGCTGGCGAGTTTGAGGTAGAGCCCCATCTCGCCGATCGTATCGCCCAGATAGATCTGTGTTTCGGAGGTTATGGCGTTGCCATGCGAACGACGGGCCACATTCAATCCGCGGCTGACCAGCATACTCTGTATTTCATCCGCACGCTCCGGATGGCGCGGCACGATGATGGTCAGCACCTTGTGACGGGGATTGAGAGATTCGTGAACGTCGGCGGCGATGGCTTCCTCACCGGCATGTGTCGATACCGCGGCCCAGACGCCACGGTTGCCGATCCGCTGCGTCAGGCGCCGCAACTCGGTCTCGTCCCAGGGCGGTGGCTCGGTATCGACTTTCAGATTTCCCGACACCGCAACCGGACGCGCACCGAGGGCACGAAAGCGTTCCGCATCCTCGTCAGACTGCGCGACGACCAGCGAAAGATTCTCGAACAGCGCTTCGGCGAGCTGCGGGCGTTTGCGCCAGCTGGCAAAGGAGCGGTCCGACAGACGGCCATTGACCAGAACCTGGGGCATGCGGCGCGCGCCGAGCTCCAGCATCGTCATCGGCCAGATTTCAGATTCCGCAATCAGCGCCAGATCTGGATTCCAATGGTCCAGAAACCGGCTGACGGCCGGTTTGAGATCGAGGGGGACGTATTGATGGATTACCTGGTCGCCGAGCCGCTCCCTTGCGACCGTTGCTGAAGTCACCGTACCCGTTGTCAGCACAACAAAAATTCCGCGCTTGATCACTTCTTCGATCAGGGGAACAACCGCTGTCGTCTCGCCAACACTTGCGGCATGCGCCCAAACCACCGGACCATCAGGCCTTTCCACGCTTGCGAAGCCGTATCGCTCCCGGCGCCGGGAATGTTCTTCCTTGCCCTTCGTCGCCCGCAGGGCAAGATAGCAGCCCACAAAGGGATAAATCGCGGCGCCAGCCCATCGATAGGCTGTCAATGTCACGCGCGCCCACCCCAAACTCATGCCTTGTTCCTGACTGCCAGATAGGCACTATCGGTTGCGCGGTTCAATTGGTCGGTCACTTGTTGCCGGCAATCTTGCACTTCAACATCTGATGCGTCGCGCGATACATAGATGGGCTCGCCAAGTTTAAGGCATGCTCGACCGAAAGGTAGATTAATCGTGGTTTTGTCCCATGATTTTTCGACAATGTGGTGGCGGCTTGTGGCAATTGCCAGGGGAATGATCGGACGGCCTGACAATTTCGCCAGCGTTACAATGCCTTCACCGGCCTCGCGGGGTGTACCCTTGGAAATGTCGGCGATTATGACGATGTTTGTGCCTCGCTCCAAGGCACCCGCCATCGCCCGCAGGGCTCGCACACCACCCTTTTGTTGTATTTGCCCCCGCTCGCGGCCTCCAGAACCCCGGATTACATTGACGCCGGCACGTTGCAGTACCCGCGCATTAATCTCCGCGTCGTCGCTTTTTGAAACAAGGGCGGCGACCTTGTCGTTTTCAGGATAGATGAACGGCGTCAGGAGCTGTTGCCCATGCCAAAGGGCGATGATAACCGGCAGCTTGCCATCAACATGTGCGACCAGATCATCGGAACCGCGCACAAAGCGGTTGGTCTTGAAAATCAGTCGAAGAGCCCAGAATACAACTGCGGCGGCAACGCTTTGAAAGCTGTCCGAGGCAAGCAGCCTCTTTCCAAATCGTCGTACTGCCGATTTCAAAGAATTCCTCCGTGCGTTCCGAACTGACAACAAGAAAACCGGGATTCGTTTCATTTTCTGGAGCTAGAGCAAGTTTTGTTTGTCTTTACACCTGTTCCGACGCGGATCGCGGCGTATCAGCCCTCGCTGTGCGCTTCGTCATCGGGATTGAGGAGTTTGTGGAGATGCACGATGAAATACCGCATATGTGCATTGTCAACCGTCTGCTGCGCCTTGGATTTCCACACTGCATAGGCAGATTTGTAGTCAGGGAAAATGCCAACGACATCCAGATCGTCGAGATCTCGAAAGTTGACGTCGCTCAGGGAATCCAGTTCCCCGCCAAAGACCAGATGCAACAATTGCTTTTTTTCGGTTTCCATCATCAACTCCTTCGCGCTTCCGTCGCCGCAATGCGCCCGCCCATGCCAAAGTCAAATGCGCAACGGATGAATAAAACAGCGTGCAAGCGCATCTTAAGCAGGCGGTTTGCTGTAATTTTGCTCAAAGGTCAATGCCGGCGGCGGCATTCTGGAGTACGGGCAGAAATTCATCCGGTCCGGCAATGAGTACACCATGTTTTATGGTACTCCTGTTGTAGCGAAGGGGGGAACCGTCAATATCAACTATTGCACCCCCGGCATTGCGCAATATCAGGTCGGCAGCCGCGAGATCCCAGTCGTGGGAATTTGGCTTGATGAATGTCGCTGCCAGCCGGCCATCAGCCACCATGGCGACCCGATAGGCGAGTGACGAAATGTGCGGCGACCGTGTCAATCCGCTGATCAGGTTTTCAGGTAATCGATCGTAAACGGCGTCCGGTGCAGCGATGAGATCGCCGGAACCGGCTGTTGCAACCTTGATGGTCTTGCCGTTTTTCAGCGCATCCCCCCTGTGCGAGCCTTCAAAGAACTCTTCGCGGGCCGGACAGGCCAGGATACCGGCGACTGATACCCCATCGCGTACCACCGCAACACTGACACACCACACATCGTCACCCCTGACATAGGCCCGGGTGCCGTCTATGGGATCGACGACAAATACCGCATCGCCCTCCAGACGCGATTTGTCGTCTTCGGTTTCCTCGGAAAGCCAGCCATAATCAGGCCGCGCCGCAAGCAGCTCGGCATGAAGAAAACGATTGACGGCGATATCGGCTTCACTCACGGGCGAACGTCCGTCTTTGTACCAGACGTCCGGATCCTTGCGGAAATAACGCATGGCAATACGCCCGGCTTCGTGCGCAGCTTCACGGATCAGTGCCAGGTCACTGGTTTCGGTGTTATTTTCCGGCAAGTGTCATTCCTTCTACGACCAGCGTCGGCGATGCGGTCCCATATTTGCGGTCGATATCGTCGGCCGGCGTTACGTTCATGAACATGTCTTTCAAATTGGAAGCTATTGTGACCTCCGAGACGGGGTATGTGATCTCACCGTTTTCGATCCAGAAACCGGATGCTCCACGGCTGTATTCCCCGGTGATCATGTTAACACCGTGACCAATGACCTCAGTCACATAGAATCCGGATTTAATACCCGAAATCAGCGCGTCAGGTGTACCGGCGCCCGGCTCGAGAGCCAGATTTGTCGAGGAAGGTGAAACGTTCGAGCCACCGCGCACGCCGCGCCCGTTGGTTTTGAGCCCTAGCTCGCGTGCGGTTCCGGTCGACAAAAACCAGGTCTGCAAAATGCCGTCTTCGATCATGTCGAGGCGGGTGCCGCGCACGCCCTCGCCGTCAAAAGGCTTCGACGCCGGACCGCGGGCAATCTGCGGATCATCGGTGATACGGGTACCGGCTTTCATGACCTGTTTGTCCATCATGTCGCGCAGAAAACTCGTCTTGCGTGCCACGGCCGCGCCGTTGATGGCGCCGGCAAGGTGGTTGACAAATCCGCGTGCAACACGCGGGTCGAGAACAATCGTCACACCCGATCCCGTGTCGGCCTTTTTCGGATTGAGACGTCTGACAGCGCGGGTGCCGGCCGATCGACCGATTTCTGCCGGATCATCGAGATCGGCGTAGTAGAGGCGCGAATCAAATTCGTAATCCCGCTCCATTCCGGTCCCCTCCCCGGCAATGACGCTGACCGAGCGGCCGAAACGGGTGCCGGCATAGGAACCGGTAAAGCCCTCCGAGGTCACCAGAACAAGCCCGCCCATGCCCGAGGAGGCGCCGGCGCCGCCGGAATTCGTCACCCCGTCAACGCCAAGCGCCACTTCCTCCATGGCGAGCGCGGCATCGGTCAACGCTTCGCTGCCCACTTCGGTCGGATCAAACAGATCGAGATCATCATAACTTTGGGCGAGGTCCTGCGGGTCGGCAAGGGTAGCAAACGGATCTTCCGGCGAAACCCGGGCCATTGCAACGGCGCGGTCGGCAAGCTCAACCGCATCAATTCCCGCGTTCGCCGACACGCTGGCCACCCGGTTGCCGACAAATACCCGCAGGGCAAAACTGTCGCTTTCCGATGCCTCGGTCGATTCAACCTTTCCAAGCCGCACGCTGACGGATGTCGAGCGTCCGCGCACTACGACAGCATCACACCTGTCGGCACCCGATTTTCCGGCCTGATCGACCAATTGTGCCGCCTTGTCGACAAGTTCCCTCGTCTTATCCGCCTGAAACATATGTTTGGCCTTTCTATAAGAGCGGATCCTGTTGATACACTCTGCGCTCCATTTATTGTGGCGCCGGAACGTCATCAAGGCTAATAACCGAATGTTTTGTAATCGAACAGTGTTCTTGAGGGACGCAATCCATGACCGCTGAAGGCATTTCATACTATAGCCATGCGCTGGTGCTTCTCGGCGGTGCGGTCATTGCGGCGCCTCTGGCCAAGCGTATCGGACTTGGCACCGTGCTCGGATATCTGGCCGCAGGCATCGTCATCGGGCCGATCGCACGGTTGGTTGGCGGCGGCGAGCGTATCCTGCAATTCGCCGAACTCGGTGTCGTCCTGCTTCTGTTTCTGATCGGTCTGGAACTGAAACCTTCCAGATTGTGGTCGATGCGGCGCGAGATCTTCGGCCTCGGCCTTGCGCAAGTCGTCGTTTCCGGACTGGTGTTGCTGGGTATCGTCACAGCCACCGCCTGGTCGAGCAAGGCCGTCTCGGCGGCAGCGATCATCGGTTTCGGACTGGCCCTTTCCTCGACGGCATTTGCCTTGCAGATACTGGAGGAACGCGGCGAAAGAAGCACGGCGTACGGTCAAAGGGCGTTTTCCATACTGCTTTTCCAGGATCTGGCCATCGTGCCGATCCTGGCGCTGGTGCCGCTTCTGACACCGGTCCACCCGGAGACACAGGCAACGCCGCTGCAGGATTTCGCCATTGCGCTGGCCTCCATTGCATTCCTGATTGCGGCGGGGCGCTATCTCCTGAACCCGCTGTTCCAGCTGATCGCCAGCACCGGCGCGCGCGAAGCAATGATAGCAGCGGCATTGCTGGTGGTCATCGGCGCAGCGGTATTGATGCAATATGTCGGTCTTTCCATGGCCATGGGCTCGTTTCTGGCGGGTGTGCTTTTGGCCGAATCCTCCTACCGGCACGAGCTGGAGGCGGACATAGAACCATTCCGCGGGATCCTGCTTGCGCTGTTTTTCATGGCCGTCGGCCTGTCGCTGGAACTGGATGTGATCGTTGAGAATTACATTCTCATCATCATTGCGGTTCCGGTGCTCATGGTCGTCAAGAGCATCATCATCTATAGCCTTTGCCGCCTCTTCGGTTCGCCCCACAACCAGGCCGTCCGGATCGCCGGTCTGCTGCCGCAGGCCGGAGAATTCGGATTTGTCATTTTCACCACCGCGGCAGCCGCCGGGATATTTCATGCTTCGGTCGCGTCGATCCTGATCGCCATTGTGACCGTGTCGATGGTACTGACGCCGTTCGCGTCGGCAATCGCGAACCGGCTGCAGCGAGCCGACGCAGATGATGACATGGAAGAAAATTTCGAGGGCGCCGGCTCCGATGTGCTGATGATCGGGTTTTCCCGGTTTGGCCAGATTGTTTCGCAAACACTTTTGGCCGGCGGTTCGGAAGTGACGATTATAGACCATTCGGCGGAACGCATTCGCAGCGCGACCAAATTCGGCTTCAAAATCTATTTCGGCGACGGCACCAGGCGCGATGTGCTGGCAGCGGCCGGCATCGCCAATGCCAAACTGGTTGCGGTGTGCACGCATGGCAAAACGACGACGGACAAGATCGTCGATCTTGTTCAGTCCGAATTTCCAAGCGCCCGCATATTCGCTCGCGCCTATGACCGCGCGCACACGCTGTCGCTGCGCGAACGCGAGGTCGAGTACGAGCTGCGCGAGACGCTGGAATCCAGCTTCATCTTCAGCCGCAAGACCCTGGAGGCGCTTGGGCTCGACCAAGAACGGGTCGAAGCGATAATCGACGAGACCAGAAAGCGCGACGAGGAGCGACTTCGCATTCAGTCCGTTGAGGGCCTCCAGTCCGGCGGGCATATGCTGCATACCAAACCGGTGACGCCGGAACCGCTGATCAAACCGAAAAAAGATGCCGAGCGCCTCGATCTCGAACAACCGAAACAGAGTGCAGAGTAGCCCCGGCAGGAATTTTGCGTGTTCGACTGCGATCCGATAGGTTCGGCTTTTTGGGGAGCGGCGATTCTGCGCCGTGGTGAATTCCAACAAATGGCAGGAGCCGCACAGGCAGTGTCGCAATCAAACTTATGCAATCATAACAACGGTATGGCTCGTATTTCCGAATGAGCGAACAGGCAAAGTTCGTCACCGGCTCCACTATGCGCCATGTTATTGTGATGGCGGCAACCGGATCGATCGGCCTGGTTGCCATTTTTCTCGTCGACGCGCTCAACCTTTTTTACATCTCGCTCCTGGGTCAGCAGGAACTTGCGGCTGCTATCGGTTATGCCGGCACGCTGATCTTTTTTACGACGTCCATAAGCATCGGGCTCTCCATTTCAGCCACAGCGATTACATCACGGGCAATCGGCGCCGGCGAACGCGGCAAGGCACGCCAGCTTGCCGCCGCCTCGGTGATCTACACCACCGTGATCATGGCAGTCACCGCAGCGGTCTGCTTTCCCTATCTTGACGCCATGGTGCATTTCATGGGTGCGCGCGGTCGTACGGCGCAGCTGACCGTCGAGTTCATGCAGATCGTGTTTCCGTCTCTGCCGCTGATCGGTATCGGCATGTCGATGTCCGGGCTTTTGCGTGCGGTGGGCGATGCCAAACGGGCCATGTATGTAACGCTGGCTGCGGGTGCGGCGACCGCCATTCTCGATCCGATTTTCATATTCGCGCTTGACCTGGGCATTCACGGTGCGGCGATCTCAACGGTCATTGCACGATTTGCGCTCGTCGTTGTCGGTTTCATTGGCCTGCACACGGTACACCGAATGCTGGCAGTGCCGTCGATGGCGGTGCTTGGCAGCACGATCCGCCCGTATCTCTATGTCGGTCTTCCGGCGATCATGACGCAGCTCGCAACACCGGTGGGCAATGCCTATGTGACCATCGAGATCGCCGGCTACGGCGATTCTGCGGTGGCAGGCTGGGCCGTTATCGGCCGGTTGATCCCGGTTGCCTTCGGGGCGCTCTTTGCGCTTTCAGGTGCGGTCGGTCCGATCCTCGGGCAGAACTACGGCGCCATGCGGTTTGACCGGCTCTACAGCACCATGCGCAACGCGTTTATCGTGATCATCGTCTATACGCTGGTGGTCTCGCTGATTTTGATGCTGGCGAGCGATTTCATCGCTGCTTTGTTCGGCGCCGAGGGCGAAGCGCGTGAACTCGTTGTATTTTTCTGTCAGTTTGTCAGCTTCACCTTTTTATTCAACGGCATGCTGTTTGTCGCCAATGCAGCCTTCAACAATCTTGGCTATCCGATCATTTCGACCGTCTTCAACTGGGGCCGCTCGACGCTCGGTGTCATCCCGTTCGTTTGGTACGGCTCTAAATATTTCGGTGCGGCCGGTGCGCTCGGTGGCTATGGGCTGGGTGCCATATTCTTTGGCGTGGCTGCGGCCATCACCTGCCTGCGGATCATCGGAAAAATCTCCGAAAAACCGCCTGCCGTGCCGCCGGACGAACCGGGCATCCAGGTTCCTCCCGCCGCAAACTCACCCTTTACGTCTGGCAAGGGCGCGACCTGAGAGCAGATAACAGTCCGGGTTCTATGGTTTTTGGTCTGCAAGGGCGGCTTTGAATCCCAGACCAATCAGAAGGCTTCCACTGAATATTCGCGGGATACGCCCGTGCAGGATATCGGCCCGCAGCCGATGTCGAAGAACACCGCCGACAAGCCCATAGGTGCTGTCCGTCATCAGCGCCAGCGCGGAATAGGCCAGTCCCAGCAACGCAATCTGCAAAGGAACGGAGCCGAGCGACGGATCAACAAATTGCGGCAGAAACGCCAGGAAAAACAGCGCTATCTTGGGATTGAAAACACTGACCATGATGCCATCGATGAACAGCCTGGCAAACGGCAGACGGGCAACGGATTCCGATGTACCGCCCTTTCCGCCGGCAAACAGCATCTTGAATCCCAGATAGATCAGATAGACGGCACCGATATATTTGACGATGGCAAACGCCGTCGCCGATGTCAGCAGGATCGCGGACAGCCCGATAACCGCGGCGGCTACATGCACGAGCACGCCTGTCGACAAACCGGCTGCCGAGACAAACCCGGCGGCAAACCCCTGGTTCAAACTGCGGGCGACAACATAAATGACGCCGGGCCCGGGTGTCACAAGAACAACAAGGGCAGCAGCCACGAAACCCAGTAACAGTGAAGTATTGAGCACAATTCCTCCTCACGTACCCATCACCAATGATCAGGGTTGATCCCGCTGGTCTTTCAAAAAGCCAATCAGGCCATCAAAATAGCTGTCCCAGCGGGCGGCATGCTTGTTGAAGCTCGCCTCATCGGTGAATCCGGCGTGCACGATGCTGACCCTGCAGCCGTCTTCCTCGGCTGCGAAATCAACCGCAATTTCGGTCACATTGCCGTCGGAATCCCATTCCCATGTGTATTTCATTCGCGATTCAAGTTCTATTTCCAGGAAAGTACCCTCGTTTGTGGACGAAAAATCCGGGATCTCCATGACGAGCCGGTAATGCCCGCCCACGACCGGGTTGATATCCATGCCGGTGGCCGGCGCGATAACAGCATTTGACGATACCCAGGCCGCATATACACGGCTGACAGGAAACGGCACGTGATAGGTCTTTTCGATGTTCATGATCAACTGACCTTCTGACGCATGGAAGCGGCCCGCATTGCGACAACCGGCTCAGGCCGCCGTATCGCCGATATTGGATTGAATGTGCGCTTTTGTCACTTTTTCGCACCGATATTTCCGCGGCATCAGCGGTCGATCATAATGTCGGAACGGACGGGTTTTCCGCCGCAAAACCCTTTCCTGCGGTACTCCCCGCAAGCGCGGACCGACTTTTTGTGCCCAAATTCAGAGTTCCGCCACATTCTTTGCCCGTGATGCGAGCATCGAAAGACGTCGTCGCAACTACCCAGGAGACCTGC
Organism: Hyphomicrobiales bacterium; assembly: GCA_024244645.1. Lineage (GTDB taxonomy): Bacteria > Pseudomonadota > Alphaproteobacteria > Rhizobiales > Rhizobiaceae > Hoeflea_A. The sequence goes on from JAAEOH010000077.1 coordinate 62,188, forward strand.
AATGAAATTCTCTCCACTAAGGCTCAGCCTGGCCGCAGGCACATTGGCAGTTTTGCTGGCAGGTCAAGCCCTTGCCGATGACAACCTTGTCCGCGTGCCGAGCCAGCACTCCGTGTCGGACACGATGGACAGGCTTGCCCAGGCCGTCGAAACCGCCGGAGCCCATATTTTTGCGCGCGTAAATCATGCCGAGGGCGGGGCGAGCGTCGGCATGGAGGTTCCGGACAATGAATTGCTGATCTTCGGCAATCCCGCGCTTGGGACACCGGTGATCCGGGATGCGCAAACCGCGGGCTTGGATCTGCCGATCCGGGTGGTGGCAATTGAAACGCCGGACGGTACCGTTCTGATCTACCGCGCGCCGGATGCTCTGGCGGAACTGCACGGATTGCCGGCCGATCATCCGAGCATCGCCAAAATGAATGGCGCCCTGAAAAACCTGACAGCCAAAGCCGCGGGGCAATAATCCGGCCAGTCAAGACATTGACAGAAATTGTCGAAGCGACGGCAATTCCGCTGCCTCAACCGCCAGCGGAAACGTAAGAACCCGCGCGCACAGTGCTACTTACGCGACATCGCGTGACGCCGGCTTCTGCCGATTGCGTGCGGTTTTGCCGATTCCCGGGTTGAACGTGTTTGTCAGATCCAGCTGTTCATAAAAACCGGCGAGATCGGATTTTGCCTCATACAGATGCCCGACATTGTGCTCTGCCGGGTATTCGGCACCACGCTGGTCAAGCAAGTCCAGCATCTTGTTCTTTAGAGCCTCGGCATTTGCTCCTTTTTTGACGATATAGTCCTGGTGCAGAACATGGCACATAAAATGGCCGTAGTAGAGCTTGTGAACGATCTGTTCGTCTATTTCGGACGGGAGTTTTTCGAACCAGTCGCGTTCGTTGCGCTTCAGAGCGATGTCCAGCGCAAGAATTTCCTCCACGTCATCGCGGTGCACAGCCTGGTAGCGAACCGCCGCGCCGGCCGCCGCAAATCGGTGTAACTCGGCCAGATTTGCCTGTTTTTCGGTGCATTCGAAGAATTCGCCGCTCTTACCCGCAAAATAGATTTGCAAAAATTTTGCAGCTTCCTTGATTCCGTCATCGCGCATTTTCAAGATCAAATGGTGTTCGAACCTGTTGCGATAATCCAGCATCTTTACCGGCAGGATATTCGGCCAGCACCGGCTTATAATTTGCATCGCGTGATCAACAAAATTATCCGGCATGAACGGTACTTTGCTGAACCACGCATCAAGCGTGCCTTTCAACGCAAAGAATTTGGGCAGGTGATCGGTTCCCAGATGGTTGATCATCAGGACAGTGTCCTTGCCGTAGTCGCGGGCAATATCGAAAATGTCGCGGTGCATGTATTCGGCGGAGACCGGGAGCGTTTCAAAGCTGGAAAGGATGTGGCGGCGGATCTCCGCCAGCTCATCGGGATCATTGGTTCCGATGTAGAACACCTTTTCCCGATCGTTTATCGGATAGGTGTCCAACCGGACAGCAAAGACGGCAAGTTTTCCCGCACAGCCGCTGGCCTCATAGAGGCGCCGTTTGTCGGCGTTGAAACGCGCCGGTGTCGCGGCATCCACATCGCGGACCCTTTGCCGGTATTCGGTGTCTGAGCTTTTTTTGTTGGAGGTTTCGACATCATCGGGCGCAAAGTCGCCCTCTTGCAGTCTGGTCAGTATTTCTTCGGGGCTATTGCCGAGCGCAATTCCCAGATGATTGACAAGTTCCAACCGACCGTCCGGGGCAACCCGCGCGTAGAGTGAAAGTTCCGTATAGGACGGGCCACGAGGGCAGGAAGCGGGAAGCGCTGGCAAAAAAAGACAGGCGCTGATAGGTAACTAGATGTGAGTTCTCACCAGGTTGTTCACTCGTTCCCATTCTGAAAGGCTGAAGTTGCAATACCATCAGTCATCAGGAGAGGGACCGAATGAACAACCTGGTGAGAACTCACATCTAGAGCACGATTGGTCCGAGCCGCCGCCGACAATCGTCAAGCTAGCCGCTGCCGTTTTTGATGTGATAGGTGAAGATCGCGTCGAGGGCGTGTTTGAGTTCTTCCCGGATGCCGGCTGACACGGTCAAAACGTCATCGGCCCTGAAGAAATCGAGCACTCTGAAGCGGCTGACATCGGGGCGCAGGAAGATATCCGGCCTGCCTGATTTCAGTTTCATGGTGATGATCGACTGCATCATCAGCTGACTGGCACCGAACATCAGATCGGTGGTCGAAGGTCTTTCGGTGGCATCACCGCCCGGTCCGCCGACAACGTCGACACCAATAATGACATCGGCAAGTCCGGCAAGGTGATCAAAAGGCACAGGATTGGATATGCCGCCGTCGATCATATAACGGTCATTCATCAGAACCGGCCGAAACAGCGCCGGGATCGCCGCCGATGCCGAAACGGCGTTCATGAGATCGCCGCTCGAACAGACTGCTTCCTGCTGTGCATAAAAGTCGGTTACCACGACCTTTGTCGGTATATCCAGTTCTTCGAAAGTGGTCGGGAAGATCACAGGCAGGAAGGCTGCAAGAATCCGCTCGATACTGAACTGGCCGAGGCGGAAACCGCCGGAAAAGACATTGCCGACACCCGACGGGCGCGCCTTCCAGATGCGGCTGATGACTTCTCTGCGTTTGCCGAGCGTTGCCAGCGTATAGGCCCTGATATCAGTGCCGCTCATGCCCGAAGCCATGGCGGCGCCCATGATCGCGCCGATCGAAGCACCGGAAATGGCCACCGGTCGAATGCCGAGCTCGTCCAACACCTCGATGATATGTATGTGTGCAAAACCGCGGGCGCCGCCGCCGCCAAACGCAACGGCTACGGTCGGGTCTCCCGACGAGCTCCGGTCCACAACGTGATTGCCGTCCATCAGCACATCATTATGCATGACACATCCGTTCTGCCGCAATATTCCGGAAATCCCGAATGCTGTTTCCGGCAGGCGACACACCCAATGTGACCCTCCTCGCGGCCAACTTCAAGGTTTGACCGGACAGATTGTTAATCAGCCGTGAATGTACGTTCGAACCGATAAAAATGCATGGCGGTGTCACCGAATTCGCGTTTCTCAGCAAACTGAAAATCTCCCGCAAGGCCCGGGTCCACATCGCCGCGTTCTTCAAGGATCACCAGCGCGTTGTGGCGCAACCAGCCGCCCGTTGCAGCGGCTGCCAAAGCGCGCTCGCCAAGCCCCTTGCCGTAGGGCGGGTCGGCGAAAACAAAATCAAACGGTTCAAGGTTGCCTATCCTGCCAAGCGCGGTGGCGTCGCGGCGAAAAAGCCTTGATTGCCCCGGAACGCCGAGTGTCTCCATGTTGGAGCGCAAAAGCCCGCGGCCTTCGGCAGACTGTTCGACAAAGAGTGCATATTGCGCCCCGCGGGAAAGCGCCTCAAAGCCAACGGCTCCGGTGCCTGCAAACAGTTCAAGGACGCGCGCGTTCTCGAGCACCGTCGGGTAACCATGGGCAAGAATGTTGAACAGCGCTTCACGCGTGCGGTCAGTGGTCGGCCGGATGTCCTGCGAACGCGGTGCCTTGAGGGCCCGTCCCTTGAACCTACCGCCGACGATCCGCATGTCCGCTCCGGCTGCCGCCCTTTGCCGATGGCCGTTTCGGCGTGCCCTTCTTGAAATCGGATGGACGTTTTGCCTTGCCCCTGCCAGCGCCTGCCTTCTTATCCCTCGAAGCGGCCTCCGCCTCCTGCTTCTTCGGACCAACAGGCCGGGCGCCCGGCCCCATCCAGACATTCGACGCGCGGCTTCTGGGCGGCGTCCTTTTTGACGGCTTTTCATCACGTTTCCTGGTGTCGAGCCGATCACGGTCGCGCTCGCGCCGGTCTTCGCGGCTTTCCTTTCTGACGGGTCCCTGACTTTTGCGGTCGGCACCGGATGATGCCTGCTTTTTGAGCACGGCTGGCTTTTTCTTGTTTTCCTCGCCGGCACTCTTTTCGTTGAAAAGCGGCGCTTCGAAATTGGCGCCGGCACGTTCGATCAAACGCGAGCCCAACTGATCGCGCAAAGTGCGGCTTTTCACCTCCTGGATGCCGCCCTCTTCGAGGGTGCCAAGTTGAAACGGTCCGTAGGAAATGCGGATAAGCCGGTTGACCTCGAGGCCAAGAGCGCCGAGCACATTCTTGATTTCACGGTTCTTACCTTCGCGCAGCCCCATTGTGATCCAAACATTGGAAGCCTGTGTGCGGTCGAGCGTGGCATCGATAGCACCGTAAAGGACTCCATCGACCGCCATGCCGTCCTGAAGTTTATCCAGAGCAGCCTGATCGATACTGCCGTGCGCGCGTACGCGATAGCGGCGCAGCCATCCGGTGGCAGGAAGCTCCAGTTCACGGGCCAGGCCGCCATCATTGGTGATCAGCAGGAGGCCTTCGGTGTTGATGTCGAGGCGACCGATCGAAACGACATGTTTCTGGTCGAGTTTCAGATTGTCGAAGACCGTCCGGCGGCCTTCCGGATCCTTGTGCGTCGTCACCAGTCCCGCGGGCTTGTGGTAGAGCCAAAGCCGCGTTCGTTCTATGCCGCGAAGCGGCTCGCCATCCACTTCGATCTGGTCGGAGAGCGTGGCAGTAATGGCCGGGGTATCGAGAATCTTGCCGTTCAGGCGGACACGCCCGTCGGTAATCATGCGTTCAGCTTCGCGCCGTGAGGCGATGCCGGCGCGTGCCAGAAGCTTGGCAATCCGCTCGGGTGTCTCGACAAAAGCGACTGGCTCGGAAACCCGCTGCGCTTCGGGCATGTGGCCGGGTTTGTCATCCGTCTGTCCGGACGCCGGGCCTGCGGGTCCCTTGCGGCGGGGCTTGCCACGGGTGTTCATATGGTGTTTGCCTTTCAAGCGTCTGCGACGGGCCGGACAGGCCAACCGCCATATTACAGTTGCCAGCCTTATCAGGTTGCGAAGGCGGGGGTAACATAAAAGGAACGGGAAGCGCTCGCATGAACCGCCGCATTATGGATATTGCCCTCGAGGAAGCGCGGCTTGCCGCCGAGCGCGGCGAAGTGCCCGTGGGCGCTGTGATTGTGCGCAATGGCGATATCCTCGCGCAGGCAGGCAACCGAACCCGGGAGCTTTGCGACGTCACGGCCCATGCCGAAATCGCCGCGATCCGTCATGCTGCCACAGCCCTCAAGGCTGAACGACTGCCCGATTGCGATCTCTATGTGACGCTGGAGCCCTGTGCCATGTGTGCCGCGGCAATTTCGTTTGCCCGAATCCGCCGGCTCTATTTCGGCGCCGAGGACATCAAGGGCGGCAGCGTCGTCAACGGTCCGCAGTTCTTTAGCCAACCGACCTGTCATCATGCGCCTGAATTTTATTCCGGGATTGGTGAAAACGAAGCCGCGAAACTGCTGACCCAGTTTTTCCGAGAAAGGCGGATTTGAGCGCTCAAAAACAACAATCGCCGGGCTTGCACCCGGCGATTGTTTTGTATTGGATCGATTGTCCGATCAGAACGGCCAGAGATTTCCGATCCTGAAGCCCTTATCCTTGCGGGCCGCCTTCTTGCGCCTGCGTTCCTTGATGTATTCCGGTTCACCAAGCTCGTCGGCCGGTGCCGTTTCAGCAGGCTCGCGATATTCCAGCGGCGGGTCCATCAGTTTGCGGCGGGTCGAAGAAAGGGTTCTTGACTGCGCCTTGGCTTCCTTGAATTTCGCCCACTGCTCGGGTGAGATGTTGTCTTCGCTGCTGGCGAGCGGCGAGCGGTAACCGCTGTTGCGCTTTTCAGACGCCTCCTGACGGAGCCGCAGACGCGTCTCTTCCGGCGATTCGAGCCATTGCGGGTTGTCATCGGACGACAGGCTGGCCTGCGGTGCGGGAAGCGATGTACCTTCCGGCGGCTTCACAATCGTCGGCCGGGGCGCATAAGCCCGCTCGCTTTGCTTCTGCGGCGACCCAATCGAGACAATCTTCGTCAGATCGTCGATCAAATGTGCGTTCGCGGTCTTGCCGGTTCCGTAGGTCGGGCTGCTTATGCATCCGGTCAATATGACGGACACGGCCACTGCACCCGCAACGGTGTACCCTGTGCGAAACTCAACTGCTCTGGTCATTCGGTAAATCCCGTTTAAGGCCGGATTACTCATTGCATTCGAAATCCGGCCATTTCTTGACAGTACATTTATCGCAATTCAACGAATTCGGCAATCATCAGCGCCCTATAGCCGCCCTGCTTCTTTCAACTCGCGAAGCGCCTCGGCATCCCGGGCCGAGACATCCGGAAACTCCGGATCGGCGCCGATATCGTCGGTAAGGCGCCACGAGCGGGCGCATTTGCGCCCTTTCGCAAGCACCGGTACGACACTGACACCTGCCACATCTTCCAATCGGAATGCATCCGCCGGCCCGTTAACCTCGGACAGCGAAATTCCGGAATTGATGCAGATTTCTGCAAAATCCTGCCCGTCCAGCGCCACCAGCAGGTCTTCATCGGTGATATGAACGACCGGGGCGGCCTCCAGGGAGGAACCGATTCGCTTTTCCCGGCGCTCGATTTCCAGCGCCCCTGTTACAACACGGCGTACGGTGCGGATTTTATTCCATTTGGCGTTGAGCGCATCGTTGCGCCAGCCCTGCACAATGTCCGGAAACTGTTCCAAATGAATCGATTGGGCCTCTGGATAACGCTGCAGCCACGCTTCTTCCATGGTGAATGGCAGCATGGGTGCCAGCCAGCACGACAGGCAATCGAATACCGTTCGCACGACCTGAAGCGCTGCCTTGCGGCGCACGCTCGAGGGCGCATCGCAATAGAGCGCGTCCTTGCGGATATCGAAATAGAAGGCCGACAGTTCGACATTGGAAAAGTCGATCAGCGCGCGTGTGATGCGTTTGAAATCAAACGCGTCATAGCCGCTGCGAACCAGTTCATCGAGCTCGACAAGCCGATGCAGCATAAGCCGTTCAAGCTCCGGTATGTCAGCAAAATCAATCACTTCGCCCTTATCGTGGGACAGTGTGCCAAGCATCCAGCGGATGGTGTTCCTGAGCTTGCGATAGGCATCGATGTTGGTCTGAATGTTGGTCTTGCCGAGACGCTGGTCTTCCCAATAGTCGACGGTCATCGACCACAGACGCAAAATGTCGGCGCCCGATTGGGCCATGACTTCCTGCGGGGTCACCGTGTTGCCCTTGGACTTGGACATCTTCTCGCCCTTCTCGTCCATGGTGAAGCCGTGGGTGATGACGGTGTCATAGGGCGCCCGGCCGCGCGTCGCGCAGCTTTCCAGCAGCGAGGAATGGAACCAGCCGCGATGCTGGTCCGAACCTTCGAGATAGACATCCGCCGGCCATTTCAGATCCGGACGGTCTTCCAGTGTGAAGGCGTGCGTGCTGCCGGAATCGAACCAGACATCGAGAATATCGGTGACCTGAATCCAGCGATTGAGATCGTCGCGGCCGGCAAGGAAACGCTCCTTGGCTCCGTCGGTAAACCAGGCGTCGGCTCCCTCCTCCTCAAAAGCCGCAAGGATCCTTTCGTTTACCGTCTCATCAACCAGGATTTCGCCGTCCGCATCGACAAACACGGTGATCGGAACGCCCCAGGCGCGCTGGCGCGACAGCACCCAGTCGGGCCGGGTCTCGATCATCGTGCGCAGCCGGTTCTGACCTGCGGACGGAACAAACCGCGTGGCGTCGATTGCATCAAGCGCACGGTTTCGCAGCGTCGTGCCGTCGTCAAACGGTCTGTCCATATGCACAAACCATTGCGGCGTGTTACGGAAAATGATCGGTTTTTTGGACCGCCAGGAGTGCGGATAGGTGTGTTTGAGCCTTCCGCGCGTGAACAGGCGGTCTGCCTCGATCAGCGCCGCAATAACCCGTTTGTTGGCGTCGCCCTTCTTGCCCTTGTCGTCGAGCACGCGGGCTGCACCGTCTTCGCTGCCCGGACCGAAGCCGGGCGCGTGATCGGTGAAATAGCCGTCGTCGCCCACAGTGAACGGGATGGATGAATCGATGCCGCGCGCTTCGAGCTCGCGGGCCTTTTCCATCCATGCGTCAAAATCTTCGCGGCCATGGCCGGGCGCGGTGTGGACAAAGCCGGTTCCGGCATCGTCGGTCACGTGGTCGCCATCGATCAGCGGCACTCCGAATTCATATCCGAGCGCCGCAAGAGGATGCGCGCAGTGCACCTGCTCGAGTTCACTAACACCCACATCCGCAAGGCGTTTGAGAGTCACCTTGGCCTTGTCCGCACATTCCTGCGCCAGACTGTCTGCAAAGATCAGCTTCTCGCCCGCCTGCGGTCCGAAATCATTTTCGGCTGCGGTGATTTCGTAAAGACCGTAGCCTATGCGCAAGGAAAACGAGATCGCGCGGTTGCCGGGGATCGTCCACGGGGTCGTCGTCCAGATCACCACATTGGTGCCCTTGAGGGCATCCGGTCCGGACGTCACCGGGAACTTCACCCAGATCGTGTCGCTTTCATAGTCGTGATATTCGACCTCGGCTTCGGCAAGAGCGGTGCGCTCGACCACCGACCACATGACCGGCTTGGAGCCGCGATAAAGCTGGCCGAGTTTCGCGATCTTCATCAGCTCGCCGGCAATACGCGCCTCGGCGTGAAAATTCATCGTCGTATAGGGACGTTCGAAATCACCCTCGATGCCGAGCCGTTTGAATTCCTCGGTCTGCACGTCGATCCAGTGGGCGGCGAACTCGCGGCATTCCTGGCGGAATTCGTTGACGGGAACCTCGTCCTTGTTCTTGCCCTTGGCGCGGTACTGCTCCTCGATCTTCCATTCGATCGGAAGGCCATGGCAGTCCCAGCCCGGCACGTAGTTGCTGTCATAACCGCGCATCTGGAACGAACGTGAGATGACATCCTTGAGGATTTTGTTGAGCGCGTGGCCGATGTGGATGTTGCCGTTTGCATAGGGCGGCCCGTCATGAAGGACGAATTTCGGCCGACCGCTGGCAGCCTCTCGCAGCTTTTTGTAAAGGTTCATGTTCTGCCATCGGGCGACGATTTCCGGCTCCTTCCTGGGCAGGCCGGCGCGCATCGGAAATTCCGTGTTTGGCAGGTTCAGCGTCTTCGAATAATCGAATTTTTCGGTCGTATCGGTCATCGTTCAATCGTGTCTTACTGGTTTGCGTCCGACTCCGCGCTTTCGGGCGGTAAGGACGTCTTGGCGTCACATTTATCTGGGAGTTCCGCGCAAACCGCGCGGCAGCAAGCAGTCCCGGACTTCCCACGTGCCGGCGACAGCGCCAGTCAGGAAGCCGTGCCTATAATTCGTATTACAGTTTCAAAACCGAATTTGGCCAACATAGTGGGTTGCTTCTATCAATGCTCGGGGCGGGAATAAAGGTTTTTCTCAATAAACCGTGCGATCGAGTTTTTCAAAGATTGTCCGGCGCATGAACCGGGTCGTCGCGCGCGGCATCAACGTGCCCAGAAAGCCCCCGATTTTTGCCTGCGGCTCGGGATAAAACGTCTTCCTGCGCCGCAGTGCCGCCCTGACGATCTTGCGCGCCAGTACCGTTGGTTCCATGCGGCGTTCCGCATTGGCACCGGCGGGTGCATGGCGTTCAGCATGGTCTGTGCGTACAGGTCCCGGAAAGACCGTCATCACATGGATGTCCTGGCGGCTGCAGTCACGACGGATGCTTTTCGCATAGACCGCCAGCGCATCCTTTGAGGCCGCGTATACGGATGCGCCGGGATAACCGGTCTGATGGGATATGGACGATATGAAAAGAACATGCGCGCGCGGTGCAAGACTTCCTGCCTGCAACAGCGCCGATGTCATGACCATCGGTGTTTCGCAATTGACGGCCAGAAGCTTTTGATAGGCCTGTTCGGGGATTTCCTCAAAGCGGCCGGTGGCGCTGATCCCGGCATTGTGGACGACAAAGTCAAACGGACCCATCGCGCAAAGCTCGACATTGAGCTGGTCGACGGCGTCGCGATCGGAAAGATCGACCGTCAGAGCCGTTACGCCATCGTTTGAGGGTATCAAATTGCGATCAATGGCAACGACGTCGGCCCCTTGGGCACAAAGGCGTTCCACCAGTGCAAGGCCGAGCCCGGAGGCTGCGCCTGTGACAAGCGCCTTCATGACCGTTTACCCGAAAACAGCTGGCGAAGCCCTGCGCGCAGCATAACGGTCCCGTGCGGCCGGCCACTGTCCATAAGCCGGATAATTTCATCGGCCATGCCTTCAGAGGAAAAGAACAGCCGGTCGCGTTTTCCTCCCGTGGGATACCCGGCCTTTTCATGCATTCCGGTACGCGTCGGGCCGGGATGAATGATCTGAACGCCGATGCGTCCCTCCCATTCGGATCCCAGCGAGCGCGCCAGTCCTGCAAGGCCGGCCTTCGATGCCGCATAGGAAGGCATGTTGGCGGCACCGCGATGGGCGACGGATCCGATGAAGACCACTGTGCCCCCTACGGCTTCCAGATAGGGCGCGAAACGGCACGCCAGAATCACCGAGGCGCCGAGATTGACATCCAGTGTGCTGCGGATCATGCCGGCATCTTCACGCTCCACGGGCGCATAAAATCCGGTGCCTGCGTTGACGATGAGCCGATCGAGCGATTTGTGGTCCGCAGCCTTGAATGCAGCCTCGATCGTATCAACGCCGACACCGGGAACCGATAGATCGGCCTTTATGTATTGCGTACCTTGCGGCAATTTTTCCGGCAGGACAGAGGGGTCGCGCCGCCCGGTCAGGATCAGCCGCTGGTCGTCGGACATCCGCTGTACCAATGCCAGTCCAATGCCGGACGTTGCCCCGGTGATCAATGCTGTCGGACGGTCATCCATGATCTGTCATGAAAACGCCAGTGCCTGATCCAGCGCGCCGAGTGGGCGGATTGTGGCAAGGACCGCCTTTGCCTCAGCAGTGTCACGCTTCATCTGCTCAACCAGTAGATCGAGCCCGTTAAATTTCATTTCTTCGCGCAGATGGGAAAAGAAAACCACCGAACAGATTTCACCGTAAATCTCCCGGTCAAAGTCGAATATGAAGGTCTCAAGCAGGGGCGCACCGTCACGGTCGACCGTTGGCCGATTGCCGAAACTGGCAACACCATCATGGATCTTGCCATCGTGGCGAAGGAAGCGGACCGCATATATGCCGGTGCGAAGATCGGCTTCCCCTGGCAACGCCATATTGGCCGTGGGAAAACCCAGAGTGCGGCCGAGCTTTTTGCCCTGCAGCACTTCGGCCTGAACCGTGTAGTGATATCCCAACAGTGCGGCCGCCTGAGCGACATCGCCGTCTCGAATACAGGCGCGGATACGGCTCGACGAAACCAGCTCGGCGCTTTCGTCTTCAAATGGTTCAACCACCGTCACGGCAAATCCAAGACGTTCCCCAGCCTGATTGAGGAATTCAGGACTGCCCTGCCGTGCCCTGCCAAAGTGAAAATTGAATCCGGTGACGACCCGGCTGATGCCAAGAGCATCGACAAGAACATTCTCGACGAATGTTTCGGCGCTTTGCTGCGCAAAGTCTTTGGTGAACGGCAGCTCCACAACTGCGGCAAATCCCATGAGGCCGGCAAGCTCCGCTTTCAGCGGCGCAGGCGTCAGCCTGAAAACCGGTTGATCAGGTTTGAACACTGTGCGCGGATGCGGCTCGAATGTCAGCACCACAGCCGGCACGCCGGCGGAACTCGCCTGCTCAAGTGCGACGTCAAGCACCGCCTGATGTCCGCGGTGTACACCATCGAAATTTCCAATGGCGACAACACAGTCATGCAGCTCCGGCGGAATGTCTTGCAGCGCGGTGATGCGCATTGTCGGCTCCGTCTTCATCGCCACCAAACCTATCTCAGCCGCTGCATCCAGCGAACCGGCCGCGCCCCGTTGCGGTCGAGGAAAGCCATCAGCCGTTCTTCGTCGACCACAGCGCGGTCGGTGTAGTCCCGCGCATGGATACCGTCGGACACATAGAGCAGGTCGAGGCCAAAATCCTGTGCGCCTTTTACATCGGTTGGCATGCCGTCGCCAATGGCAAGAACGCGGTTCATGGCGACCTCGCCGCGCAGCTCCCCGGCAGCGGCAAGCGCCGCCTTATAGATCGGCGTGTGCGGTTTTCCGGAAACCAGCGTCTGGCCACCCATTTTTTCGTAAAGTGCGGCAACAGCACCGGCGCAGGGAATAAGGCGCTCGCCCCGCTCAACAACGAGATCCGGATTGGCGCAGATAAACGGCAGATCCCTCTTTTTGAAATCCTCGAGGACCGACAGATATTGCTCCGGTTTCTCGTGTTCATCATCGAAAAGGCCGGTACAGACAACTGTACCGGCATCATCCAGTCCGGTGTGGTTCACGTCGAGGCCGTCGAACAACGGCCGGTCCCGGTCCGGGCCGATAAAATAGATGTTTCTGGAGCCGGCGCTGATGAGATCGCGGGTTACATCGCCGGAGGTGACGATCCGGTCATAGGCCTCGGCGTCGACCCCCATGTGGCCAAGCTGTTCGCCGACGCCCATCCTGCGGCGCGGAGAATTGGTAATCAGCACAACCGAACCGCCCTGACGGCGAAATGCGCTGAGTGCTTCGACGGCAAAGGGCCATGCCTGCTCGCCATTGTGCAGCACCCCCCAAACGTCACAAAATACAACGTCGTAATCTGCATTGAGGTCGGCAAGACAGTCTAATCTGTTCGGCATATTTTTCCAGGATTGTGCAATTATTCTACAAGGACGGGTCGTGCGCAGACATTGACCATCGGCGACAAGAAAACAAGCCCCATTGCTTGCAGTTGCTCCTTGCAATGCATGCCATGCATCGTTATCTGACTGTCGTGGTGCGGCAAACCCGCCGCCGAGATCCCCCCACCCGACCTGCTGGCGGTGCAAATTTTCAGCAAAAAGCCTTGACTCCTTCCCCCGCCATACTTATTTCCTGCCTCGATTAGCACTCGGCCTATAGGAGTGCTAGTAGCAATTGGCCGGGCATTCCGCCCGGTTCTGTCATTTGATCGAGGGTATAGACAATGGCAAATGTAAATTTCCGTCCACTGCATGATCGCGTTGTTGTGCGCCGTGTCGAGTCTGAAGAAAAGACCGCCGGCGGCATCATCATTCCTGACACCGCCAAGGAAAAGCCTTCCGAAGGTGAAGTCGTTGCCGTCGGCTCCGGCGCACGTGATGACGGCGGCAACATCGTTGCTCTGGACGTCAAGGCTGGTGACCGCATCCTTTTCGGAAAATGGTCCGGTACCGAAGTCAAGCTCAATGACGAAGACCTTCTGATCATGAAGGAATCCGACATCATGGGCATCATCGGTTAATCCGATCCCGCCAATCTCAAACTGAATTTCGGGCAACTGCCCATTAGTGAGGAAACATGTCAGCTAAAGAAGTAAAATTCAGCCGCGACGCACGTGAGAAGATGATGCGTGGCGTAGACGTCCTGGCCGACGCTGTAAAAATTACGCTTGGCCCGAAAGGCCGTAACGTGGTGATCGACAAGTCATTCGGCGCTCCGCGCATCACCAAGGACGGCGTGACCGTTGCCAAGGAAATCGAACTGGAAGACAAGTTCGAAAACATGGGCGCACAGATGGTGCGCGAAGTCGCTTCCAAGACCAATGACGAAGCCGGTGACGGCACAACGACCGCCACGGTACTGGCTCAGTCGATCGTCCGTGAAGGCGCCAAGGCCGTTGCTGCCGGCATGAACCCGATGGACCTCAAGCGCGGCATCGATCTTTCTGTTACAGACGTTGTCGCAGAGCTCGTCAAGAAGGCAAAGCCGATCAAGACTTCCGAGGAAGTCGCGCAGGTTGGCACCATCTCAGCCAATGGCGAAACGGCAATCGGCCAGGATATAGCCGAAGCCATGCAGAAGGTCGGAAACGAAGGTGTCATCACCGTCGAAGAAGCCAAGACCGCCGAATCCGAGCTGGAAGTCGTTGAAGGCATGCAGTTCGACCGCGGTTACCTGTCGCCTTACTTCGTCACCAATCCGGAAAAGATGATTGCTGACCTCGAAGACTGCTACATCCTGCTGCACGAAAAGAAGCTCTCCAACCTGCAGGCCATGCTTCCGGTTCTGGAATCCATCGTTCAGTCCTCCAAGCCACTGCTCATCATCGCTGAAGACGTTGAAGGCGAAGCCCTTGCTACGCTGGTCGTCAACAAGCTGCGCGGCGGCCTGAAGATTGCTGCCGTCAAGGCTCCGGGCTTCGGCGACCGCCGCAAGGCAATGCTTGAAGATATCGCCATCCTGACCGGCGGTCAGGTCATTTCCGAAGATGTCGGCATCAAGCTCGAAAATGTCACCCTCGACATGCTCGGCACTGCCAAGCGCATCTCCATCTCCAAGGAAAACACAACGATCGTCGACGGTGCCGGCCAGAAAGCCGAGATCGAAGGCCGCGTTGCCCAGATCAAGGCGCAGATCGAGGAAACCACGTCCGACTACGACCGCGAAAAGCTGCAGGAACGTCTTGCCAAGCTCGCCGGTGGTGTTGCTGTTATCCGTGTCGGTGGCGCAACCGAAGTGGAAGTGAAAGAAAAGAAAGACCGCGTCGATGACGCTCTGAACTCTACCCGCGCCGCTGTTCAGGAAGGCATCGTTGCCGGTGGCGGCGTCGCGCTGCTGCGCGCATCTGTCGGTATTACCGCCCAGGGTGAAAACGAAGATCAGGAAGCCGGCATCAACATCGTTCGCCGCGCTCTCCAGGCGCCCGCACGCCAGATCGTTGCCAATGCCGGTGACGAAGCATCTGTTGTTGTGGGCAAGATCCTCGAAAGCAAAAAAGGCACCTTCGGCTACAACGCCCAGACCGGTGAATATGGCGACATGATCGCCATGGGTATCGTTGACCCGGTCAAGGTTGTTCGGACCGCCCTTCAGGACGCGGCATCGGTTGCCGGCCTTTTGGTCACCACCGAAGCCATGGTTGCTGAAGTTCCGCAGAAAGAAGCTGCGGCTCCGGCAATGCCGGGCGGCGGCATGGGCGGCATGGGTGGCATGGACTTCTAAGGTCCCTCACCAAAAATGCGAAAAGGCGGCCTTGGGGCCGCCTTTTTTTTGCCAATGGTTGCAGAAGAAATCCGCGCTACGGCGTGCATCCCTCGAGCATGTAGATCCAGGTCGTCACGTGGAATGATCTGGTGAACTCGTATTCATCATAAAGCGCAGGGCGCGTACGGACCTGCACATCAGTCACGCGGCCTCCCGGACCGCAAATCCGCAACACCTCCTGCCGACACTGCCACTCTTTGTTGCCGAATATGCCCTGCGAACAGGTGATGCGGGCATGGGTGCCGTGTTTGCTCACACCGACGGGCAAGGCACTTGCCCAAAACCCATCACTGATATGAGCGGCACCAGATACAACAGCTTCAATAGGCGCATCGAGATCTCCTTTGCCCTGTGAGAGCGGGTTGGGTTGACCTCTGCTCCGCCGAGCAGGGCAATCAGTCAATCGTTTTTCGGCGGCAGGCGTTCCTATGAGGGACGTGCCGGAATTGTCAGACCCTTCTGGCTCGCCGGTCGTTCAGCGCAACGCTCCAGCCATGCGGTGACATTGGTAAACTCATGCAGGCCGACCGCGTCACCGGCTTCATAGAAGTCACGCACCGTACGCACCCACGGAAAGGTCGTGATGTCTGCAATCGTGTATTCATCGCCCATGATCCAATTGCGGCCCTCGAGCCGGCTGTCGAGCACACCGAGCAAGCGCCTGGTTTCATTCTGATAGCGTTCCGTCGGGTAATTGTCGTTCAGTTTGCCGGCCATGAATTTGTAGAAATGCCCATACTGACCGAACATCGGACCGACACCGGCCATCTGGAAAAACAGCCACTGTATGCATTCAATACGTGCTGCGGGATCCGACGGAATTAGCTTGCCGGTCTTTTCGGCCAGATAAAGCAGCATGGCGCCGGATTCGAATATGCCGATGGGCTGGCCGCCGGGACCATCGGGGTCTATCATCGTCGGGATTTTACCGTTCGGATTGAGCGAAAGGAATTCGGGGGTTTTCTGGTCGTCTTCGATAATGTTCGCAAGATGAGCGTCGTAGGGCAGGCCCATTTCCTCAAGTGCAATCGATATCTTGACACCGTTGGGCGTCGGAAAAGAATAGAGCTGTATCTTGCTTGCATCGGCTGGTTTCCAACGATTTGCTATTGGAAACGAATTCAATTCGGTCATGTTGCAGTATCCCTTGCGTTTATCCACGCGCCGCCCGGGCGCCGGATTTGCTCCCAAATAGGGCGCCTAATGCCAAATGTAATAGCAAGCAAGGGACTTATTGACGATCCCGGTCTGTGACCCGCACTGTATCTTATAAGTGAACAATCTGTTTAATGCTGTTCAACTATTCAAGGGCGATGGACTTCATATATTCCCTCCAAGCGAAACAGGGGAATCACTTATGTCCAATTCAACCATCGTTCTTATCGGTAGAGTGCTGCTGTCCGTCATGTTTATCATGGCCGGACTGCAAAAGCTCGGCGCTCCTGGCGGCACCGCCGGCTATATGACAAGCCTTGGCCTGCCCATGGCCGGTGTACTGGTCTGGGCGGTCATCGCACTCGAGGTGCTGGGCGGCGTCGCCATTCTCATCGGCTTTCTGACCGTGCCCGTTGCCTATCTGCTGGCGCTCTTCTGCGTTGCCTCGGGCTTACTTGCCCATTTCGATTTCGGTGACCAGACCCAGGCCATCATGTTCATGAAAAACCTTACCATTGCCGGCGGATTTCTTGTTCTGGCGGCCAATGGTCCCGGCAGCATCTCCGTGGATGCGCGCCGCAGCGCATAGCAAACGCGATCATCGCACAACAAAAAACCGCGGACGGGCAAGACCGGTCCGCGGTTTTGATATTCGGGTCGCCGGATACTAATTGCGGAAAATCGTCGCCAAGATGTCGATGCCCCGTTCCTGGTAGTACCGGGACGAGTTGCCGTTCGGTCCTATCACGATCACCTTGCTTCCCACTCCGGCACGCCTGTAGAGATGTTTGACATCTTTGTTCATCATGCGGATGCAGCCCGATGACATGTTCTGCCCGATCGTCCACGGCTGGTTGGTGCCGTGGATACGGTAAATGGTGTCGCGGCCGCCGCGGTGCAGATAGAGGGCGCGCGCACCCAGCGGGTTGTTGATTCCACCTTTCATGTAAGGCGGAATGATGCGGCCCTTTTTCCGCTCACGGGCGATCATCTGCTTCGGTGGGCGCCAGTCGGGCCATTCGGCCTTGCGGCCGACCTTGACTGTTCCAGCCCAACCGAAACCCTCGCGTCCGACGCCAACGCCGTAACGGGTCGCGCGGCCGTTGCCCTCAATGTAATAGAGATATTTGCGGCTGGTATCGATGATGATTGTCCCCGGCCGCTCGCGGGTGGTTATTCTGACCTTTTTCCTCATGTACTGAGGCTTGGGACGTTTGGCCGCCACGGTGACGACATCCGTCCCGACGTCCTGGCGGGCAAGCGTGGTGTCGCGCATAAAGGCGTTTGCAGCGCTCGCAGCAGCCATCGCTGCAACGACCAGCGTGACAACGAGCACAGGTGAAACGAAACTCCTCACTGTCATTCTCCCCTCATTTCTTTGCAATCAGCGTAACACCCGAACGCCGGCTTTCAAGAATTGTTGGCGAAAATAAAGAGAAAGTGATCGATATATGTAGCTAAAGTCACAATACAGACACAGATACGGGGCCGAAACAGTGTTCCGGCCCCGTCTATTCAATCGGCGCAACAGTTATATGACAATAACTTTCGTTCCATTGCCGACCCGCTCATAGAGTTCGACAACGTCTTCGTTGCGCATACGGATGCATCCCGAAGAGACGGCGCCACCGATCGTCCAGGGCTGATTGGTGCCATGAATGCGGTAAAGCGTGGAGCCGAGATAGAGCGCCCGGGCACCGAGCGGATTGGCCGGGCCACCGGCCATATAGGTCGGAAGATGACGACCTTTTTTCTTTTCACGCGCAATCATCTGAGCCGGCGGGCGCCAGTCAGGCCACAGTGCCTTGCGGGTGATCTTGTGGGTCCCGGCCCATTCGAAGCCCGGCTTGCCGACACCAACGCCGTAGCGGCGCGCCTTGCCGTTCGCCAGTATCAGATACAGATAACGGTTCGGCGTGTCGATGATGATCGTGCCAGGTCTGTGCTTGGTCTGGTAATCAACCACGGTCGGCAGGAAAACCGGATTCATCGCCGGCTGTGCCTGCCGGGTGCTTTGTTGCCTGGAGGCCACACGAACCTTGCTGCGCCGCTTGCTGACGCTGCGGCGGTTTACCGCCTTTGGTTGGCGCACGACCGTGCCGGCACCGTGGGCAGTGGCAGGCGAGCGAAGCTGTGTCACCCACGGGGCGGTCAGATCGGGGCTGAGAACCACCGGCGGGCGCTGACCATAGCGGTCATTTGCGGAAGCGCCAGAGGCAAGAACACCTGTGCAAAGCGCGGCAAGAAATAGCGATTTTATTTTCATCGGACGGACTCTCTACCTTTCGTCAGACAAAGTTCCACCACACGCGATCTCACAGAAATCACGCGGGCAAGCGGGCTGTAACTGCGGTTGACACTGGCGGGTGAAAAAGACTCAAAGGTGAATCAAGACCGATAAAATTCGATTCGACCGGTAAAGCTCGGGGCAAGGTTATCGGCGGGTTGATAAAGCCGGTTAATGCGTGCTTAACGCAGGTGGATGAAGTGATAACGGCTGAATTGAGGAAGACGACCATGTCCGAGACGGGGCTCATCAAAGGGGAAGACGGCAAGCTGCGCTGCTTCTGGCACGACAACAAGGGCGACTACCAGCACTACCACGACACCGAGTGGGGCCGTCCCGTCGATAGTGATATTCGCCTGTTTGAAAAAATATGCCTGGAAGGCTTCCAGTCCGGCCTTTCCTGGCTGACCATTCTGCGCAAACGGGAAAATTTCCGCGCCGGATTTGCCGACTTCGAGTTCGAAAAGGTCGCGCGATTTGGCGACAACGATGTGGAACGGCTGGTCACCGACGCCGGTATCATACGCCACCGCGGAAAAATCACTTCAACCATCAACAACGCCAGGCGTGCCATCGAAATGCGCAACGAATTCGGCTCCCTTGCCGCTTATTTCTGGTCCTACGAACCTGGCCCTGCAGACCGGCCGGAGCGCATCGACAGGGAAAGCCTGTTGGCGCTGACAAAAACGGATGTGTCGACGGCGATCTCCGAGGATCTGAAAAAGCGCGGCTGGAGTTTTGTCGGACCGACCACCGTCTATGCGTTCATGCAGGCGATGGGGCTCGTCAATGACCATTTCGAAGGCTGTTGCATCCGAGACGAGGTCGAGGACCTGCGCCGCAGCTTTGTCCGCCCTGCCTGACACGCTTTGGGCGACCTGCCCCGTCCTCTTTGTAACTTCAGCTCGACAATCAACCTTGCTGCAATGCGGTCAATGGGTTAGGAAGTCGGCGTTTCAAACAAACGCTCCATCATTCATCAAACACACTGTCACGGCCGGACCTCGCACCATGGGCGAAAAGAAGAAAAAACCGCAGAAACTGAAAGCCCGACTGCCGCGGGGTTTTGTCGATCGCAGCCCGGCCGACATTCGGGCAACCGACGAGATGGTCGCCAGCATTCGCGGCGTGTTCGAGCTTTACGGTTTCGATCCTGTCGAAACGCCGATGCTGGAATATACCGACGCGCTGGGCAAATTCCTGCCGGACAGCGATCGGCCGAACGAGGGCGTCTTTTCACTGACCGATGATGACGATCAGTGGATGAGCCTGCGCTACGACCTGACCGCGCCGCTGGCGCGCCACGTGGCGGAGAATTTCAACGACATCCAGCTGCCCTACCGCACCTATCGCGCCGGTTGGGTGTTCCGCAACGAAAAGCCGGGACCCGGCCGCTTCCGCCAGTTCATGCAGTTCGATGCCGACACGGTCGGTGCACCGGGCGTCCAGTCCGACGCCGAGATGTGCATGATGATGGCCGATACGATGGAGGCGCTGGGCATATCGCAGGGCGATTATGTCATCCGCGTCAACAACCGCAAAGTGCTCGACGGCGTGATGGAGACCATCGGCATCGGTGGAGACGCGCACGCCGAGACACGCCTGACTGTGCTGCGTGCCATCGACAAGCTCGACAAATTCGGAACCGAAGGTGTCAGGCTGCTGCTTGGAGAAGGCCGCAAGGATGAAAGCGGCGATTTCACCAAGGGCGCCGGATTGGAAGCAGGGTCGATTGACCGCGTCATCGCCTTTGTCGAAGCAGCCGGTGCGAACGGATCGGAAACCATCGCAAATCTTCAGGGTGTGGTTGGAGACGACAGCACCATCGGTGCAGAAGGCGTCAACGAGCTTTCGCAGGTCGCCAGCCTGGTAGAAGCGGCTGGGTACGACGATGGCCGCGTCAAGATCGACCCGTCCGTGGTGCGCGGTCTCGAGTATTATACCGGCCCGGTCTATGAGGCTGATCTGCTTTTTGCCGTGACCAATGAAAAGGGCCAGACCGTTCAGTTCGGTTCGGTCGGCGGCGGCGGAAGGTATGACGGGCTGGTTTCGCGGTTCATGGGCCAGCCGGTGCCGGCCACCGGCTTTTCCATCGGTGTGTCGCGGCTGGTTACGGCACTGAAGAACCTCGGCAAGCTGGGTCAGGACGCGGTCAACGCACCGGTGGTCGTGTGTGTCATGGACCGCGATACGGAGAGCATGGGGCATTATCAGCGCTTCGTCGGCGATCTGCGACGGGCCGGCATCCGGGCTGAAATGTTCCAAGGCAATCCGAAGAATTTCGGCAAGCAGCTGCAATATGCAGACCGACGGGACAGTCCGATTGCCATCATACAGGGCTCGCAGGAACGGGCCGAAGGCACGGTTCAGATCAAGGACCTCATCGAAGGCAAGCGGCTTTCCGGCGAGATCGAGGACAATGCCGCCTGGCGCGCTGCCCGCCCGGCGCAGGTTTCGGTCAAGGAAAGCGATCTGGTTGCCGAGGTTGAAAAGCTCCTTGCCGCACAGGCAGAGGACCGCAAGGCGTCCTGACAATGCTCAATCAGCCGGAATTTGCCGATGATATTCTTGCATTGTTCGCACAGCGCAACGCGCGCTCGGTCGACATACCCGTCATTCAGCCTGCCGATCCTTTCCTGGACATGGCCGGCGAGGAATTGCGGCGGCGGATTTTCCTGACCGAAAGCGAAACCGGCATAAGCCTGTGCCTGCGGCCGGAATTCACCATTCCGGTGTGTCTGCACCACATCGACACCGCATCGGGCACACCGCAGCGCTATGCCTATCTTGGACAGGTCTTCCGCCAGCGCCGCGACGGCGAGAATGAATTTTACCAGGCAGGCATCGAGGATCTCGGCAATGACGATGTCGCGGCCGCCGACGCGGCTGCCATCCGGGATGCAAGCGACACGCTGACGTCGCTCGTGCCGGATGCCAATCTGCAAACGACACTCGGCGACCAGACCGTCTTCGAGGCGGTCGTGGCGGCGCTCGGTCTTCCAGACGGCTGGCAGACCCGGCTGGTGCGTGCCTTCGGAGATGCCGCGCAGATCGATGGGCTGCTGCAGAACCTGTCTCAACCCGCAGCGCGCGTTCCCGGCCTCGACGACGCGGCGAGCGCCCTTTTGGCAAAAGGCGATGAGGACGGGCTGTCGGCACTGGTCGACGGACGCATGAAGGATACCGGGTATCTTACCAATGCAAGCCGCACGCCGTCGGAGATAGCCCGGCGTCTGATACAGAAGGCACAGCTCTCCAGCGCCCATCTCGATCCCAAGGCGCTCGATATCCTCAAAACATTTCTGGCGCTCGACGCGCCGATGGCGGATGCTTCAGGCGCGCTCGCCGCATTTGCCCGTATCGCGGATCTTGACATTGCGGCGGCCCTCGACACCTTCAACGCGCGGGTATCGGCGCTTGAAGAAAACGGCTTTGATCTTTCCGCCACACGTTACCGGGCAGCATTCGGCAGGCCGCTTGATTATTACACCGGGCTGGTGTTCGAAATGTCTGCGCAAGGCGCGGTGCTCGCCGGCGGTGGACGTTTCGACCGGCTGCTGACACTGCTTGGCGCACAGACGAATATTCCCGCCGTCGGTTTTTCGCTGTGGCTGGACCGCATTGCCACCGCCAGATCCGCGGCAAACGGGGGAGCGACACGATGAGTGTGACCATCGCTCTGCCCTCCAAGGGCCGCATGAAGGACGACGCATTGAGCGTTTTCGAGCGCGCCGGTCTGGAGATTGCCAGCATCGGCAACGACCGGTCCTATCGCGGAACCATCGGCGGCTTGCCTGGTGTCGAGGTGGCATTCCTCTCGGCGTCGGAGATCGCCCGCGAAGTTGGCAATGGCGGTATCGATCTCGGCGTGACCGGCGAAGATCTGGTTCGTGAAGACCTCAGCGTGGTCGACGAACAGGTCGATTTCTGCGCGCGGCTTGGCTTCGGCAATGCAGATGTGGTCGTCGCAGTGCCCGACATTTGGATCGATGTCGACACGATGGCCGATCTCGGCGATGTCGCATCGGAATTCCGCCACCAGCATGGCCGGCGCCTGCGCATCGCCACCAAATACTGGCGACTGACCCAGCAGTTCTTCTCGGCCCAGCACGGCATCCAGGTCTACCGCATCGTTGAAAGCCTCGGCGCCACCGAAGGTGCGCCGGCCTCCGGCCAGGCCGACATCATCGTCGACATCACCTCAACGGGCTCGACGCTCAAAGCCAATCATCTGAAAATCCTGTCGGACGGGATTATCCTGAATTCAGAGGCCTGCCTTGTGCGATCGAAAGCAAGAAACCTCGATGCCGCAGACGAAAAGGCGCTTTGGGCGGTGATCGATCGTGTCGATGCGGCACTCAATTCCTAGAACGAGATCGTTCAACCCGGCTTTTTCGCGACAATAAAGACGGACACGGCTTTTTCCGGCTGCCATTGATGGTCGATTTCGAAACCGGCCCCTGTCAGACTGTCGGTCAGTTCACGGACCGAAAAGACATTGACCATCGGCAACAGGCCGAAGAAATTTCCGATCGGCCCGATCAATTTGAAATATTTCATTTTGTCGCCAAGGCACGCGGTGTTGGATATGAACAGTCCGCCGGGTTTGAGCATTCTGTAGACCTCGGAAATGACGGCGTCCCTGTCCTCAACCAGGTGCAGGATGCTGTGACCCATAACGGCATCGAACGTCCCGTCAGCAGCGGTGTATTCATCAATCGCCATTTGACTGAATGTGACGTTTTCGACGCCGGCCGCCGTGGCTTTGCCCCTGGCAATCTCAATCATTCCGGCTGAAAAGTCGGTGGCGAGAATGTGCTTCACATGAGGCGCATGGGCGATGGCGGTCGAGCCTGTGCCGCAACCGAATTCCATCACCTCCATATCGGGCCTGAAGTAACTGCGCGTGAGGTCCAGTTTTTTTGATAGGCCGCTTTGTCGGCAACGGGCTTTTTCGAATAACGCTCAGCCAGTTTGTCCCAGAAACTGTCAGGATTACGCATCATATTCTCCGATCGATTGCGTTGGAGCGTACCACGGCAGATTGTGTGGTCGGGCATTGCGGACGTTGTGATATTGAGTGAAGGCGCCTGCGGCGATGACAGCCCAGGTCGCGACACCGGCTCCCAGCGCGTCGGCGATGAGATCGAGCATGATGTCGGCAAGCCCCTTTTGGGATTGAAACAGGCCGGTCCGATCGACTGCAAATTCGAAAATTTCCCACAGAGTACCAAGACTCACGACGAGCGCTGTCACCAGAAGAATGACAAGGAGCGCAGACAGTTTGATCCTAAATTGATGGCAATATCGCGACAGGAAGGCAATCACGACCATGGCTATGGCACCGGAGCCCAGTGCATGCATCAGCTTGTCGTAAACTATGGATGTCTCGTAGAACCCCGCCTGCATGCCGAAAAAGACATGCGCAAAAACAAGCGCCGATATGCACAGGCTTGTTGCGGCCCGCAAGGCTGCATCTGCAATGCAGAGTGCCGGCAGGAAGGTAGGGATCACGCTGACTATCCCAACTGTGAACCAAAACACATTTCCCTTTGCCAACCAGCCGAGGCTGGTCGCAAAAATGACCAGCTGCATTGCCGGAACCGAGTGATCAAAGACGTAGTGTAATGCTGTGGCCGTTAGCCGATTGTTGGTGGTAAAGTTGGACATTGCCTGCTCCTTTGGGAGCTACATATCCATGCGTGATTCAAATAGTAATTGCCAAAATTTGCACTATCGCTATACAAATATGCATGAATTGGCAGACCATCACTTTCGACTGGAATCAGGCGAGGGCTTTTCTTGTCACCGCCGAAGAGGGTTCGCTCTCCGCCGCCGCACGGGCGCTCGGCCTTACGCAGCCAACGCTCGGCCGCCAGGTTGCCGGACTTGAGGAAGAGCTCGGCGTCACCCTGTTCGAGCGGGTGGGCCGGTCCCTGTCACTCACACAGCCGGGGCTGGAGTTGCTCGACCATTTCCGCACCATGGGCGAGGCCGCAAGCCGGATTTCGCTGGCGGCTTCCGGCAAGTCGCAGGCAATTGAGGGCCAGGTCAGCATTACGGCAACCAATATGATGGCAACCTATAATCTGCCATCCATCCTAGAACGGCTGCGCGACATCGCTCCAGGAATAGAAATCGAGATTATCGCCTCAAATGATGTGCGTGACCTGACGCGGCGTGAGGCCGATATCGCCATCCGCCATGTGCGCCCCGAGCAGCCGGACCTTATCGCCAGGCTGGTCAGTGAGATGACCGCGCAACTCTATGCTTCGAAAGATTATCTCGACAGGTTCGGCCGGCCCGAAAAGCCGGAGGACCTGTCCGGTGCGCAGTTCATCGGATTCGGCCAGTCCGACCGGCTGCTTCCCGTATTCAACGGGTTGGGACTATCTTTGACGACGCGCAATTTCAAGCTGACAACGGCGAGCGGAACTGTAATTTTGGCGTTGGTCAGGCAGGGTCTTGGGATCAGTATCGTGACGGACGACCTGGCCGAGGTGAACCCCGATCTGGAGCTTGTCCTGCCCCAGCTCGATCCCATTCCGGTTCCGGTCTGGCTGGTGACCCATCGCGAGCTTCACACAAGCCGGCGCATCCGCCTGGTGTTCGATCTTCTGGCTGAGGCGCTCGGTTCCTGATTCCGGTCAATTCCGGTTCGCCAGTTCCCGCGGCTTCGGCCCGCCATAGGCCCAGTCGAGCAGCTTGACCGTGTGGACCACCGGCAGATTGCTGCCCATACCGATCTGGGTGATGCAGCCAACATTGCCGGCGGCAACCAGATCGGCACCGGTTGCCTCGATATTGCCGACCTTGCGGTCGCGCAGCTGCTCGGCGATATCGGCCTGCATGATATTGTAGGTGCCGGCCGAACCGCAGCAAAGATGGCCCTCGGCCGGTTCGCAAACGGAAAAACCCGCCGCTTTCAACAGATCCTTGGGTTGGCGGGTGATTTTCTGCCCGTGCTGCATGGAACAGGCAGAATGATAGGCGACCGTCAGGTCCGGAGCGATGGCCGGCTCCGGAAACGAGAGCGTCGCCAGATATTCGGCAATGTCCTTTGCAAGAGCCGAGACGGTCGCCGCTTTCTTTGCATAATCGGGATCCTCCCGCAGCATGTAGCAATAATCCTTGATCGTGGTTCCACAGCCGGATGCGGTGATGATGATGGCATCAAGCCCGCCATTGTCGATTTCACGCGTCCATACATCGACATTCTGCCGCGCCGCGGCGAGCGCCTGCTCCTCGCGTCCCATGTGATGAACCAGCGATCCGCAGCAGCCCTCGCCCTGCGGAACAACAACTTCAACGCCAAGGCGGTTGAGGAGCCGTGTTGCGGCCGCGTTGGTATCCGGTTCAAGCACTGGTTGCGCGCAGCCGGCAAGAATGGCGACCCTTGCCGTTTTTTTGCCGCTGGTCGCGTGCGTTCCGACTGCAATCCGCTCAGACCGGGGCGCAATCCTGCCCGGCGCCAGATCAAGCATGGCACCGACCGGCTTCAAGCCCGGCACGATCTTGAACAGCGGCGCCAGCGGACGGGCGATCCGGGCCAAATTCAACGCCAGACGAAAACGCTGAGGATAGGGCAGCACAAGTGCCAGGAGGGCCCTGTTCAGCCGATTGAAAAACGGCCGCTTGTAGGTCTTTTCGATATGGGCGCGGGCATGGTCCACCAGATGCATATAGTGCACACCCGACGGGCAGGTGGTCATACAGGCAAGACACGACAGGCAGCGGTCGACATGTTTGACGATCTGCGCATCGGCGGGCCTGCCGTTTTCCAGCATGTCCTTGATCAGGTAGACGCGACCGCGCGGACTGTCGAGCTCGTTTCCGAGTGTCACATAGGTCGGGCAGGTGGCGGTGCAAAATCCGCAATGGACGCATTTGCGCAGTATTTTTTCAGCCTCGGCAACGCCGCTGTCGGCGAGCTGCTCTGCCGAGAAATTCGTTTGCATGCAATGCCGTCCTTTACACTATTGTCAGACCAGCCAGGTTTCCAGATTCTGGATCGGCTCCTTGCGGCCAGCCGCCTGCAAGCCCTTCAGACAGCGTATGACAAACCAGACTGCCGTCAGGAACATCAGGACAAAACCTATAAGGATGAAAGTCGTCACCGCACTGATAAATCCATAGAGCAGGCCTATCCAGAATGTCCGGATCGCATAGGTGTAAAGGTTGTCGATCCATGACTCCGAAGAGTTGCCACGGTTCATGTAGGCCATGACCATGCCGATGATGAGAGTGACGAGCGTTGCAAGGCTGACGAGATACAAAATATAGACAAGCTGGATGTTTTTCTGGCCGGGCTCGATCCAGCTCTCTGCTTCTGCCTGCAGATCGTCGGGCTGCTGATCGCTCATGCTGTTTGCTCCTGTGGCTGTGGACGTCACGGAAAACCTATCACAGGTCGGCCGACAATCGACCCGGATTGAGAATGAATTCAGGGTCGAATTGCTCCTTCAGCCGCCTTGACAGGGCCGCCAGCGTCGCTTCTTCCGGTTCGAAGACGGGGATCTGATTGCGCAAAGCACCGTTCGCGCGAACGAGCGTCGCATGTCCGCCGCCAAGCGCATTGATGGCGCCGCGTACAAGATCCGCCTCGGCGTCGGCTTCCATGCGCAGCCACACAAGTCCGCCCTGCCAGTCGTAAAAGGCATCAACTCCGGTTTGAAGGCGCAGGCCCGCCAACAGCTGGTGTCCGGCGCCCGGGGCGACGGATATGCGCCACACCGGCCGTTCGGTGTCGTCGCAGAACGGCTCAACATCTCGGATTTGCTGCCACAGGAGACGTGTCTCGTCGGCTTCGAGGCGCCGGCACGCGCCGTATCGGTCAAGCGCATTTTGCAGGTTCGTGAGCCGGTAGTCGACGGAATGCGCAAAACCCTCGATGCGCAGAACTGTTGCCGCCCCTTGGGGCAAGGCTCCAAAAACAAATTTCGCACTGACGCTTTCAGGCAGATGCGCAGCCGACGAGACCTCGGCATTGGATCCCATGGCCTGTGCCATGACATGGGCGGCGTCCGCGTCGTTGAGTCCACTGACGACCAAAGTCGCCTGTGTTTCGGCGCGTGGCAGGACCTTGAATGTCACCTCGGTGAAAACCGCGAGCGTTCCCCAGGAACCGGAAAGGCCCCGGGAAAGATCGTATCCGGTGACATTCTTGACCACACGGCCGCCGGATTTGATGACATCACCCCTGCCGGTGACGGCGCGAATGCCCAGGGCGTGATCCCTGGCGGCACCAGCCTTCAGCCTTCTCGGTCCTGCGAGATTTGTCGCAAGCACTGCGCCGATGGTTCCGCGCCCGCATTCGCCGCTCGCCAACAGAGACCGGTAGTCCATCGGCTCGAACTGCAGTTCCTGACCGTTTTCGGCAAGCAATGCCTCAATCTCGTCGAGGGCGGTTCCGGCTCGGGCGGTCAGCACCAACTCTTCGGGCTCGTAGAGCGTTACACCGGTCATTCGGGAAAGATCGATGCCGTGCGCGACCTGCAACGGTCGGCCGATGGCGCGTTTCGACCCGTGGCCGATGATTTCAACGGGGGCGTGCTCGGAAACGGCCCATTGCACCGCTTCAAGCACCTGTTCCTCGTTTTCAGGCGTGAATGTTTCGCTTTTCAAGGCTTCGGTCATGACGGGCTACTCAAAAGCGCGGAATATCTGGAAACGGCATCTGGCCGCGGGAAATATGCATGCGGCCCATTTCGGCGCAGCGGCGCAGCTCCGGAAACACCTTGCCGGGATTGAGCAGATGCAGATCGTCAAAAGCACATTTGATGCGGATCTGCTGGTCGAGATCATTTTGATTGAACATCGCCGGCATCAGATCGCGTTTTTCAACACCGACGCCGTGCTCGCCAGTCAATACGCCGCCGACCTCGACGCACAGGCGCAGAATGTCGTTGCCGAAGTCTTCCGCCCTTTCCAGCTCGCCGGGTTTGTTGGCATCGTAGAGGATGAGCGGATGCAGATTGCCGTCGCCGGCATGGAACACATTGGCGACTGCGAGTCCATATTTTTCGGACAGGTCCCGCATGCCGGCAAGCACTTCAGGCAGCTTCTTCCTCGGGATGGTGCCGTCCATGCAATAATAGTCGGGCGAGATGCGCCCGACCGCCGGAAACGCCGCCTTGCGGCCGGCCCAGAAGGTCTGCCGCTCCTCTTCGCTGGTCGATACGCGCGACATGGTTGCGCCGTTCTTGCCGGCGATTTCCCCAACCCGTTCGATCAGAAAATCCACCTCGGCTTCCGGCCCGTCCAGCTCGACAATCAACAGCGCCTCGACATCGAGGGGATAGCCGGCATGGACAAAATCCTCTGCCGCCTTGATGGAGAGCCGGTCCATCATTTCGATGCCGCCCGGAATGATGCCGGCACCAATGATGTCGGCGACGCACTGACCGGCCTCTTCATTGGACGGGAAGCCGATGAGCATCGCCCGCGCTGTTTCGGGCTTTTGCAGAATGCGCACGGTGATTTCCGTGACAACGCCCAAAAGACCCTCGGAGCCGGTCATCAGGCCGAGTATATCGTAGCCGCAGCTGTCCAGATGGCGCCCGCCGAGACGGATTACCTCGCCGGTGATCAGCACCAGCTGAAGGCCAAGAACATTGTTCGTGGTCAGACCGTATTTGAGGCAGTGAACGCCACCGGCATTTTCGGCCACATTGCCGCCGATCGAGCAGGCGATCTGCGAGGAGGGATCGGGCGCATAGTAGAACCCCTCACCCGCCACCGCATCGGTGACGCCGAGATTGGTGACACCCGGCTGCACCACCGCCACGCGGTTGGGATAGTCAATGTCGAGCACCTTGTTAAAGCGGGACATCACCAGAAGCACCGCGTCCTGCAGCGGCAACGCACCGCCGGACAAGGACGTGCCGGAGCCGCGCGGCACCACACGAATGTTGTTCTTGTGGCAATATTTCAGGACACGCGAGACCTGCTGCACCGTCTGCGGCAAGACGACGACAAGCGGCAGCTGCCGGTAGGCGGTCAGCCCGTCGGTTTCGAAAGCGCGCATTTCATTGGTTGCATCGACAACGCCCTCGCCCGGCACGATGTCCCTCAGATCGCGGACAATCTGCGCGCGGCGTTTGAGAACATCACCATACGGTTCCGGCATTTTGGGGGTGGTCATCGGGTTCTCCGGTTTTCGTTCCACAGTAATGGTCAATTTTTTTTACCAGTCAAGAGCCAGGCCACTATTTTCCGTTACAAGGGACTGCCCCTACAGTACATAGAACAACGCCAAAATCCCAGGAACGCGGCAATGGAGACCGCCACGCATGAACAAATTCGACGATCTCGAGGTCTTTGCACAAGTGGTCGCCTCCGGCAGTCTTTCGGCGGCGGGACGGGAACTCGGGCTGTCGCCCGCGGTGGTTTCGAAACGGCTGAGGCGGCTTGAGGACCGGATCGGGACAAGGCTGATCCAGCGAACCACGAGGCAGATTTCTCTGACGGAAGCGGGTCAGGGATATTACGAGCGCATTGTCGCCGTTCTTGCCGGCATCGAGGAGGCCGAGGCGTTTGTGTCACGACGCTCGCAGCAGGCTCGCGGCGTGCTGAAAGTTTCGGCGCCGACATCGTTCGGGCGCATGCACATTGCCCCGCACCTGAAGGCGTTCATGGGCGCAAATCCGGATCTTTCCGTCAATCTGGCGCTGACCGACCGCTTCGTCGATATCGTCGCCGACGGATTTGACGTTGCCATCCGGATCGCGGAACTGTCAGATTCCAGTCTGGTCGCCCGGCGGCTTGCCCCGATCCGGCGCATCCTTTGCGCAGCGCCGGCCTATATCGAGACCCACGGCATGCCAATGGACATTGAGGCGCTGGAAGAACACATCTGCCTGCCGCCGCACAACAACGAACCCTGGAAGCTGGAAGGTCCGGACGGGCCGCTCATCCACCGGCCAACCGGCGCTCTGCAGACCAATTCCAGCGAAGTCATCCGCGCGTGTGTCATTGCCGGCTACGGCATCGCGCTGCGCTCGACCTGGGATATTTCGCGGGAGCTGAAAGAGGGCAAACTCGTGCAGGTGCTGCCGTCCT
Organism: Hyphomicrobiales bacterium; assembly: GCA_024244645.1. Taxonomy (GTDB): domain Bacteria; phylum Pseudomonadota; class Alphaproteobacteria; order Rhizobiales; family Rhizobiaceae; genus Hoeflea_A. Next base: position 92,705 of record JAAEOH010000077.1, read on the forward strand.
ACCGCGGATCGCGCAATGTCGCTGTCTATGCGGTCTACGCCAGCAGGCGGTTTTTACCGACCAAGGTGCGGGTCTTTGTCGACTATATGTCGGAGCTCTTCGGCCCAAGGCCCTACGGGGAAATAAGACGGGGATCCGCGCATGTTGCGGATCAGCGCGTAATTTTGGGGCGTCCATTTTTCAATAATTGGGCTGGAGGCCTTTTTTCGCTCTCCCGATATTGAAGAATGTCCCGGGTACACGCGGTACACAGCGACTGCCATGCGCAGATATGCTCAAGGCCGCTGGAGGTAGCCGACTGGGGCAATCCAGTTTGTGACGGGGCTGCTATAAAGTAATGTGACCGACAGGATGAAAAACCTGGATGAATTTTGCTCAGGCACTCGAATAATGCCGTCTAAATCGTTGTTGTTTTGTTCGGCTGGCTATTCATGCTCGTTCATTGGAGGGACAGCATATCCTAGGGACAGCAGACCGTTTTGAGCTCGCGAATAAAATGGATCGGGAGGTCCGCTGGTCTCAACCAGTGCCGCCCCAAATGCGCTGGCAGCTTCCATAGTTTTATTTTCCTTCAGGAAATATTCGCCGAGCAGGATATGGGGTTCCGGTTTTTTTACAGCATTGCGCCACAGTTCCAGTACCACCGGATAATCATCGCTTCGCTCGTGTTTGGTTATGAGTGAGATCCAAACACGGTAAAACGGCTCCGCATTTGGCGCAATTTTAGTCGCCTTATCAAGCATATCACGGGCAGACTGCCAGTCGGGAAGGCGGCGAATGGTATCCGCAAGATCCCGCTGTATATATGCAATACCAGGCTTGATCTCCAATGCTGTCAAATAGGTGGATACAGCGTTTTCAGTCTCTCCGGACTTGGCCTGAGCATAGGCGAGGCCGGCATGCGAATGAACGGCTTTGATATTATGCGTCACCGCACTCATGAAGAAACCGACCGCCTGTTCATATTCCTTTTGCCGTACCGCAACATTGCCCAGACCTTCATAAGCCCGATAGGCATCCGGCTTGGCGGCCGCTGCTTTTTTGTACGCGTCGCTGGCTTCATCGTAGTACTCTTTGCCCTTTTTGAAATACGTGTCACCCAAACCGATCAAAGCATTGACATGACCGGATCTGCGTGAAATTGCGGATTGAAAGGCTTCCAGTGCTTCACCATATTTATTTTGCCGAAGCAGGGCGTCGCCGAGGCCGGCCAACGCTCTGGTATTATCCGGACGGTGTTCGAGTGCTGCCCTATAGGCAGCGATTGCTTCGCGTTCCATTTTTCTTTTGACAAACAGATCCGCTTTGCCTGCATAAAGATTGGCAAGCGTGCCGCTCTGGTTCGGGATATCTTGTTCGGTTGCGATCTTCAGACCATCTTCAAGTTTTTGTTCTGCTTCATCGAACCGTCCGACCTTCATTAAGGCATCGGCCCATGACGTGTGTGCAAGAACCAGATTTTGATCAATTTCTATAGCATCACGAAAGTGTTCGAACGCTGTTGAATAGGCCATTTGCCGGTCTTTCGGCTGCCCATTGTTTCCAAAATCCTCTCCCTTTCGGGTCCAGGCATAGCCAAGATTAATATAGGCATAGGCTGTCTGAGGATTGATGTTTATCGCCCGGTGATATTGCGCAATGGCGGAATCGATCTGATGTTCGCGCAGCAGCGCATCGCCGATATTGGAATGAGCAGATGCAAATTCAGGGTCTACCGCCAAGGCTGATCTATATTGAGCGATTGCGCCTTTCACATCGTTTTGCGAAAGAAGCGCGTTTCCCCAGTTGCTGTAAGCCTCGGCAAGCTTGTCGTCGGCTTCAATGGACTTTTTAAAATTTGCGATGGCTGCGTCATATTTTTCCTGATGGAGGTTCGTCACGCCTATCAAATTGTAGGCAAGGGCAATTTCAGTGGCTTTCTTTTCCGTTCGAATAATTCTGCGCGCAATGCGAAGCGTGCGATCGGGATCCTGATCATAGAAGTAAGCAGCAACAAAGTAGGGATTCACCTCATCCAGTATCTGCAATGCTGCCTGCCGGAAATAGGCGTCCTCCCAGCCATCCCCAAAGGAATCGCGGATTGGCGGCAAACTTACGATCGTCGATTTATTACCGTATACGCGGAGCCTGAGATATACATCCCGGACATCACAGTTGACGGAACTACAAATAAATTCACCGGCTACAATCGTATCCTGCTTTGAAAACAGTACTTTCGTGTAGTGGAGTGCGGTGTCGAACAAGGTGCCAATTTCCGGAATTTTGATGTCAATCTGCCGCGTTTTCGGCATGACATCAAAATTGTTGCGCCGCCTTTTTGCAGCCTGTTCGATCTTTCCAATGGCATCGGACAGACGATCCGCAGCGACATCCTCCGTATAGCCGATGGCAAGCAATGCTTTTGGAACCTTGATTTTCTCGATTACCATACGGTTTTCGGAGAAGGCGAAAAACACTGCCAGCGCCATAAGAAACAATACAAGACAGAGGAAAATGGTATTAAAAAACAGGGTTCGCAGGCCTTGCACAATTTCGCCTGATGACTTCAGAAACTTCTTGAAATGTGGACCGCCGCCAGCCGCCTTCGGTTCCTCTTTTTGTGACTGCTCGAACCGGAAGGGACCGTAGCTGATTGAGAATTTCAGCTCCGGCGCATAACTGCCGGGCACGAACGTATTCGCTTTTTGTGATGAATTGTCACTTTTCATCTTGTTGCCGGATTTTCTCGATTTCCTTTTTTGGGCACGACTGGTCAACACGCTAATGTTTCGGTACTAGATTGATCTTCAACCGCCGGTTGTCGGACCGGCGGAAAGCCGGCCGATTGCAGGATTGGTCGTTCAACTCGGTATTGGTTAGTTCCCACCGTATTGCGACCAGTGGATGGCACCGTCATGCCAATCCCGTTGGGCGGCAACACTTCAAAATGAAACTCACATAGTTTAGTTGTTTCGCGTTGCAGCTGTGAGCAAATCTACAATAAATTGCTGTAATTGGTCAAATATATATATGTATGATGATGCGCCAGACACTCAGGAAATATTATCAAATCGTCAATATTCAAATCTGTATTTAGAGACGCCAAAATTTATATTTGTATTATCTCCCCTTATTTCCTTCACGCCAGGATGGTCCGCCAGTGCAATGTCGCTGTCTATGCGGTCTACGCCAGCCGGCGGTTCCTGCCGACCAAGGTGCGGGTGGCTGTCGATTACATGTCGGAACTCTTCGGGCCGCGGCCCTATTGGGAGAAATAGGCTCGGGGTGGTTGGTCACGATTTGCCGAGCCGAGTGGCTGCGACGCGCTCGATACGGAGCTTGCCTGGAGGCGCGCCAACAACCGCTTCTGCGGCGTGGCAAGACGATCAACATGACTAACCAGGTGTTGTTAAACCTGTACAAATCAGTCGTCACTGGTGCAGGGTCTCCTTAAACGCTGATGCAGGATGAGGAGAAAAGCCCATGCTTTGCCGGATCGGTGAAATCGAAGTGTGGCGCATTCTGGAGATGAACGCACCATTTCTGATGCCGGAGGAGCTCTTCCCTACAGCAGGGCCCGATGTCCGAGATATTGTCAACGCGCATGTTCCCGGCCAGCTGTGTCCCGGAACCGGGCGGCTCATACTGCCCGTTCAGGGTTTTCTTCTTAAGACACCTTCGCACACAATTCTTGTCGACAGCTGTGTTGGCAATGACAAAACCGTGCCTGGCAATCCGAATTGGAACAAACGGTCCGACAATCGTTTTTTGGCTGCATTGACGGCGGCAGGCGTTGGGCCTGCGGATATCGACTATGTTCTGTGCACTCATCTTCACACAGACCATGTCGGCTGGAACACCAAGCTGGAGGATGGACGTTGGGTTCCGACATTCGCGAACGCGCGCTATTTGATGCCCGCCGCCGATGACGAGGTGTTTCGCCAGCGTGCCGGAGACTCATATGTGGAAAGTGTGCTGCCGGTGATTAAAGCCGGGCAGGCTGAGTTGGTCACACCGGGTCATATGCTCGGTGACTGTGTGACATTGATTGCTACTCCAGGGCATACTCCCGGTCATGTTTCAATCATGTTGAAGAGCGGCGATTCGGAGGCTGTGATCACCGGCGATGCGTTACACTCAACGGTGCAGTGCTGGCGACCGGACTGGCTGTTCAAGTACGACATGGACGGTGAAATGGCTGTGGCGTCGCGTCGGCGATTGCTGGAGGAGGTGTCTGAATCTCGGCGTATCGTCCTGGGCGGCCATTTCGTCCTGCCGTCAATTGGGCGTGTGAAGGCGGAAGGGAATGTGTTCCGGTGGGAAGAGGATTGAGCCTGTAGCATCCACTTCAACCGCCCTCCGCGTTCAGCGATCGGGCCTCATACCGGTCATAAGAACAACAGAACCATCGACTGCTACACCTTTTCCGTGTCGCTGTGGTGCTTGCGGATGCGCCGCACGACCTGCCAGATGATGAAGACAAAAACCGGCACGGAAAGCCCCGTTGCAAGGCTTGGATTGACCGGCAGGCCGGCATCCTTTGCAGCTTTGGCGATGTAGCCGAACAGGCCGACGAGGTAATAGGAAACAGCCGCCACCGAAAGGCCCTCAACCGTCTGCTGCAGCCGCAGCTGCAACCGGGCGCGCCGGTCCATGGAGGCGAGCAGCTCGCTGTTTTGCCGTTGCAGTTCGAGATCGGCCCAGCTTCGGAGCAGAGCGGTTGCCCGCACCAGCTTGCGCGACAGGTTTGCCTGCCGCTCCTCGATCGAACGACAGGTGCGCATGGCCGGTGCGAGGCGGCGCTGCAGGAATGCGCCCCACGTGCCATATCCGGATGCGGCCTTTTCATGCAGCGACGCAATGCGCTCCTGGACGATGCCGTCATAGGCGCGGCTGGCGCCAAACCGGTAGAGGCTTGCCGCGGCACCGGCTTCAAGCTCTGCGGCAAGCGCCGTGATTTCGCCGAGCATCTGATCGCTTTCCGATTTTGCCTCCTGCCGCATACGCTGGGTGATCACCGTCAGCCCGTCCTCGATGCGCCGCATCTGCGGCGACAGCGAATTGGCAAGCGGCAGCGCCAGCATTGCCAGCGTCCGATAGGTCTCGATTTCGATGAGGCGCTGTGCAAATGCGCCAACGCGGGCCGGAGTCAGGCCCTTTTCAAGCAACAATATGCGTGTGAGGCCATCCTTGTCCTGGCTAAAATCGGTGATCGCGGCGGCGGCGCCGTTGTCCAACTCCGAAAAACACAGGCTTGCCGCATCGAATGTCTCGACTGCCCTCTCGGCAAGTTCGGTCCACTTGCGCACTTCCAGCCGGACACCGGAAATCAGGCTGCCGGGCGGGCTGAAGCCATCCCCGAACGGGTGATCGGTGATGTCGCCGCCATACTGTTCGGGCGCCGGGCCGTCATATGAATAGGTCGAGAACTCCGTGTGCCGCTCCCAGCGCAGCGAACCGGTGCCCCAACTCAGCACATAGTGGCGCGCATCGCCTTGGGGCGCAGCAACACCGCGGGCACGGCTTAGCTCGGCGAGTACCGCATTGTCCACCGACGCGCCGCCATCCGTCATGAACGCCAGCTGGACGATCACACCCGGCGATTTGATCAGCGGATTGGGTCTGGCATGGACTTCGCCCAGCGCCAAAGGCCGATCCCTTGCCACCGGAAATCCAAAGCTGCCCTTGGCCATATTCTTGCCCCCGAGGAAAATGCGTTATTTATGCCGCATGAACCATGCCGAGCAAGGGTAATGGCGGCCAAATGGTGCAGAATCGTGAACATACCGGATTTTCCGCTGCACCGCGTGCCGCACCGTCTTGCAAGACGGCAAGTGGATATATTTATTGACCAGTTTCGCAGACGCTTGCTAGCATCAGCTGACAAGCCAGCCTACCCAACGACGGCCTCACCTTATGCAAGGACAACTATACGCAGCATGGCCAGCGACATTTTTTCCAGCGTAGAGCATGGCCGGACGGCTGACGAGGTGGTCCAGCAGGTGGAATCGCTCATCCTTGACGGGGTCCTGCGGGTCGGCGACCGGCTTCCCGGCGAGCGGGAACTCTCGAAGCGTTTCGATATCTCGCGCCCCATTTTACGCGAGGCTCTGAAAATTCTCGAACAACGTGGGCTGCTGAGCAGCAGGCACGGGGGCGGGACCTTCATTGCAGACGTGATCGGCGAAATCTTCAGCCAGCCGGTGATGGATCTGATTGCCCGCCATCGGCGCGCAACCCACGACTATCTGGAATATCGGCGTGAAGTCGAGGGCTTTACCGCCGGCTTTGCCGCTGAGCGGGCGACGGCGGCGGACAAGGATATTCTAGCCGGTATCATTGACGCCATGCGCGAGGCTCACGCGGCGGAAGATGCCGAAAAGGAAGCCGCTCTCGACGTGGAGTTCCACAATGCCGTCGGCGAAGCGGCGCACAATATTATCCTGCTGCACACGCTGCGTTCCTGCTATCGGCTGCTCAGCAACGGCGTCTTCTTCAACCGGGCGCTGATTTATCAGTATTCCGGATCGCGCGACCGGCTGCTTGAACAGCACATTGCAATATTTGAAGCCATCGCCGCCGGCAATGCGGATATGGCAAGGCGAGCCGCAGAAAACCATATGGAATTTGTTGCGAAGACGCTGAGGGAGGCGGAACGGGCCAATGACTGGCAACGTGTTGCAAATCTGCGTCTGCAGCAGCGCGGTGGCGACGGCGGCAAGCCAAGGGCCAAAGGAGCCACCCGCTAGGACGCGCCGGCATTGATCTGCCCGCTGATATGTCTCCGCCTGAGTCCGAATTTTCCTGTCGCCTTTTTGCCGGCAATCTGCGTTTAGTAACGTGAAACGCCAGCATTCAATCTGCAGAGGTCATCAACATGCCCGTTTCGTACGAAACCCTCCTGACATTCATTGTTGCGAGCTTCGTGCTGCTGATTATCCCAGGCCCGACCATTATCATGGTGGTGGCCCAGGCGCTGTCTCATGGCAGGCGGGTGGCACTTGCCAGTGTCGCCGGCGTTGGTCTAGGCGATCTGGCGGCCGCATCGCTGTCGATCATCGGCGTCGGAACCATCCTCGCCGCCTCGGCAACGGTTTTTGTTGCGGTCAAATGGGCGGGCGCTGCCTATCTCATCTATATCGGCATCAAGATGTGGATAACGCCGGTGACCATTCCCGATATTGTGGCACTGCCGGCCAAAGGCAGCCGCCGGTCGGTGTTCCGCGATTCCTTCCTGGTCACGCTGCTCAATCCCAAGGGCATCGTTTTTTTCATGGCCTTCGTGCCGCAATTCATCTCCGCGAAGGCGCCTTTTGCACCACAGGCAACTGTTTTTGTCCTGGTCTTCGTGTTGCTGGGCATCGTCAATGCATGGGGATACGCAATGCTCGCCAGCAGCGCGCGCGATGTCATCCGGCGCCCCTCCGTATTGCGCGCGGCGACGCGCACCGGCGCCGGCTTTCTGATTGGCGCGGGACTGTTTTCGGCCTTTGCACGCAGAGCCGCCTGAACTTGGTCGCTCCACATATCAGGTCTATAATCGAACCATAAGGGAGGACAGGTCATGGGACGATTGATCGTCATCGCCACTTTCGCGGTAATGGCAATCCTTACGGCGCCGGTTTCGGCTTTCAGAGGCGAGTTGCTGCCGGAAACGCCCGTTGGCGACGATGGCATGCACAAACCCGAATGGTTCCTGCAGTCGTTCCTCGATCTGGGCGAAGACCATGCCGAGGCGGCCGACGAGGGAAAGGGGCTCGTCGTCATCTTTGAGCAGAAGGGATGCCCCTATTGCCGCGAACTTCACCGGGTCAACCTGCGCGATCCGGAAATCGTCGGCTATATACAGGATCGCTTCAACGTTTTGCAGTTCGATCTCAACGGTTCGCGCGAGGTCACCGACTTTGACGGAGAAGCGATGGAAGAACGCGCGCTCGCGCGACGTTGGAGTGTCATCTTCACACCAACCGTGATGTTCTTACCGCACGATGCGGCGGCAACGGACGGCAAGACAGGTTTGCAGCTGTCCGCCATGACCGTGCCGGGCTATTTCAAGCCATTCCATTTTGCCTCGTTGTTCGAATATGTCGCCGACGGTCATCACAAGAGCGAGCATTTCCAGAAATTCCTCAATGCCCGCGCCGACCGGATGCGCGCCGAGGGAAAAGACGTTTCCATCTGGGACTGAACGGCAATGCCGCTGCAAAATCGTGTGTCTCCCTCGGGCCGGATCGAGCGTCACCCGGCGCGTGGTCTGATGATGGGCAATCGCGGCGGGCGCATGCACGATGCGGCCTCCCGCGCGCTGACTAAAAGACGCTGGGCGAGCAAGCGCTGGATCATATGCGTGACTGAATTTCGAGGCAGACACCGCCAGGTCATGTCGCCGGACAACTATACGGAACTGTTTTTTCTCGACGAGGTCACGGCGCTGGCGGCTGGGCACCGGCCCTGCTTCGAGTGCCGCAATGCCGACGCAAAAACCTATGCAGCGGCGTTTCCGAGCGGCCCCCGTCCCGCCGACGACATGGATGACCGTCTTCATGTGGAACGCTGCGTGAGCGGTCGGCCGCAAACGACAATAAACCGCAACGATGTCGAAATCCTGCCCGCCGGCGCCATGATTGCCAGCGGCGATGACTGCTTTGCCATTTGTGCAGATTGTCTTTTGCACTGGAATTACAACGGGTATACGCGATTGAGCGATGCACAGCGCGAGGATATCCTTGCCAGAGGCAGGCTGGTGCTTCTGACACCGCCTTCGACCGTCGCGGCCCTGCGAAACGGTTATGTGCCGCGGTTTCACTTTAGCGCAGAGCCTTGAGTTTTACTGCTCGGTCGGGCACACAGCATCGATGCGAGCAAACTACAAAATGCAGCGGCTTTTTATCGAAACCGGCCTCGATGGCGGTGGCGTCATTGCTGCCGACAAGGAACAGTTCAACTATCTCGCCCATGTGCTGAGGATGGCCGAGGGCGATCAGGTTCTGCTTTTCAATGGGCGCGATGGTGAGTGGTCAGCCGTGCTGCATTTCGAGAGCAAGAAGAAACTTGTCCTTCAGATCAAGCAGCTCGTGAGGCCGCAACCGGATGCATCGGACCTGCATTATCTTTTTGCACCACTGAAGCAGGCGCGACTCGATTACACGGTGCAAAAGGCCGTGGAAATGGGCGCGGGTGTCATTCAACCGGTGTTGACCCATCACACGCAGGCCAGCCGCTTTCCGGCGCACCGGCTTGGGCGCAACGCCATTGAAGCGGCGGAGCAATGCGGGATCCTGTCGATCCCCGAGTGCCGGGAACCGGTCAAGCTTGCACGACTGCTGGAGAGTTGGGATCCGGACCGCCGCATCATTTATTGCGATGAAGCGGCCAATACCCACAATCCTCTTTCCATCCTGCAATCGGTAGGCGAGCGAAAACTGGCAGTGCTCATCGGGCCGGAAGGCGGCTTTTCCGATGATGAGCGTCAATTGCTGCAGTCATGCACTTTTGTCACCGCCATTCCGCTCGGACCGCGCATACTTCGTGCTGATACTGCGGCCGTAGCGGCAATGACGGTATTGCAGGCAACAATCGGCGATTGGTGAGCAACCCGTGGTTTGATAAACTTTTTCTGAACACAGCGATCAACGATTTTTGCTTGCACCACGCATGAAAGCAGTCCAAGCAGCGCAGGCGCACTTTTGACAAGTGCCGGTACCAAGGATCATAGCTTCGGCCGGGGGGATGCCCGGATGGCCACAGTCGGGATATAACATATGGCGCGCGACACGACCGACCAGACGCCGGTTTCCTCAATAGACGAGCTGATTTCTCACCTTGCGGAAGGCTGCAAGCCGAAACAGCAATTCCGCATCGGAACCGAACACGAAAAATTCGCTTTTTTCCTGGAGGACAATTCCCCGGTTCCCTATGAGGGCGAGCGTTCGATCTCGGCGCTCCTCAGGGGCATGCGCGATATGCTCGGCTGGGAGGAAATCCTCGACGAGGGCATGATCATCGGCCTTGTTGAGCCAACCGGCATGGGCGCTATTTCGCTGGAGCCCGGCGGGCAGTTCGAACTCTCGGGCGCAGCCCTCGAAAACATCCACCAGACCTGCCGCGAATCCAATTCGCATCTTTCACAATTGCGCGAAATCGCCGAACCGCTGGGCATCGGATTTCTGGGCCTCGGCGGAAGTCCCCTATGGACCCGCGAACAGACGCCTCGCATGCCCAAATCACGTTATGACATCATGACGAACTACATGCCCAAAGTCGGCAGCCAGGGCCTCGACATGATGTACCGCACCTGTACAATCCAGGTGAATCTCGACTTTTCGTCGGAAGCCGACATGCGCCGCAAAATGCAGATCTCGATGTGCCTGCAGCCGCTGGCTACTGCGCTTTTTGCCCTTTCGCCCTTTACCGACGGCAAACCCAACGGGCTTTTATCCTGGCGCGCCAATATCTGGCGCGACACCGACAATGACCGCACCGGTGTCCTGCCCTTCGTTTTCAGCGACAGTTTCGGATTTGCCGATTATGCCGAATGGGCGCTCGACGTGCCGATGTATTTCATCGTACGCGACGGCCACTACCACGACTGCACCCATGTAACGTTCCGGCAGTTCATGAACGGTGCGCTGGCAAAAGACGTGCACGACGGCATGCCCAATATGGGCGACTGGACCAATCACCTGTCGACGATGTTTCCGGAAGTGCGGCTCAAGCGGTTTTTGGAGATGCGCGGTGCGGATGGCGGCCCATGGCGCAAGATTTGTGCACTGCCCGCCTTCTGGGTCGGCCTGCTTTATGACGACACCGCACTTGACGCTGCTATGGATCTCACAAGGGGCTGGAGTTTCCAGGACGTCAAGTCGCTGCGCGACAGCGTCCCGATGCTCGGTTTCGATTCCGAAATTGCCGGAAAAAACCTGCACCAGATATCCCGCGAAGTGCTGGCCATCTCCCGCGCCGGCCTGCAGGCCCGCAACCAGCTCAATGAAGAAGACAATGACGAGGCGCATTTCCTCGCGCCGCTGGAAGAAAGCGTCGCACGCGGCACAACCGGCGCCGGCGAACTGCTCGATCTCTATCATGGTTCCTGGGGCGGATCGGTCGATCCTGTCTTCAAGGAATACGCCTACTAGAGCGTGTCTTGTTTATACGGGTTCATTTGATCGCGGAATATCGACTCACTCGGCTCGGCGCGTCGCGTAGTGCGATATGGTGCATCGGGCAAGCGGCGCAACAACGCCGATGGGCCGATTGTCCGCCACCCTTGAAAGGATTGTGTTGTTGAAACCCAGAGACGAACGGGCCGGGCGATTTTACCCGCTGACTGCGTTGGCTCGTACTTGTGGTGGGTTGGCACCACTGCGTGCGATCCGCCTTGTCAGCGACCAAAATCGCTCCGGTCAAATGATTCCGTATAAACAAGATACGCTCTAGATCAGGCTCAACCGGTTTTCGGCAGATCGCCTCTGTTGCAGACCGCATTGCCTGATAACTGCAAATCTGATCCTATGTCACACCAGAGACCGGTTCGCGCCAAGCGTGCTGATCGCAACCAAAGGAGGATCAGACCATGCTGCCGCTTTATGAGATGATGATGCGGGCCCAGAACGGCGAGGCCATGCAGACAATGTCCAAGCAGTTCGGCCTGAGCGTCGACCAGGCCACACAGGCCATGGAAGCACTGATGCCGGCATTTTCAACCGGGCTGAAGCGTAGTTCCCTTAACCCGCAGGATTTTGGCGGCTTTATGCAGGCATTAGCCGGCGGCCACTATGCGGACTATTTCAACAACATGACTGAGGCATTCACGCCGCAGGGCATCTCCGAGGGCAATGCGATGCTTGGCCAGATCTTCGGATCAAAGGATGTCAGCCGCGCCATCGCCAAACAGGCGGAACTCGCAACCGGCATAGCGCAGGACATCTACAAGCGGATGATGCCGGTTGTAGCTTCCATTTTGATGGGCGGCCTTTTCAATCAGGCGACAGGCAGCTCATCGGCAATGCAGGGCAATGGCGGCAATGTTTTTGCCGACATGTTCTCGCAGATGATGGAGCAGGCGGCGGCTTCACAGAAACAGGCTGCCGAATTCACCGGCCAGCTGGGCAAGATGATGGAGAATACTTTTGGCAATGCCGGACAGGATAAACCGGACAAGGAGGCCCCGATAAACCCGTTCGCCGATATCATGGATACCATGATGAAGGCCGGTTTTCCGGGCATGCAGCAGAATGACGAGCCGAAGACGGATGAACCGGAGGATGCCTACGGCAAATTCATCGGCGACATGTTCGACGCCGGAACGAAGGTTCAAAAGGAATACCAGAAAAACGTCGATGCCGTGTTCGACAGTCTCCTGAAGGGTAGCAAAAAGAGCTGAACTGACAGAAGTCTGTCAGCAAAAGCCCGACGACTGTCACAGCAGTCGCCGGGAAGTAGCGGGCACAGGGCATGCGACCCGCTGGGGAAGAGGCGTCGGGGGAAGTCGCATCCGCCGTCTCAACAAGGAACGCTCTGGTGCCCGCCTGGAGGGACGCGGGCAACCTTGTTCAGACCATTTTATCCGCGGTCACAGCCGGTTCATCTGCGAACGGCGGCGAAGCGCTGATCGCATCAGATCCATTGAATGGTCGTCGAACGGACCGCCTCGCAGGGCGTATCGAAGATCGTCCCGTGTCAGGCCAATGTCGGCCAACTGGTGATCATTGAACTCGCTCAGCGAGTACACGGAACGCCGATTTTGGTAACGCACAAAAAGAGAGACAATTCTCGTCCATGTAGCGCGCAAAAACACTCCGCGTTTGCCCGTGATCGGGGTATCGAGGCTTTTGTGAATGGTGGTCATTTCATCTCTCCTTTCCGAACCCGTTGCTCCATCAGGCAAACAGGCTCCTGTAATTGCGCCATGAATCGCTGTCAGCAAATCGATTTCAGAATTTTGGAAACACGCCGCCGCCGGCACTCGAGACGCCCGGCAAGGTGAATATTTCAAAGGTTGACTAATTAATCCAGTGAATGTTTTTAATGATAAAGATCATTATTTTTGATGGACCGAAAAATGGCCGCACCGCTGGATATCGATCAACTCAGAACTTTCATCGCCATTGTCGATGTCGGCAGCTTCACGCGCGCCGCCGATGAGGTCAACAAAACCCAGTCGGCGGTCTCCATGCAGATGCGGCGGCTGGAGGAGCGGGTCGGTAAATCGCTGTTCGAAAAAGACGGGCGGATAAACCGGCTGACAAGCGACGGCGAACGCTTGCTTGCCTATGCGCGCAAACTGGTACGGCTCAACAATGAAACCCTTGCCGCATTCGACGAGGAGGCGCTGGCCGGCACCATAAGGCTCGGCACACCCGACGACTATGCCGACCGCTACATGCCGGACATCATCGCGCGCTTCGCCAAGACCAATCCCAATGTCGAGCTGATGATCACTTGCGAGCCATCCAAGGATCTGGTGGAAAAACTCAACCGCAATGAACTCGACATCGCGCTGGTCACGCATAATCCAAAGGTCAGAAACTCCATTCTGGTGCGATCTGAATCACTGTTGTGGGTTACCTCGATGGCGCATTCGATCCATACGGAGGTGCCGGTGCCGCTTGCCGTCGGGCGGCGGGATTGCGACTGGCGTCGCCTCGGCTGTGCGGCGCTCGAATCCGTCGGCCGTGAATACGGCGTGCTTTTTACAAGCTGGTCTTCGACCGTTATCGCTTCGGCCGTTCTGGCCGGGCTTTCCGTTTCGATCCTGCCCGAATCGGCCCTGCGGCCGGGCATGCGGATCCTGACGGCCGCGGATGGCTATCCGGCTTTGCCACCGGCTGAAATCGGTATGATCCGGCGCCCCGGCGTGGCCACTATATTGATGGATGCGATCACCGACCACATTGCCGCCAGCCTCGACAATATAACCGCAGCGGATGACGAAAACGATGCACGGAGCGGGACGCGGAAGGGCCGCAACCGCGGAAAGAGCACGCAAATGTTCTCAAGCTGGTAGTCCGGATTCAACTCGTCTCTTGACCAAAACCCCGCATCCGGGCGGTATGGACAAATGGCTCAATCATTCTTTGACGATTCGCAAGGCAATCTGACCGAATACACGGTCAGCGAAATATCGGGTTCGATCAAGCGCACGGTCGAAGATGCCTTCGGGCATGTACGCATCAGGGGCGAGATATCCGGTTACCGCGGCCCTCATTCGTCCGGCCACGCCTATTTTTCCCTGAAGGATGACCGGGCCCGCATCGAGGCGGTCGTCTGGCGCGGGGTCTTTTCCAAGCTTAAATTCAAGCCCGAAGAGGGCATGGAAATGATCGCCACCGGTAAGGTGACGACCTATCCGGGCTCTTCCAAATACCAGATCGTCATCGAGTCGCTGGAACCGGCGGGTGCCGGCGCGCTGATGGCGCTTTTGGAGGAACGGCGAAAGAAACTTGCCGCCGAAGGTCTGTTTGACGATTCGCGCAAGCAGCTGCTGCCGCATATGCCAAAGGTGATCGGAGTGGTGACCTCACCGACCGGCGCAGTCATACGCGATATCCTGCACCGCATCACCGACCGCTTTCCGGTGCATGTGCTGGTCTGGCCGGTCAGGGTTCAGGGGGAGACCAGTGGCGACGAAGTGGCCGCGGCCATCAGGGGCTTCAATGCGCTCGGGCCCGACGATGCGATCGCCCGTCCGGACGTTCTCATCGTCGCGCGCGGCGGCGGCAGCCTCGAGGATCTGTGGGGGTTCAACGACGAGGCCGTGGTGCGTGCTGCGGCGGGTTCCGATATCCCGCTGATCTCGGCCGTCGGTCACGAAACCGACTGGACACTGATCGACCATGCGGCGGATGTGCGCGCACCGACGCCCACCGGGGCAGCGGAGATTGCCGTGCCGGTGAAGGCCGAGCTGGAAGCGAGCCTCGCCACAATCGCGGCGCGGCTTTCAGGCAGTATGTCGCGCGCGCTTGACGGCAACAGGCAGAATGTCCGGTCGCTTGCAAGGGCCCTGCCCTCGATCGATACGCTTCTGGCGCTGCCGCGCCGACGCTTTGATGAAAGCGCCGGCGGCCTTGGCCGGGCGCTGCAGCTCAATACCGTGAACAAAAGACAGCTCTTCGAACGCCGTGCCGCACAGCTGACGCCGGCGACGTTGCAGCGCCGTGTCCTTGAAAAGAGGCAAAGCGTCGGTGATTTCGGTGTTCGGGCGGCGCGCCAGGTGGAACGGCAGGTCGACCGGTCGCAGGCGCGGCTTTCCAACGCCGTAGCCCGGCTGACCCTGCGCCCGGCAACCGACAGGATCGCCCGCAACCGCGACCGCTTGCAGGTTCTTGCCAGACGCTCGGGCGAGATCGTGTCCCTGCTGTCGGAGCGGCGGAACCGCCAGCTGCAGGAAGCAGCACGGCTGCTCACCTCAATGTCCTACCGTAATGTGCTGAATCGCGGTTATGCGGTGGTACACGATGCCTCTGAACTGGCCGTCGACAGTGCGGCTTCGCTGTCGGCCGGCGATGCAATTTCACTCGAATTTGCCGATGGCCGCGTCAATGCCGTTGCCGGTGAAGGCGATGTCGCGCCGCGCAAGCCGGCCGCAAAGAAGACGCCAGCCAAAGCTGCCAAGAGCAGCAAGGATCAAGGCAGTCTTTTCTGAATCCGTGCGGTCGAGTGGCCGGCGCATATTGCAACATGTTTGAAAATGACGGGATTGGAAGCGCTCATGTCCAAAGCAGAGAAACATATTGTCCGCACGTCTGAAATTCCGCCGGAGCAGACGTTCCATTTCAGCCATCCGCTCAATGAAAGCTCCGAAATGCGGATTATGCCGCTCTCGGACCGGGTCGGTCTGAAAAGACTGGGCGTGAGCCTTGGCCGCATCCCGGCCGGCAAGGAAGGCTTTCTGCCCCACGCCCATGCGGGACAGGAAGAATTCATCTTTATCCTTGAGGGGCAAGGCGCGCTGACGATTGATGGCGAAAGCACAATTGTCGGGCCTGGCGACTATGCCGGATTTCCGACGGACGGCGCAGTTCATCATCTTGAAAACAGGGGTTCCGAAGATCTTGTCTATCTGATGGGCGGCGAGCGCACGGCGACCGATGTCGCCTATTTCCCGACTTTAGGCAAAACCGGCTTCTGGGCCAACGGCGCCATGCACTATGTCGATGATGTGGCCGCACAGGCTTTCAGACCGCAAGACTTTGCCGCATCGAAAGACAAGGGCGATTGACGGGACGCGGTGTCAGTCGGGCACGCGCTGCTTCAGCGCCCCGTCGAGGACGTCGGCAATCAGCGGCCAGTTTTTGTCGTAGTTGTGGCCGCCGGGAACCGTCGCGACCTCGTAGCCGCTAGAAAGGCTGCAGCCCATATCCGTTTCCTCGCTGCCCGTCAGGCACAGGACACGGTGCGCCGGCAGCGCCTCTATGGCCGCTTCCACATCGTTTTTGCCGCGGATAATACCCAGCATTCCGAGCAGCGATATCTCGAACTCTGTCTTTCTGAAGGGGCTCATCAGAGCTACCAGAGCGATGTTTCCGCGGGTTTCTTCCGGCAGCAATGGCCAGGCGAACGGCAGCGTATCGGCGCCAAACGAATAACCTGCAACGACAATCCGGTCGACGCTCCAATGCTCCACAAAATGTGCAGCGATGCGGGCCGTATCGTCAGCCATTGTCTGTGGCGCCTGCTCATACCAGAAGTAGCGCAGCGAGCTGACACCGGCGACACCATAGCCACGATCCGCGAGGGCATCGGCGATGCCCTGCATCGAGCCGCTCCAGCCGGCATCGCCCGACCACAACACAACGACAGCCCTGGCACTGCCGTCGGCAGGTTCGGTGACATGAACCGGCAGATCGGACAAGGGTGTGTCAGCGCGCGCCACGTCGATGCAAGCAATCGCGAAAACACCGGCGAACAATGTTCTCATCGCCGGATTGCCTTCAATCGACCACCGGAAATCAGCGTCGTGACGTCGAACAGCACCTTGGGAACAGCCAGCCCGCCCGGGCAGGCCAGATAATTGGGAGTCCATACCGGGCCAAACTTTTCCTTGAAGGAGCGCAATCCCTCAAAGTGATAGATCTCTTCGCCGTGCTGATAAATCATTGTGCCGATGCGGTTCCACGAGGTGGCAAGCGGGTGGTCGGAAAGGCCGGCGAGCGGCGCCGCACCGAGACCAAACCAGCTATATCCCTGTTGCTGCGCATAGAGCAGTAGCTCGGCGAAGAGGAAATTCATCAGGACCTGGGAGACATCCGGCCGGTAGCGCATCAGGTCGACGGACATCTCGTGAAATCCGGCCCCGCGCGTGATGTTGGCGAAGGCGACGATCCTGTTGTCCTTGCGGATGACGGCACAATCGAAACAGGTGAGGTATTCTTCACTGAAATTGGCAATGGCAAAACGTTTTTCGCCGCCGGATTTGATGGCCAGCCACGCGTCGGACACCTCCTTCATTTGAGAAAGAATGGCAGGTACGGCTGCTTTCGGGACAATCGCGAAGGTCAGCCCGTCCTTTTCGGCGCGGTTGCGGGCGTGCCGCATATCCTTGTGATGGCGCCCATCCAGCGAAAACTCGGCAAGGTCGATGCGCGCGACTTCGCCGATTTTGAGAATGGACAGGCCCATGTCGAGATAGAGCGGCAACATATCGGAGCCGACCGAATAAAAGACGGTCCGGTAACCGCCGCGGTCGGCGATCTCGCGAAAACGCCAGGCGAGTGCTTCAGCTTGCGCGCGGTCACCGATCGGGTCTCCCATGGAGACGTAACTGCCACCGGCCGCGTCGTACATCAAAAAGGCGCCTTCATCGTCCGAGACGAGGAAATGCTTGTCTCCCATCAATGCGAGCGAGGCGTCTGGATTTGGAGATTCCTCGACCAGTTTGCGCACTGTTTCCGGCACCGGCTCAGCCGGAGAAGCGCGGGCCGTCCGCCGGTTGAGGATCATGTGCAGTCCGAGGGCAAACAGCACCGCCACGATGGCAACGCTGGTGCGCAGAAAGCGCGGCGCTTCGGCGCTCCATGAGAATTCCCACCAGAGCTGGTTGGAATATTCGACGTGGCGATAGGCAAAAAAGCCGAGCCAGATTGCCGCGGTGATGGTGATGGCCATGATCGCCAGCCAGGACGGCGTGACCGCGAATAGGGACTCGCCCGATTTACGATAGAACGCAGTGCGAAACGGCAGCAAAAACAGGATTATGACGACCAGAAGCGCTGCTTCCTCGTAATCAAATCCCTTGGCAAGCGCAAACACGGCGCCCGCTCCCAGCAACAGGATCGCCAGGTAAAAGGCGCGTTCGCGGCGCCTTAAAAGCGCATGCGCAACAACAAGCAGCGCGACTCCGACAAGGCTTGCCAGCAGGTGGGAAGACTCAACAAACGGCAAAGACAGGACCGACTTGATCCATTCGTGGCGCAGTGCGCTGGCCGGCAGCGAACCGGACAGCATCAAGATCACCCCACCGATAAAAGTTACGCCGGCCGTCAGCGGCGGGATCAGCGGTTCTGAAATCCGGCTGAATTCGCTGACCGATTGCCGGATGGCGCGATGCCCTCGCCCAACTTCCACGACAAGCAAAGCCAGCGCCACGGGAACAAGCGGCAGAAAATAATAGATGAAACGGTAGAGAACCAGCGCGCCAAGGACATCCGAACGGCTGGCAACGCCGAGACCGGCCACAATCGTAGCCTCGAATACGCCAAGTCCGCCGGGCGAGTGGCTCATGGCGCCGAGAATGACAGCGGAAATATAGACCACAAAAAAGCTGATCATCGATCCGGCGGCATCATCCGGCATCAGAACATAGAGGGCCGCAGCGGAAGCCACGACATCGACAATGCCTGCCAGGAGTTGCAGCAGGCTGGTGCCGCGACGGGGAATATTGATCTTTATGCCGTGGATCGTAACTTTTCTGTCACCGGTCGCCGTCCAGATCAAATAAACCGCAAAGAGCGCCAGAACTGCAAAGCCGACGGCGCGAACCGCCACGTCAGGAAGGCCCTGCAACACAAGCAGGCCGCCAGGATAGAACGCCAAAGCCGCACCGATCAGGAAAAACATGCCAAGCCAAAGCGACATCCATGAAAGGGCTACAATCTGGGCAATCAGCGGGATTTCAAGGCCCTTTTGGCTGTACACCCGATAGCGCAGCGCGCCGCCGGTCAGGACATGGAACCCGGCGACGTCCGAAATGGCAAATCCGGCGACGCCGGCCCAGGCAGCAGTCGCATAGGACACGCGCCCGGGTGCGGCCGTGCGCACGGCAAGAATTTCGTAGAACGCTATGGCCGTGAAACTGGCAATGGTTGCTAGAATCGACAGCAAGATCGCGCTGACGGTGGTTGCCCGGATATCCCTGACCACCTCCGACAGGGAGATGTCATCGGTAAAATGATGCAGCAGATAAAATGCCGAGATTGTCATGGTGATGGCAAACAGGCCAGTCAGTACAGTTCTGACATTGATCCGGTGCTGCTGTTGCGCCATTGCCTGCTTCGGCCCCTTTATTCTGCCCCCGCGCGATTACTAGAGCAAATCTGGCTTAGATTGAAGCATTTGATGGCGGAAAATCGGTTCACTCGGCCAGGCGCGTTGCGCAGCGCGATGTGGTGCATCGGGCAAGCGGCGCAACAACGCCGATGGGCCGATTGTCCGCCACCCTTGAAAGGACTATCGTTTTGATACTCAGAGATGAATGGGCCGGGCGATTTTGCCCCCTGACTGCGTTGGCTCGCGCTTGTGGTGGGATAACACCACGGCGTGCGACCCGCCTTGT
>JAAEOH010000078.1 GCA_024244645.1 Hyphomicrobiales bacterium
GTCCACCATCTACGTATCTGGACAAAAATTCCACGGCATCAGCGTGTCCAGCTTGGTGATCTTGTGATCTGCGATACGGCCGAGTGTGTCGGTGAGCCAGGCCTGCGGATCGACGCCATTGAGCTTGCCGTTTCGATCAGGGTGTAGGCGATGGCGGCTGATTTGCCACCGCTCGCCGCTTATCCACGAGTTGCCGCAAGTTCATCACTGTGTGGTGATGCATTTCGGTTTCGATATGAATATGAGCTGATATACCCACAATCGTCGTCTTTATGCGTCAAACTATTGCACAAACAATCCCATAATTGGTATAATTCACCAAGTCCAGCAGGAGATGCTCATATGCTCACCGAAACGTATGACAACCGACCACGGCAACTGTTCAACGGCTTCGCTATTGGCAGGATCCGCAACAACGAACGCGGCACGGTCTACAGGGTAGGAACAGACGATAGAGGCAGGCCCATCGAGGTCACGCTCGGGCCAGTCAATTTTGAAGGTGATTTGAAATGGCAACCGTGGCCCACAGGCTAGTCGCTATCGCAGCGTTCACATTCATCGTGTCGGTTGTCGTGGCCTTCTGACGTAAGCCAAAAGAGGAACACATGGCAAAGCCAGAACCAGATATAGTAATCCCCGACTATTCCAGAGCGGCGAGCGCCAAAAACAAACAGGCCGTGAACGGTCACATTCTGCCTGACGACGGCGACAGCACCGGCTATGAGCCGCACATGGCCAGCCAAGTGTTCAAGCTGGCGTTGCTGGGGATGACAGACACTCAGATTGCCAATTTCTTTGAAGTGACCGACGCGAAGATTGTCACATGGCGCGAAGCACATCCCAACTTTCGCAAGCTGATGGATGTCGGCAAACAACAGGCCGATTCAGACGTAGCCTACAGCCTTTATCAAAGCGCCGTCGGTGGAAATATCACGCGCCAGCAGGTCGTCATTGATGACGCGGGCGACCATCACGTCGTAGATATTCAAGAACAAGTCCCAGGCGACCCACAAGCGGCTATGGATTGGCTGACCAACAGACAGCCCGCCAAATGGCAAAAGCGCAGTATGGTCTACAATTTTGAACAGCCGCCGTATTCGCCACTGCCGCGCAATGATCCCGGCAAACAAAACAAGGCTTAAGACTTCATGGTGGCATTCACTCAAGATATTTTCGACGCCATATGCGGGCGCATTGCAAATGGTGAAAGCCTACGGAAGGTCTGCAGCGATCAGGACATGCCATCCAAGTCCACTGTCATGAAATGGTTGGTGGATGACGATAACGGTCCACTATCGGACCAATACACGCGCGCAAGGGAATCACAGGCAGACACGATCTTTGACGAATGCCTGGACATTGCCGATGAAGCCATGAACGACGTCACGGTCAAAGAAGACGGAACTGAAATCGTCAATCACGAGAACATACAGCGAGCACGTCTTCGTATTGACACCCGCAAGTGGATGGCCGGGAAGATGCGCCCAAAGAAATATGGCGACAAGCAGCAAATGGAGCTGTCCGGCGGTGTTGCCGTAGATACGGTGGTGAGAAAGATTGTCGGGCCGGGCTCTTGATATCAACACTGCCCAGGTATTCGCGCCGCTGCTTCAGCCTGCTCGCTATGAGGCTGCTTGGGGTGGACGCGGATCTGGCAAGTCGCATTTCTTTGCAGAATCTCTGATTGAAGACAGCCTTTGCAACAAGGGCCTGCTGTCTGTATGCATTCGTGAGGTTCAAAAGAGCCTTAAGGAAAGTGCCAAGCGGCTCATTGAAAACAAGCTCATAGACTTTCGGCTCGGCGAGGCAGACGGCTTCAAGGTGTTCAACGATGTGATCCAAACCCCTGGCGATGGTCAAATCACCTTTCAGGGTATGCAGAACCACACAGCGGAATCAATCAAGTCATTCGAAGGTTATGGTCGTGCCTGGGTAGAAGAAGCACATATGCTGTCCTCCAGTTCATTGAGTCTTCTTCGGCCAACGATCCGCGCAGACGATTCAGAACTCTGGTTCAGCTGGAACCCACTCCGAAAACTAGATCCGGTCGATAAGCTCTTCAGAGGTGAAACGTCACCTACTGGTGCACAGGTTGTTCGAGCAAACTGGTCAGATAATCCCTGGTTTCCCACAGTACTGGAACAAGAGCGGCAGGACTGCCTGAGGGACACACCAGAGCAATATGATCATATCTGGCAGGGTGGATACGCAACTGTCCTGGAGGGCGCTTACTACGCCAAGGACTTGGAGTTGGCGCGGCAACAGCGCCGGATCTGTAAAGTTCCTATAGACCCGCTCATGCAGATATGGGCTTTCTGGGACATTGGCGGCACTGGAGCCAAGGCTGATGCCTGTGCAATTTGGATTGCCCAGTTCGTCGGCAAGGAAATTCGAGTTCTTGATTACTACGAGGCTGTCGGCCAGCCACTGGCGACGCATATCAACTGGCTACGGGCGAAAGGATACGGCAATGCATTCTGTGTTCTGCCACACGACGGATCCACAAATGATCGGGTGCATGATGTCAGTTTCGAGAGTGCGCTGAGAGATGCCCAGTTCGTTGTTCAAGTTGTTGCGAACCAGGGCAAAGGTGCCGCTGCAATGAGAGTAGAAGCAGCTCGTCGACGTTTTCCAGCCATATGGTTCAATGAAGAAACAACGGAGGCCGGCCGTGATGCCCTTGGTTGGTATCATGAAAAGCAGGACGAGCACCGCAACGTTGGTCTCGGTCCTGAACATGACTGGTCGTCACATGGTGCTGATGCTTTTGGCCTGATGTGCGTGGCGTATCGAGAGCCATATGCATATGAAGACGAAGATGACGAAATCGCCGACAATCGTGACCAAACCCGCAATAGCGTGACTGGATACTGAACAGCTTGCGGTTGCCAAAAGCCGCTCGATTCGGGTCAGTGGTCGATATTATCGAAAAGTGTCACTTTTTTTGACGTGGTGACGCCCCGGTGACGCCCCAGCACAATAGCGGCACTCAGCGCTACTCAATTGGCGAAAATTATATAATATTTACAAGAAGTTAATGGCGCGCTCGGGAAGATTCGAACTCCCGACCCCCAGATTCGTAGTTTGATGTTCCTAGAACTACGACATACGACAGTTTACGTTGATTTGCTGAATTCGTTACGTTTTTCGAATAGATCAATCCACAACTTACTTTCAAATACGCTGGATTTCTCCGCTATTTGCTGACACTGTGCTGACACAGAGTAATGTGTCAGTAAATCGCTCACATGATTTTCGTCGATTTATGTACCTAGCAATGGGAACTAGTCGTCAAAGCCGTCACAAGTAGTCAAAATTGTTTTGAATCAGAGTTTTACAGGTTGTCAGAATGTCAATTCCGGTCGTCAGAAGCCGTCAGGCCACGCGGGTTTGAATAATGGCCAATCTCACAAAACGTGCAGTCGATACCGCCAAGCCGCGGGAAAAGCGCTTTATTGTCTGGGATAATGCGTTGAAGGGCTTTGGCCTCTTGGTGTTGCCCTCAGGTGTTAAGTCCTTTGTTGTTCAATACCGCAACACGCATGGGCGTTCGCGCCGCCAAACGATCGGTCGTTACGGTACATTCACACCAGACCAGGCCCGGTCCGACGCTCGGGATATTTTGATAGCTGTCGGCCAGGGTAAGGACCCGCTGTCGGTCAAGCAAGAAATGCGTGCCGCTCCATCAGTTGATGAACTCTTGGACCAATATCTGTCCGAACATGTTGACAAACACAACAGCGCGAGCACACGGACAGAGGTCGGAAGACTTGTGGAAAAACAAATCCGCCCGCGAGTTGGTTCACTCAAGGTGGCTGCGGTGACACGAGCGGATGTCGCCAAGGTCCATCAAGCCATGGCGTCAACACCACGACAGGCAAACTTTGTTCTGTCCGTTGTGTCGAAGGCGTTCAATCTGGCTGAGCTATGGGGCATGCGGCCGGAATATTCCAATCCGGTGCGTGGAGTAAAGCGATACCCGGAAAATGAACGTGAGCGATTCCTATCGGAAGAGGAACTCTCGCGACTTGGCACTGCCTTGCGTGAAGCAGAAAAGGAAGGCCTGCCGTGGATTATCAAAGAGCCAGTTTCAAAACATCTTCCCAGAGACGTCGCCACTAGACGATCAGCGGTCAACAGAGAGGCCCTTGCTGCCATCCATCTGCTTCTGTTTACCGGTGCGCGGCGATCGGAAATCCTCTCACTGGAATGGAACCATGTCGATATGGATGCCGGCACCATCACATTGCCGGCTCGTAAGGGCGGCGGACGCAAAGCGCACCCGGTGAGCGAGGGTGCACTGTCAGTGATCGCCGGCATTCCGAAAGTGAGTGGATCCAAATGGGTGCTGCCCCGTGGCAGCGATCCGGATCGTCATGTGTCGGTGGAAGTGGTGGAATCGACCTGGCGGCGGTTGCGTCGTCATGCGGGGCTTGATGATGTGCGCCTGCACGACCTTCGCCATACGGTTGGAACATTTGCTGCCCAGGCCGGTGGCAATGCGTTCCTGATCAGCCACCTGCTCAGGCACCGCAATGTCGCAATCACTAACCGCTATGTCAGTCCGGATGCTGATCCAATTCGAGCCGTATCGGAAGAAGTCAGCAAGCGCATTGAGGCGGGGCTGAACGGAATCGGTGATGGTGATGTGGTTGAGATGGATCGGTATCGCCGGAGTAAATAAGTTGATCAGATCTCTGCGATTTCTTTGCGCGGGTCCTTCTGAGTGCTTTGAATACTGCGGGTAATTTGCAACCGCAACAAAGACGGAATTTTCACCCATTGCTCGGGGTTGGGTTTAGGTTGTTGTTGTTGCCAAGCCCATCCATCAAACTGAGAAACAACAGGGTACGCGACCAAAAGAGCAGTCGAAAACCTATATCTGGACGATCTTGCTGGATTGTCTTTTTGTATTGCCTTCGACCGGGTGGTTACAGCCCAAGCCCAGAAGAGACTGATGGTGAAGACAAAATCTTGAGAGATATTGAAGGTGTCGAAGAAGCAATGGCTGTGTTACAGCCATATTGGGAGGACATCGAAGCTGATTTTGATCGTCACAACGCTCGGTACCTTTCGCTGGCAGAAACAGACCATGTATCCGTTGGTCGCATCCTTCGAGCTCACCTGATCGTAGATTACCATATTCACCCGCTGACGCCGGACGGGCAATAAGCTGCTACTCGACTATGTCTATTTATGTCCGCTATCCCATTGCTGCGACGCGAGAAACGCGTCATCGTCGAACAGCAGCTTTGGGCCGTATTGCCTACGGTAGGAATGTCATAATGGTCTCAAATACGCAGCGAAGTCACCGTTCACTGGACGATTGAATCCATTCGAACCGGTTCACTCAGGTATCTCAGACAAGGAAATCGATTTGCCCGAAGCGTTTCCATTTTATCCATTTGCTTTTATTAAGTTTTCCAAATAATCACTCTTCTCGAAGCGCATGTGCAATCTGGTCTTGGATTGGTTTAATCAAATAGGACAGGATCGTGCGTTCGTTCGTCTTGATTAAGGCCTCAACCGGCATCCCGGGAAGGAGGATATTGCTGCTGATTTTTCGCTCTTCACCGGCCATAAGCCTTAAACGTGCGGTAAAAAAACTAGTACCGGTCGCTTCATCGCGGATTGTTTCAGCAGAGACGGTTACCACCCTGCCCTTAAGCTCTGGCGTGGTGCGCTGATTGAGTCCAGGCAGCCTTACTGTAGCCTGTTGGCCGGCAAAAATCTGATCCACATCAGTGGGAGCAACCTGGGTTTCAATTATTAAGCTATCTTCTTTCGGGACGATCAGGAGAATTGGTTCCGCCGGACTGATAAATCCACCTCGGGTGTGTACGTTTAGCTGGTGAATGTAACCTGCTCTCGGCGCCAGGATGTCCATGCGGGTGAGCTGATCCTCTGCCGCCACTTTCTGTTCTGAGAGGCGGGCGATTTCGCTTCGGGTTTCCTGTAGCTGTTGCAGAATATCGGCCTGGAAATCCTCTTGTAACTGCAAGATGTGGACTTGCCGTTCACTGATGGCAATCTCTGCTTTGGACGCTTCTGCTTTTAAAGCACCGTGTTCGCCGATTAGGCGGGTCTTGTCCCGACGCATTGCCAACACCCGATTAGCGGATACGAAGTGCTGCTTGAGCAGTTTTTCAAGTCCGACCAATTCAAAATTGATCAGCCGTAGTTCATCCGCTTTAGCCCGCGTTTGCATTTCAAGACTGCGGATTTGTCTTTTGAGCTGGTTTATCTGTTCCCCCAGCTGATTGATGCGGCCGGCAAGTCCCGCTGCCCGTGCCTCCATCAAATTGTATTGGCCGGCCAGTATGCGTGCTATCGCTGGTTCGTGGGATCGATCGGTTAGCGATGGATGGTTGTGGATCTTCTCGGAACCGTCTCTTTCAGCCACCAACCGAGCCTCGATTGCTAGCAACTCATCAAGCTGTTTGTTGACAATGGCCAGATTTGCGCGCGTTGCGGCATCATCGAGGCGCAGGAGCAAATCGCCCTTTCTTACCAGGTCGCCATTTTGCACCCGTATCTCGCTGACAATGCCGCCTTCCTTGTGTTTGAGTGTCTTTATGTTTGTCTCTACCACAATTGCGCCGTGTGCAATGACCGCACCTGATACCTGCATCCAGGCGGACCAAGCGACCAGAAAGGCAAGAAGCCCGCACAAAAAAAGTCCTGCGCCCCAAAGGTGGCGTCGTATGCTTTTGGCTATTGATTGATCCGTAGAATTCACTGCATCCTCACACTGCATGTACCGGTTTGGCGGTTCCGGCTAGCGCCTTTTTCAAAACATCCTCTTTTGGTCCGAAGGCCTGCACACGCCCGTCTCGAAGATAGAGAACCTGGTCGATATTCGCGAGCGCACTTGGCCGGTGTGCTATTACAATGACGATCGAACCTGCAACACGCATGGCGTTGATGGCGCTGGTCAGCGCGGTTTCACCGTCGGAATCAAGATTGGAATTCGGCTCGTCGAGCACCACCAGAAAGGGGCTTCCATAGAGCGCCCGCGCCAGGGCAATGCGTTGCATCTGGCCGCCGGACAGCGTGTTGCCACCGGCACCGATTTCCGTGTCATAACCATCTGACAGACCGGTGATCAGCGCATGCGCATCGGCAAGTTCGGCCGCCTTGATGATGTCGTCCGCCACCGGTTCGGTGGCAAACCGCGCGATGTTCTGAGCAACCGTACCTGCAAAGAGCTGGATGTCCTGCGGAAGATAGCCGATGAAGGCGCCCTGCCGTTCCGGTGCCCATTGGAACAGATCGGCCCCGTCCAGCCGCAGCGAGCCGCGCAACGCCGGATAGACGCCGACAAGCGTCCGCGCCAGCGTCGTTTTACCAGCGCCCGTGGGTCCGATGACGCCAAGCCCGTCGCCTGCCTTCAGCTTGAACCCGACATTCTGCAGCACGGGATGTCCGACTGGACCAGAAACAATATTTTCGACGGATAGTGTTTTCGAGGGGATCGGCAATTCCATTCGATTCGGTTCTGCCGGACGGTTCTCGATAACTTCACGCAATCTTCTGAAGCCCTGCCTTGCTCCAACAAAGGCCCGCCACTGGCCAACCGCTTGTTCGACGGGCGCCAGTGCACGCGACGTCATGATCGAAGCCGCAATCATCACTCCAGGCGTGACCTCCTGTTTGATCGCGAGCCAAGCGCCAATGCCGAGAATTCCCGACTGCAGCATGAAGCGGAAAGACTTGATCATAGTGGCAAAAAAATTGGTTGTGTCTGCTGCTCGCCTCTGCTTTTCCAGAAATGTATCGTTGAACGTGCCCCAGCGGTCTTTAAGTGTCGCCATCATGCCCATCGCGGTGACGGCTTCGGCATTGCGCCGCCCCTGTTCGACCAATGAAGCGCGCTGCAAGGCATGCTGGTTGGCTTCCGCCGCCGGTTTGCGCGAGACGATCTCGTTGAGACCGATGAGCACACAGATAACCACCGCGCCGCCCGTGGCCACCAGCCCGAGGATCGGATGAAACACATAGATAATGCCGAGATAAACCGGCATCCA
>JAAEOH010000079.1 GCA_024244645.1 Hyphomicrobiales bacterium
CAGACAGATATTCCTGGGCAACTTGGCGCTTGAAAGCGATTGAATAGGTGCGATGCCTTGCCATGAGCTTCTCCTCTGAAGCCCGGACACCATAGTCAAAAATCACCAATCCCGCCTGTCCAGCCCCTGGGGGTCACTCCATCCACCGGTTGAAAATTGATCCACTGACAAGAATCCCAATTGTGCCTGCGCGAGCTCAGATGAGGTTTGCGAATATCTGATTGATGTGTGCTTTCGGGGGCAAAGCAGACAGAAATTGGCCACCGTGTTTTCGGCAGTTCGTGACCCGGAGCAGCCTATCAGTATGGCCTTAGAGGAAAGGCAGCCTTCGGCCAAGAACGGCCGGTCGCGTTGGCCGACCGAGCGGCCGTTCTCCGATCCGAAACCAGCCGCTCGAAGGTCTCGGCGTGGACGGTGAGTCCATCCCTGATTCCGTACGGCGGCGCTCTAATGCCCGGAATTAGCCCGGGTTCTTCCGCTACACCCCCAGCTCCGTATGCAGGCAGCTGCTCCGGCGCACGGTGAATGATGAAGCTGAGTGGGCTAACATAACCCCGGCCGC
>JAAEOH010000080.1 GCA_024244645.1 Hyphomicrobiales bacterium
AGGGCGATCCCGGATAGATCTGGATCGGATTGATCCCAACTCTTGTCAGCCATTCCTGTAGAGCTGTGGCGATAAACTCCGGGCCGTTGTCAGAACGGATGTACTCGGGCTTTCCGTGTTTCAGCAGTAAGGGGTAAAGAGCAATACGGAAACACATCAAATTCAAATCGGCCAAAGTTTTGAGTGCACCGGACTGACGCCCTTTCATAGGCCTGCTGCGGCCGAAGGAATTCCTTCCATAGACACCAGATCTCACCGCAAAGCGGCTCATCTACTCCACGGTATGATGCCTACGGCTTTTTCGGGGTCTCGTACTCGGCTTCCACCTGGAACGTTTCCCAGATGGTTTCGTAGCCGACAAACCCTTTTTCATTTGGCTCGTTCTGACGCGTTGTCAAAAAGCGCGAATGGCCATCCGGGACTTTGGGTTTGGGTTTTTGCTCGCTCATAAGTCACCTCTTGCAGTGAAGTCGGGATTGCAAGTGCACAAACGGAGGCCGAACCTTCTCGGACGCCATTCATAGCATCTGTCGAAACGGATGGGTAGGCCGGAAATGTCAGCGGAAAACGGCATCCGGTTCCCGGTTTCCACTGGTGCGACACGGCGGCTCAAACAGGTCTCACAAGCGACGGGTCGATATCCGCCTGCGCTCCGATGGCTCCACCGGCACTGATCTCGTCATCGGTTGCTTCGCGCACCGTGACTATTTCGAGTACGAAAACGACCTGTCTGCCGCAAAGCGGATTGTTGCCGTCGACGGTCAATGACTTGTCGTCCACCTGCGTTACGAAAAAGCTGCGGGTCTGGCCCTTGTCGTTTTCCATGAGGATGGTGGTACCGACCTGCCGATATTCCTGAGGAACGTTGTCGATGTGATCGACAAAAACCAGTGACTCGTCCCTGGGGCCGAAGATCTCTTTGCCATTGATCGGCACTTCGATTACGTCGCCGGCGCACCTGTCCTCAAGCTCCTTGTGAACCAGGGGGGACAGAATTTCATTGTGTCCGTGGATATAGGCCAACGGGAATTCGACCATGGTGAGAACATGTCCGGATTTCTTGTCGACCACCTTGTAGGTTAGTTCGACATACTTGCCGTCCTGGATGGTTTCACTCATGTCGCAACCGAGCCAGCAGGTCAGAAGATGGATGCACCGAAAATCCTGACTTTTCCGTTTTCATAGCCGAGAACAAGTCTGCCAAGCCATTCGCCCCCCCTTTTGGTGCTCCGTTGCCGGTAAACAACCGTCACGTGTTCGCCCCGGCGGATAATGCCGAGACAGTCAGCGTCTTCAGACAGGTTCCTGGCCAGTTCGCTGTTTGCGAACTGGCGGCCGGCCTCGACCTGATTCATGGCAAGCGCCAGGGGACCGGAAAAATTCTTGACGAATTCGCCGTATCGGCCTTCGTTGGAATTCTTCACCAAGTCACGCCACAGGGGGGTTGCTATGGCCAGGATCTCCTCATCGGAATCATCAATAATATTCACGCGCGGCTCTCTGTGACTTCAAGAGACCAGTATCATGGAGCGCATCCAAAGGGACCAGCGTGCGTAACGCAGGTTCTTCTGTGCCCAGGCGGACGTTCAAGGCGAATTTCCGCATTGCTATTCGTCCGCATCGACAAGGTGATAACAGGGTGCCTTTTCCATGGTGTATTCAGCGGTCTTCGGATCGCGGCGCGAAACAGTCAGCACGTGCCAGTTTTCGTCGTCCACCTTCATGGCATCACCCCGGTAGTAGTAACCCGGCCACCGGGTTTCCTTGCGGAACAGGGTGTGCTGCGTGACACATTCCGCAGTGCGATGACGGTGCTTCAACTCCCACGCGCGCAACAACTCGTGAATATCGTTTGCGGCAATCTTCTCAAGATCTTCCTCCATGATCCTGAGTTTCTTGAGGCCGATATGCAGCAGCTTTTCGTTGGTCATGTAGCCGACGGTCACCCCGCCGCAATACTCGTCCATCAGCTTCTGCAGGCGGTCCAGGCCCTGTTTGGGATTGATGTAGTGGGGATTGACATCGCCCGCCACGATCGCGTTGCGGTAGATCTTGTAGCGCTCCAACGGCTTGTAGATTTCCGTCCTGCGGCGGTCGATCTGCTCTTCGGACACAACGATGCCTTCGGCCTTGCCGTCGTCGATATAGTTACAGGCGGCCTTTGCGGCCAGACGGCCTTCGGTGAACGAACCGGATGAAAAGGCGTGTGGTGTGCCGCCGATGGCGTCTCCGGCACCGAACAGGCCAGCGACGCTTGTCATGCGGTTGTAACCCCAGAAATACTCCGGAGGGGAAATGTCCTCGGGGCCGGAGCACCAGGCGCCACAGCCGGTTGCGTGCGAGCCCATCACGTAGGGCTCGGACGTGGTCAGCTCCGGATTCTCGTTCTTTGGATCCACGTCGGTGGAGGCCCAAAGGACTGCCTGACCGACGGTCATGCCGAGGAAGTTTTCCCAACCGACCTCTTCCAGATGAGGATCCTGGAAGGCGTGCATGGTCACCATGTGAATGGGACCGCGGCCGGCATTTACCTCATTGATCAATGCATGGTTGCGCAAACAGGTCGGGATTGGTCTGTGGGTCAGGTGCGAAACCTCCGGATCCAGATATTCCTTGCCGACCATTTTCTGCAGTTCGGGAAACCATTTGGACTCATACTCTTCGCCCAGGCCGTTTTGCGTATAGGTCTTCAGATGCAAAAAGTAGGCGCCGACCGGGCCATAGCCGTCCTTGAAACGCGCCAGCACGATGCGGTTTTCCATTTGCGTCATTTTGGCGCCGGCTTCGATCATGAGCCCATAGGCGGACCCGGAAGACCAGGGCGCATACCAGGTACGGCCGGACCCTTCGCCCACTGAACGCGGTTTGAAGATATTGGAGGCGCCGCCGGCGCCGCAGATCACGGTCTTGGACTTGAAGACGTGATAATTACCGGTGCGCACGTTGAAGCCGACAGCGCCGGCAACCCGGTTCTCCTTGCCGTCGTCCATCAACAGATGGGTGACGCAGATGCGGTTCAACACCTTGTCAGCCGACTTCTTGGCGGCCTCGGCCACGATGGGCTTGTAGGATTCGCCGTGAATCATGATCTGCCAACGCCCTTCACGCAGATAGGCTCCGGTTTCCGGGTTCTTCATAATGGGCAGGCCCCATTCTTCGAACTGGTGCACGGTGGAGTCCACGTGACGGGCCATATCGAACAACAGGTCTTCGCGCACCAGCCCCATCAGATCGATACGAGCGTAGCGGACGTGGTCTTCCGGATTGTTTTCACCCCAACGGGTACCCATGTAGCAGTTGATGGCGTAAAGCCCCTGGGCGACCGCACCGGAGCGATCGATATTGGCCTTCTCGGCAATGACGATCTTCTTGTCCTGACCCCAGAATCTGGCCTCCCAGGCGGCGCCGCTGCCGCCAAGGCCTGAACCGACGACCAGCACATCAATGCCGTCTTCGATGATCGTTTTGTAAGCCATCAGTAGTACACGCCTTTCTTCATCTTGAGGCCGTTGGACTCAAGAGTATGCAGACCGCCTTCATCCATGCGGATATATTTTGGCTCGTTGTACAACAGCTGGCTGTCGCGCATTTCTTTGCCGGGCCCAGGAACATCCGCGAGCTGCAGAATCGCCTGCCCCCAGGGCTTGGTGGTGATGGGTGACAGGAAATTCTTTTCCGTACCATTCCGGAATTTGATCTTCCAGGCGATCGTGCCTTTTTCCTCGTCGCGATTGACTCGAACGCTGTGGCCGAGCGGGGCGAAGTCGGCATATCCGCGCACGTCGATCGCATTTTGTGGGCAGGCTTTTACGCAGGAGTAGCATTCCCAGCACATGTTGGGTTCGATGTTGTAGGCACGCCGATAGGTCGTATCGATGTGCATGATGTCCGAGGGGCAGATGTCGACACAATGTCCGCATCCGTCGCACCTTGTCATATAGACGAACGTAGGCATGAGCCGGTTCCTAATCTAATCCAATTGAACTTGCGGGTTGTTTCTAATAATGGCGGGGCGCCTCGCGCTTGATGCCAAGTCCCATTTGCAAGGGAGCGTCCTGCAACAGTTGCATGGAGTGTCTTTTTTGTTGCTCAGGATCGTCGCGGGTTAGCGTCGGCAAATTGTCGGCTGTACCGTTGGCCTTGGATATTCTTTTCTCGTAAGCCGCAGCCGGCTTGAAAAACATATGGGAAAATTTCGACAGGGGTATGCCTGCGAACAGGACCGTCGTCGCAATCAGATACAATCCCAGAAACACCATGGCCCACCCTGCGGCACCTGCCGCCTGCAGCCAAGCCCATAGGAGCCCGAAGGTTGCGCTCAGGAGGAGCGACACGACGAATAGATCGGCGCGCATCAAACGCAACGGCGACGAGCCTTCAGCTGCGACATCGACACGGATGAAAAACCAGAACCAGTAGCCGCCGACGCATATCATCAGCGCACCGATGTGCCACACGGCCACGAGAGCGCCGGGGGAGGGCGTGGCCGGCGTCGGATAAGCGAAAACCATGATAGCCGTGGCGACGACATAAATCACAAAGCCATACATTCCCAGGAGATGTGCAATCCTGCGCCGCTGGTTGCAGAATTCGCCCGACAGGGCAACGTCGACCACGGCGGTCCGAACCGCGATCGAGGCCGCCTCGCCCCCACCGACTTGTTTGCGCGCATTGGTTTTTGCTTTGCGCATGTTCTCGAAAAAATACTTCGCGCTCCCTTTGTGGATGATGTCGAAAAGCGTCCCGAGGACGACGAAAAGGATCATCACCCAAATGTAACCCTGCATCACGGCAGGCGAAATGGTGGCCGAGAGTTCCGCGAAAGGGTTGCTTGCCAACATCGATTTGCCTCAATCTTCTATTGTGCCCACTATTCAGGCTGATCCAGCCTTCGTCAACACACGATCCCCCACATAATGGATGTCCCACTTTCCGGCTGGACCCCGTTACTTGCAAACATTACGATGTATTTATATATCTGTCAGCCATAAAATGCACAGAATCTTACACCGGTGCGATCGCACATAATCGCCGACATAAAATGGTCCGGTGAAACTGGGAGGGAAATATTGAATGTCACAGCTTGTTACGCCACACGGTGCCAATGCCCTCCACGTGCTGCTGGTTCCCCCGCAACAACGTGCTTCGGATTTGGCCCGTGCCCGGTGTTTGAAGACGGTTCCCATGCAAAGCCGAGAGGTTTCCGACCTGCTGATGCTCGGCATGGGTGCCTACACGCCGCTGGAGGGATTCATGGGCCAGGACGATTGGCGAAGCTGTTGCGAGCAAATGCGGCTGACGACCGGTGTTTTCTGGCCGATACCCATTACCCTGTCGTGCGTTCAGGATTTGGCCGACAGCATCCTTGTGGGGGAGGACGTATCGCTCTGCGACACGCAAACAGGGGAAATATTGGGTATTCTCAACGTGACCGAAAAATACCGTATCGATCGCGGCTTCGAGTGCGAACGCGTCTACCACACCACTGATCCGGCACACCCTGGAGTTCAGAAAGTGATGGAACAGGCCGAAATCAATCTTGCCGGACGTGTGACCGTTATTTCGGAAAGCGATTATCCAACGCGATATCGGAGCCTTTATCTCCATCCGGATGAATCACGCGCCCTCTTTCAAAAAAAGGGATGGTCGCATGTGGCGGCGTTCCAAACCAGGAATCCGATGCATCGCAGCCACGAGCACCTAGTTAAAATTGCCATTGAAGTGACCGACGGCGTGTTCATTCATCAGGTTTTAGGCCAACTCAAACCGGGAGACATTCCAGCCGAGGTCCGCACGCGCGCCATTCAGGCGATGATCGACAACTACTTCGTTCCGGACACCGTCGTTCAGGCCGGATATCCGATCGAAATGCGTTATGGTGGTCCCCGGGAGGCCTTGCTTCACGCCCTGATCCGCCAGAATTTTGGCTGCTCCCATTTGGTCGTCGGTCGAGATCACGCCGGCGTTGGCGACTATTACGGCCCCTACGACGCACAAAATATTTTCGATCAGTTGTGGGATGGCGCATTGCAGACCAAACCCCTGAAGATCGACATAACCTTCTATTGCAAAAAATGTTACGGCATGGCCACAGCCAAGACCTGCCCGCACGCAGAAGAGCACCGTATCTCGATATCCGGAACCGACCAGCGCGCCATGCTGGCACGCCGCGACCCGATTCCACCTGAATTCAGCAGGCCGGAAGTGGTGAAAATCCTACAGGATTTCTACGCTGGCCAGGAAGCGGCTTCGTGAGCTGGCGAGCGAGCCGGGCCAGGGTCGGCAAATTGCATCGTTTTCCTATAGGTCGGTGTATTTGACTACGTTGCCGCGTGCTTTTTCCACCGGGTACTTTTCTTCGTTGAGCGCGATCTTGGCTTGGGCGATTTCTGTCAGGTTGAGACCCGCCCGTTCGGCAATCAGTAACAAATACAAAAAGACATCCGCGCATTCTTCCGCTATCCGGGCTCTCCCCGGTTCGGTTTTGATATCGCTTTCGACGGCCTCGGCGCTTTTCCACTGGGTCAGTTCCATGAGTTCCGCGGCTTCCAGATTGAGCGAGATGATCAGATTCTTGATTGAGTGGTATTGTTGCCAATCCCGCGCATCACGAAACTCGATCAGACGTCTTGTGAGTGTTTCCAAGGTTGCGTGATCGCCATCCATAGCTGCTACTCCGCGGTCAGTTCAGAACTTATCAAAACCATAGCGTGGGAACGGTGTCTATGTTTGCGGCCTCGCCGAAGGGGCTCGACAATATCATTGCAACACAGGTGCACAGCGCATGTTGCCGGCAACCTGTGCGGACCGGATAGACGCATGTTGAGTATTCGAAGCCTGGCAGGCTACACTCCCTGCCCGGCCAATCACAATACAACATGCGGCAAGGTATCGGTTGCGGAGACCATTCTTGTTGCTCCAGCAACGCGAGGCTATCCACGTGCGATTTATCGGCGATGTTCACGGCAAATTCGAGCAATATGTGAGCCTGATCGAAGGTGTAGACGCATCCATACAGGTCGGTGACATGGGCCTGGGTTTTTTCGCACCCTCGCCCGATGGCGTCACGGCGCCCCCCGAGCCACGTTTTGACGTGATGAGACGTGAGGGAAATCATCGTTTCATTCGCGGAAATCAGGACGATCCGACAGCCTGCGCACAGCATTGCCTCTGCATTGCGGACGGGCACAGCGAAGGCGACATGTTTTTTTGTGGCGGCGCTTTGTCGGTGAATCTAAAGGATCGGACAAAGGGCCTGAACTGGTGGCCGGACGAGGAATTGTCAGAGCCGGAGTTAGCCAGAATTCGGGAGAAGTACCTCGACGAAAGGCAGCCCATAATGGTGACGCACGACTGTCCCCACGCGATCGCCAAGGCAATCCTTTCCCACAACAATATCGACAAAGGCGTCGCCATCTCGCGAACCAGGCAGGCCTTTCAGCGCATGTGGGAACAATATAAGCCGCAGATCTGGGTTTTCGGGCATTGGCATATGTCCATGGACGCGCTGATTTCGGGGACGCGTTTTATCTGTCTGGCCGAACTCGAACCGATAGACATTTAAGAACAACATGAAGTGTGGACAACAATTTTCTTGACTTAATCATTGGCGCTTACAAGGACGAGCCTGGGCGATTATTTGAAACTGTCTCAGACAGATACTTTCGTGGAAACCTATTTTGGCACAAGCAGTCACATCGACCGCCATCGACCCGCTACTTTGTAATTCGGTGAAAATCGACAACATCTCGAAAGGGTCATCTCAGGTCATGGACATCCGACAAACATGGATCAGGTCCGCCGCTTCACGAAAGACTACCTCGTTTATCTGCGGAGCAAGATATGGGAGCACCTTGAAAATGGCGGCGACGTTGCTGACGCTTATTATGTCGACCAAACTCCCTATGCACATCTAGACACATTTGACGAATTGGCGACAAAGAATGCCGGCAGGATTTATGAGCAGATGGCGTTCGAGTGACGACCGAGATACACTTGCCCGGACCGGTAAAAGCGCAATCAGAAACTTGGTCCGGGCAGACTTCGTATCGGACCCTCGTGCCGTGAGAACTATTCCTGAGCGACCGCGGAGTTAAATTGAAACATGCTGATATGTTCACTCATAC
Source organism: Hyphomicrobiales bacterium (assembly GCA_024244645.1). Classification (GTDB taxonomy): domain Bacteria; phylum Pseudomonadota; class Alphaproteobacteria; order Rhizobiales; family Rhizobiaceae; genus Hoeflea_A. The sequence goes on from JAAEOH010000080.1 coordinate 8,127, forward strand.
GTTTGCATTTGGCGTCAGTGGCGTTCGGCCTTGCCACGTTTCTGCTTGTGTTTTCGACCACCGTCGTGTTTGCCGGCGACCCGGCACTGACAGCCCCACAAATCCATCAAGAGCTTGATAAAAAAGAAATGATCCTGATGGATATTCGCACTCCGCAGGAATGGGCGCAAACGGGTCTGGCGAAGGGGGCTTGGCCTGTTTCAATGCATGAAAAAGACTTTGGACAGCGCCTGCACGAAATATTGAAGGTCTATGAACCGCACGAGATCGCGCTGATTTGCGCAACTGGCAGGCGTTCGACCTACCTCACGCAGTTCCTCAGGAAAAAAGGTATTTCCGGCATATCCAACGTGTCCGAAGGTATGTTTGGCAACGGGCAGGATCCTGGATGGATCGCCCGCGGATTACCCGTCGTGACGCTCGTGGCCGCGCAAGAACGCTATAAGACGTTCCTGCGCGAAAAACCGGCGAAATAACAAATTCTCACCCGATCGCCGGGATACCTTGTTCGATGGGATTGGCGATTCCCTTTCGCAAGAGCACCCGCGACCGCGAGTGGATTGTGAAAATCTCTCAGTTTTCGAGGGCTTCCGCCACGATTTCCGACAGCAGAGCCTGCACCTTCTGCATTGGCCCTTCGGGATAGTCACGATATCCGATCACGACGCCGTTTTCGTTCTCGGCAATAAAAATACCGTAGGGGCAGTGCGAGATGTTCATGGGATCCACTTCGATGACTTCGCGCGAGACGACAGCGGAGCAAAAATGAAGATATCGGCTGCTTAGAATATTTGTTTGTCACTGCCGACTTCACCGCCCGTGCGGTTCAGCACATCACCGACGTGGCTCACATAATCGATGATCAGTCCACGATCAACGATCGCGCTTTCAGCAGCAAAAGCGGCGTCTTCAAAGCTGCCATCAAACGGGTGATGATCGCCTCTTGAACCTGCACGGCAGTGGTCGCCAATGTACCTGCCATGGCAAAGGCCAGGAGAAATTGTCTCATTTGATTCTCCAGGCTTTTGAGCCCCGGCCACCCGCGCGGCCGGGGCGGGAGTTTAGCCGAACATGTCGGCGGTAATGCCCGAATACCAGCCTTCTGATTCCTCATAGGTGGTCTTGCGCACGTCTGCGGTTTCTCCCGTTTTTGAGATAAAGCCGTCAATCTTAGCAATCTTCTCGGGAGTGGCCTCGTAGGTCGCGCCGACTTTCACCCCGTCATTGGTGTCGATCAATGACCAGCAGGTGTTGGAGAATTTTGCAGGGAATACCTTCGAGCCGGTCAATGCACCACGCACAGCATTGGCGCAGACCTTCGCCTGGCTGTTTGCCGAAAATCCGGATTTCGGCATGTCGCCCTGCTTCGAAGAGTCGCCCAGCACATGAATGTCCGGATCGGCCTTCGAGGACATATCCTTCGCGTTCACCGGAGCCCAGTTGCCATCGGTCACGCCCGCCAGATCGGCGATGCGACCGGCCTTCATGGCCGGAATCACGTTGCAAACATCGACTTTGGTTTCTTCCCCGTCGATTGTAACTGACATCGCATGCGGGTCGACTGACACATTTCCGCCGCCAAATTCTTCACCAATCCAGTCAATCATGCCGTCGTAATGGTCGGCCCAGCCTTCCTGGAACAGAGCCATTTTTGAGAATTTAGGCTTCGGATCGGCGATGATGATCTTGGCCGTCGGGTTGTTGGCCTTGAGATAGTGCGCCACCATCGAAATCCGCTCGTAGGGTCCGGGAGGACAACGATACGGGTTCGGCGGAGCAATCATTGCATAAACGCCACCTTCCGGCATTGCCAAGAGCTGCGCTTTCAGAAGTTCCGTCTGCGATCCGGCCTTGTAGGCGTGCGGCATCGCGTTTTGGGACGAAATATCCCAGCCCGGTACGGATCCGTCGACAAAATCGATACCGGGGCTGAGAATCAACTTGTCATAGGGGACCGATCCTCCGCCTGCGAGGCTGACAGTCTTGGCATCGCGATCGACGCCGATCGCCCAGTCATGAACCACATTGACGCCGCTGCCGGCCAGCTTGCCATAGGTGTGTCCGATTTCGTCTATGGTCTTAAAGCCGCCAATGTAAAGGTTGGAAAAGAAGCAGGTGTAGTATGTTCGCGTCGGTTCGATCAAAGTGACATCAACCGCACCCTTGCTGTCTTTGGCGATATAGCGTGCTGCCGTAGCCCCACCGGCCCCGCCGCCAATTACGACGACCCGCGGTTTTTTGTGGCTGTCGGCATTAACCATTGGAGCTGCGAGCGTAGCCACTGCAAACGCCGAGGTCCCTAGGAAACCCCTCCTGTTCATAGTCATTTCTTTTCCTCCTTGTTTTCCTTCAGTTGTTGATGTTTTCGAAATACGCGGCCAGGGCTGCGATTTCATCATTGGACAAGCGCCCGGATATCATCTGCATGACCGGATTCTGCCTGTGTTTTTCGCGATAAGCGTGCATGGCTGTTACGAAGTCTTTGGTTTCCCATCCGATTATTGCGGGAATGCCGTCATTGTCGCCGTCGACCTGATGGCAGGTCGTGCATTCGCTGGAGAGATATTCGCCGTATTCCATATCGCCCTCGATGCCCAGGATTTTGGATGGAACCGTAAATCCCTCATCAATCTTGGCGGCCATGCTTGCGCCGGAAAAAGTCGCAAGATAGGCAATAATGTCGGCACGGTCGTTGGCGTTTTTCAAACCACGAAAACTCATCTTGGTTTTCGGTAAATATCCCCGTGGATCCTCCAAAAATACGTCAAGTGTTTCCGGCGTCCAATGCAGGTCTTCATGCGCGGCTTTTCGCAGCGCCTTGGAGTATTTGAAATCAGCCATACCACCTGCGCGTGCCGACATGATATTGTTCAGCGGCGGTCCTACGCGCTTGCGTGCTTCCGTTCCCACCATGTGGCAGCTGGCACATTTCTTGAAGACCTGTTTGCCACGGATTGCATCCCCGGAATTGTTGGCAACGGCACCTGACGAAACCAGGAACACACAAACATTCAATACAAGGGTGAGATTCCGCATATCAATCTCAATTACCGGCTGATTTGAGATGCGCGATGAGTGGTTTCAGATTGCTTTGCTTCTTCAGGCCGGCAAACCCCATTTTTATTCCCTTCATATAGGCTTTGGGTTTGGCGAGAAACGCTGTCATTTCAGTCTCATTCCATACGCGCCCTTCCTCGGAGGCGATATTGGAACTCTTTGAGTATATGAAGTCTTTAACAAAACCAATAGTGCGACCCAATATGCCGTTGAGCTGCGGACCGGATTTGTCTGTTGCGCCATCCCCGATCTGGTGGCAGGCCTCGTACTTCCTGAAAACCTTCTCACCCTTCAAAACCAGTTCGGAATCGAGGCTTGCAACAACCGGCTCAGCGGGCTTGGCTTTTTCATTGCTGGTGCTTTCAGCAACAGCCGCCACCTCGGTGTCGCCGGCATTGTTTTGTTTGTCCATTGCGGCACCTTGTTCCGAGCCACCCTTATTTGGTGTGACGGCCAGGACATCGGCGTATTTCGACGATTCTTTGCGGCTCTCCACCGTCCGGTTCAGGACTTCAATTCGGCGCAGCCATTTGACCCACAGGTTGCCTTCGCACCCCGACACGACCAGACGCAATGGATAGCCGTATTCCTTGCGCAGCGCCTCACCGTTGGTCTTGAACGCAACCAACACATCATCAAGTGCTTTATTCATCGGAATCGAGCGGCCGTTTGAAGATGCATCCGCCCCTTCCACGAAGATCCACTTGTCCTGTAGATCAACTGTAGTCTCGAGACCGGCCTCTTGCAAAAGAATGCGAAGCGGAACACCTGTGTATTCCATGTTGTGGATCATGCCATGTATAAACTGCACGCCATTGAGCTGTGCGCCGGCCCATTCCACGCCGATGTTCGCAGCGCATTCGCAGAAATAATGGTGGTTTTCGCGCGGAAGTCGCTCCAGATCGTCGTAGGTGAAGATGAGCTGGGTATCCACGAGGCCGTTGACCATTGAGCGGTAGTCATCTTTGTGCACTTCGATCGCGCCGGAATGATGCCGCTCAAATGCGGAGCCTTGGGGCGTTATGGTACCCTCTAGCGCGTGAATGAGCGAAAAATTGATCGATGATATCGGATCGGCCATCAGCCACGGCACATTGCGCCAGATCACATCGCTTTCAAATTCGATAGGCAATCCGTAGGGCGTGGCGTCAACGCCGTCACCTGTGGTGGATGCCCAGTCGTGAACTTCAGTGGTCAGAGGGTCCGGCCCGCCTGCCGCTACAGCTCCGGCCGCAGCAGCAACGCCGCCTTGCAGGAAGGCCCGGCGAGATGGTGCTTTGGTAACTCGCCCATATCTTGGATCTCCGTTGCTGTTCACTTGCCGACAACGTCGACGCTGTTGTTCGGTTGCACCCGTACTGTGCCGAGTTTGTGCATGTGGCTTTCAACAACATCCCAGATCTGCGGACCCTCCGTATTCTCGTTGACCGAAGCCCAACCAGCCACAACATAGGAACGGGCAGAATCAATCGGTTCACCGGTTTTTAGAAGAGTCAAATTACTTATGCGATGTCCCTGAGGTTTTGAGATATCGATCCGGTACCCAAGTCCGCCTGTGCGCACCATGTCTCCACCTTGCTGGTAATATGGATCGGGATTGAAAATGTTGTCCGCAACGTCCTCCAGGACAATCTTCAGGAATTCGCCGGTCATGTCAGTGCGATAGGCCTGCCCGTAGGTCATGGAGGTTACATTGAAGATGTCTTCACGCGTGATGTCCTGGCCGGGAATGAGTGATGGACCCCAGCGCACACCTGGACTCAGCGCAATCTCCGCATCTCGCTCGGACAGCAGCGCGTCGCAGATCAGATCATCCCACGTGCCGTTGAAATTGCCGCGCCGGTAAAGGAGGCTTTCAGTCCTGCCGATGACGGCTTCCAGCTCGGCGAGATACGGCGCGCGTTGGGCATAGATCAGATCGGATACTTCCTGATCCGGTTCGATGACATCGGAGAATACCGGTATCAGCTTGTGGCGGTATCCCGTCATGCGGCCGCCGCGAGTATCGAGATCAAGGCGTGAGACGAATTTCCCGTTGGAACCGGACGGAACGATGATCGTGTTGTCTGACAGGACAGGCTCCGGCAATGCATCATGCGTATGGCCGGACAAGATCACGTCGATACCAGACACAACGGTGGCCATCTTCTTGTCCACATCGAAGCCATTGTGGCTGAGCACCACCACGCATTCGGCGCCGTCAATCCTCACTTCATCGACCATCGCCTGCATGTTCTGATCGCGTATCCCGAAAGAGTATTCGGGGAACATCCAGCCAGGATTGGCAATCGGCAGGTATGGAAATGCTTGGCCGATCACGGCGATTTTCGTTCCGCCCCTCTCAAACATCTTGTAGGGCGGGAACAGGTCAGTAGGTTCATCCCATTCGGTATCAAAGACATTCTGGCCTAGCGCAGCAAAGGGTAGGTTTTCGACCAATTCAGCGACACGCTCGGATCCCAGCGTGAATTCCCAATGGAACGTCATTGCATCCGGCCGTAGTGCATTCATCACATTAACCATGTCCTGACCGGCTGTCTTGTAGCAGGTGTAGGAGCCGTGCCAGGTATCGCCACCATCCAATAGGATCGCATCGGGGCGGTCCGCCCGAATCGCGTTGATGACCGTCGCAACACGATCCAATCCGCCAACCCGTCCATAACCCTGCGCAAGCGCGGCAAAATCGCCTGCGCACAGCGCATAGTGGTCGGCACTGCCATCCTCAATTCCATAGTGCCTGCGGAAGTCCGCGCCGGTCAGATGCGGAACCGCGCCATTGTTGGAGCCAACACCAAGGTTCACCGAAGGTTCGCGGAAATAGACCGGCTTCAGTTGCGCATGGATATCGGTAATATGTATCAGCGACACGTTTCCAAATGTGTCGAACTGCAACAGCTGATCCTGCGTCAGGCGCTGCTCAGCCGCCAAGCGCGACCAATTGCCGAAACCCGAAGCCCCGACCAATGCTGAGGCTGCCATGCCGACCTGAAGGAATTCGCGACGCGAAATCATTATTACACAAGCTCCTTAAATCATATGCGCATGTTTGAATGTGTATTAAAAAAGAGGCTCCTTGCCAGACACTGCAGGGAGCCTCCAGGATTCAGTTGCGAACTGAGGGAGTTTCGACAGATAAGCCCTGTCCTTGCGAAGCCAGGTACAGCTCCAGGGTTTTAAACTCAGGTCCGCCCTCCTTGAATGGTTTTGCACGGATGTTTCTCATGCAACCTTTGAACCTACCGTGAATGGAGTTCAGTTTTGCATTCTTGAGGCGATAGGTCGGGAAGCCATTTGTCTGGCCCTGACTTAGATGGTCAGCGCGGATCATGACGCCGTAATTGTCTTTGTGACAGTTGGAACAGGCCATATCCAACTGGCCAACAGGGGTGTAGTAAAGCTCCTTGCCCATTTCCCAAAAGGGTGCCGCTTCACCATCGATTTTCACGTTCATGGGCATGCCGCGTGACTGAAGCCCGATAACCGCGGTCATGGCGGTCATGTCGCCTCCAGACCATTTCCAGGGCTCAGCACCCATACGTTCGGTCCGGCACTCATTGATCAGGTCTTCCAAATCAACCAGTTCGCCATTTTCAACCCGTGGCAATTGAGCACGCAGTCCGGCAAAATCCTCGACATTCTCATGGCATGAAGAGCAGGATTTGCCTTCACTGCCGTCAACCTGGTCCCAAAGGTCGAGACCCAGGTCGACGAAAACAAATGCGGGATTGTCGAAATCGTCCAGCTCAAGCGCTTGTGTTTCGGTCGAGCGGAAACGCCAGCCGGAGTAAATGGTATCGACATTTTCCATGTGGGCTGGCGCAGCCGTTTCCGTAACAAACGTTTCGCCGTCAATCGCCAGGGTGTTGCTGTCCTGCGCATATGCTCCTGCGGCAGTGAACAATGCCGCGAGCACCGCAATAGGTTTGAGTTTCATTCTCCTCCCTCCCTGGATGGATCGAATATCCCCGTCAGGAGACTTCGATCTTTTTGACTGTGTCGTAGACGGAGCCGTCGTCGTCATACCAGGTAAATTTGAATTCACCGGATTCAGCAACGATCGCTTCAAACTGGAAATAGGGGTTTGTCGATATCGCCGGTTCCAACGTCACGTCGATAATGTTCTGGCCGTTGAAGTCAGCCACGAAACGATTGATGATCGACCGGGGAATGACGTTTCCGTCCTTGTCCTTACGCTGGCCGCTCTCCATTTTGTGACTGATCAGTGTTTTGATGGTGATCGTGTCGCCAGCCTTGGCTTTCTTGGGGACTTTAACGCGTCGTTTTACACCGGATGCCATGTTTTCTCTCCTCGCCCTGTTAGCCGCCGCAGCCGCCAATCGTGACTTTCACGTTTGATTGCGCCTTCCGGAAGGATCCGTCTTCCATCTGTGCAATCGCAATGACATTTTGGGTTTTCGCCAGACGAATCCGTGTTGATGCCATGTGCGACGGGTTCAGCGGACCGAATTTGAACGTCGCAACGTTGGGTACCGGGTTGCCGTCCGCAAAGATCGTTACCGAAACAGCTCCTGGCGCGCTCACCGCTATGGGCACGGTGTTGCCGTTCTCAGCTATCTCGGGAGCGGTGAGAGTGACACCGCCTTCTTCGATCTCCGCGCCGCCGGTCAGTTCCGCGACGGCATCATCTGCCAAGGATGCAAAAGCAGGCAGACCGCATAGGCTGAAATAGGCCAGCGAACCGGTTCCGATCGCCAGAACCTTCCTTCGTGTCAGTTTCATATTCTCCTCCAGTTTCTTGATGTCACTCCTCCTTGAGCGTCATCAGATATGCGACAACATCCTCAACCTGTTGCGCGGTGAGGATGGATTTTCCCGCAAACTTGTCCAGTGGTCGTTCATATCCGCTGTCCACATAGAAACCCGGCATGATGGTGTCTTCGAATATCAATTTCGAATTTGACACGATCGCCCGCAGCTCAGTTTCGGACCAACGATCCGCCACACCATCCATCGGCGGCCCAACTTCACCGTGGAAGCTCTCCTCTGAAAGATTTGTATTTACATGACACGCGAGACAGTTTCCCTGCTTGCGGTTAGCAAAAACAGCGCGACCCGCGGAGGGGTCGCCAGGTTGGCCAGTTAAGGAGACTTTGACCGCGCCATTCTCAAATGCGACGTCTGTGGGCTTCACGGTCTCAGCCGCTGCCATGGATGCATAGATCGCGGCAATGATTGCTAGTGCAGCAGTGTGTTTCATGTACCCTCCCTAAAGTCCCTTATTTGAAGATAGTGCCGCACACTTATCAATTCTTGCAACAACAAATTCAATTAAGTGAATTTAATAGTATGAAAATTTGTTAGTCCGTAGACCCATCGTTGCGTTCTTGAATGCGTCGCGCATGGTACCGCTGAAAGTCTTCATCGACTTCATCGGCATATCGTTTTTCTACCACCCAAGTCAGCATATCCAATGTCGTACCCCGTCCGAACGCGCCAGGCATGGTTGCAACGGCAGCAGCGGCGGCGGTCTCTGATTCGTCAACACTTTCAGCCAAGAACATCATGGTCGGCGTAAAGAGGATACCCCACTTTCGCGCCATGTTCTTTTCGCTCAGGCTTTCTCCGTCGAAATCCGTAACTTCGACATCCCCGTACAGGTTGAGCTGAACCACAAAATAGCTGTCTTCAATGATCTTTGTTATTTTAGGATCCGGAAAAACCTCCTTGTGCATTTTGGTGCAGTAAATGCATCCGCGCTGCTCAAAAATGATAAGCAAACGCTTGCCTTCAGCGTTAGCCTCTTCTAGATCCTCCGCCAAATCCTTGAAGGTATCCCGCATCCACGCCGTCTTGTGTAATCCGTCATCTCCGATTTCTGCTGCATTGATTTGAGATGCCGCCACTAGAGCGACTATGAAAGCGATGATTCGGGTCATTTCGGATCCTTTCAGTTTAACCGATGGCACTGAACCAGGGGATGCGCTCGAGCATCCACTGGGCGATGATGTTTACGGAGTTGGTGGCAATTAAAAAACCGAACAGAATCAGTAGCGCGCCCATCAGTTTTTCGATGATTCCCAGATGCCGCTGAAATCGCGCCATCCAGGCCATGAAAGGACCGATGAAAAGCGCTGCTACGACAAAAGGCAGTGTCATGCCGAGGCCGTACACGGATAAAAGCAGGGCACCCTGCCCTGCAGTCTCCTGCGCGGCAGCTGTAAACAGGATCGCAGCCAGCACCGGACCGACGCATGGTGTCCAGCCAAATGCAAAGGCAAAGCCGATAATATAGGCCCCTATCAGACTGACATTTGATGTGTTGCCCGCATCCGCCCGGAACTGGCGATAAAGAATCCCTATCCGGATCACACCCAGAAAATGCAATCCCATGGCGATGATTATCGCCGCCGCGATCCACCGCAGAATATCAAAGTACTCACGCACCATCTGTCCGAAGACCGTTGCGGTGGCGCCCAAGCCCATGAACACGGTTATGATCCCGAGCGCAAAACAGACCGCAGATAAAAACGCTCGCCTCCTGACGGCACCCGACACATTGCTGTCCTCTGATACCTGATTCATGCTGACGCCGGCCAAGTAGCTGAGATAAAAAGGCACAATTGGAAGAATGCAGGGCGACAGGAACGAAAGCAGGCCAGCTACCAGAGCGCCGAAATATGTCACGTCAAACATTCGTTATCCTGTCGCGGAACCTTGATGAATTCACATATTTGATTATGATAAGGAAAAACGAGTCGTCAATGGGAGCAACTTATGGCCCAGCTCAAAGTCTGGCTTTCTGTGCTTCTACTGCTGTTGCCATTCCCAGCAGCGGCCGAGACCTATTTACTGATGGCAGAGGAAGAAGGCTGCTACTGGTGCGCGAAATGGGATGAGGAGATCGCACATATCTATCCGAAAACCGCTGAAGGCAGGACCGCACCCCTCATGCGGTACGATCGCCACGGCCGTACACCGGAGAATATAAATCTCTCGAAGCCAGTGAACTTCACGCCGACCTTTATTCTCATTGACAATGGGCAAGAAGTTGGGCGCATTGAGGGATATCCTGGTGAAGATTTCTTCTGGGGACTCCTGTCAATGATGTTCGATGGCGCCAGATTGCATTGGACCACAAGGTAAGATCGCATGAGTACGGATTCAGAAACAGCCGCTGTAGCTTTAACCGCTACTCGTTCCCGCCTGCCCGTCTTCGACGTCAACATGCAGGCTGAAGATATCGAAAAAATGATGAAAAACGCGCAACGCGCGTCGAATTTTCTCAAGGCGATCAGCCATGAGGGACGTCTGATGATATTATGCCACCTGGCCTCCGGGGAAAAGTCCGTTACGGAACTGGAGGATCTTCTCTCGGCGCGTCAGGCGGCAGTATCGCAGCAGCTCACTCGCCTTCGACTTGAAGGGCTGGTCACGCCGCGTCGGGATGGCAAGACGATTTGCTATAGCTTGACAGATGACCGGTCTAAGCAAATCATGGAAGTGGTCTACGAGCTGTTCTGTAAAGAAGATTGACCGGAACCCAAACAAGATTCCGGCAATTTAGGGGAGGCCGAGTATTGCTCCGGCGTTCACAGTTGTAGACGCCACGTGAAGAGTGACCATCTTCGTGTGCCAGACATTTCTCGATCCAGTCACGATTGAACCCAAGTTCGTTTAGTAGTGTCGATCCGGTGCGTCGCAGGTCGTGGACAGTAAATTGCTCGAGAGGCATGCCCTGTTTGTCAGCACGCTCAACAACAGCGTAGGTGATCCGGTTGAATGTCGCGCGCGACATGGGCGCGTCAGCATCGTACCGCGATGGCAACAGGTATCGGGAGTTCCCGGAACACGTCTTCAATGCAACCAAGATGTCAAGGGATTGCTGAGATAAATATACGTTGTGCGGGCGATCTCGTTTCATCCGCTCTTTTGGTATCGTCCAAACAGCATTTTCGAAATCGACTTCATCCCAAACTGCAAATATCAATTCACTCTTTCGAACCATGGTCAAAAGCAGGAGCCTCATGCCGAGGAGGATGGTCGGTAGCGTCGGAACATGTTCCAGCATCTTAAGCATGATGCGGATTTCCTTTGGTGAGAGTGAACGGTCACGCGGCCTAAATGTCGCCAGTGAAGCAGGCATTACTTCATCCGCAGGGTTCTTTGTTCTTTCTCCACCAAGAATGGCGAAGACGAATATCTGTTTTATGATGTCACGGACGTGAATTGCGGTAGCCGGCGCTCCTCGCTCCTTGACATTTATGCAAACTGTCCGGACATCGTCCGGCTTGATTTCATGCAGGAGCCTGCGCTGGAGTGCCGGCGCTATGTCCCGATCAAAAATCGTACGGCGCATTGCTTTCGTACTCTCGGCCATTCGGGCGTCCGCAAACCATTTCTTGGCGAATTGACCGAAGCTTTTAGCTTCTCTCAGACGCTGCTTCTCACGTTGGCGTTCCTGAGCAGGAGATTGGCCCTCGCGAACGAGGCGCCTTGCATCAGTGCACTTTTCCCTGGCAGTAGCCAATGAAATGCCGTTGCGCCCAAACTTGCCAATGACAAGGGTCTCGCGCCGGCCGTTCAGCCGGTAGTCATAGCGGAAACTGATTGCGCCCGTCGGAGGGACATAGGCATACATGCCGTCGCGATCAGAAACCTTGTATGGTTTTGCTTTTCCTTTCAATTGCTTAAGCGTTGAATCGGTCAGCATGCGACCTCCTTCGGGCACAAAAGTACCGTCAGCCCTTTTTGGGGCTGTTTTGACAACCTATTCTCAATGAATTCAGTAGGTTCGCTCTCAATAAATACCGTCAAGAGCACCGATATCGATGACGGTACAGACCCGAGTCCTTGAAATCAAGCTCAGAACGTACCGTCAGAAATACCGTCAAATGAGTTTGCTAGACAGCCATTGCCAACAAGGGCCCTGAATGGACCACATTTCAAAAATGAATAATATCAAATGTTTGTGAGAATTATAATCCAAACGGTGACAAGAAAATCCACCGCCGAACTATTCCCACTCGATGGTGCCGGGGGGTTTGGAGGTGACGTCGTAGACGACGCGGTTGATGCCGCGGACTTCGTTGATGATGCGGGTGGCGGCGCGGCCGAGGAATTCCATGTCGTAATGGTAGAAATCGGCGGTCATGCCGTCGACGGAGGTGACGGCTCTGAGCGCACAGACGAATTCATAGGTGCGCCCGTCGCCCATGACACCAACAGTCTGTATCGGCAGCAGGACGGCAAAAGCCTGCCAGATCGTATCGTAGAGGCCAGTGTTACGGATTTCGTCGAGGTAGATGGCGTCCGCCTCGCGCAGGATTTCGAGCTTTTCGCGGGTCACGCCGCCCGGGCAGCGGATGGCAAGCCCCGGCCCCGGGAACGGGTGGCGGCCGATGAAGCTGTCTGGCAGGCCGAGTTCGCGGCCGAGC
>JAAEOH010000081.1 GCA_024244645.1 Hyphomicrobiales bacterium
ATGCAGACACAACTTCATGGCCCGATGCCAAGTTCAACTCAATCTCACGCAGTAGCTTGAGAATATCCTCGTCCGAATAACGCTTCCTCGCCATAACCAACTCCTGAACCACCAAAATAATGGCACAGTTTTAGGGGGCTAGACAGGAAGCGTATCGCCGGCATTGACAAGTTAACTCCCTGGATCGGGTCTTCAAGTGGCGCCAGGTTCGCTGGATGACAGGAATCTCCTGCAAACGGCATCGATTTCCACCCGAAATCATCCAGCACGCAGTCTGGTTGTTTTTCCGTTTCACCCTGAGCTTGCGTGATGCGGAAGATCTCCTGGCGGAACGCGGCTTGGACATCTCCTATGAAACCATCCGAAATTGGAGCCTCAAATTCGGAGCGCAGTATGCGCGAAGAATTGCGCGAGGTAGGCCACGCCCAAACTGCCGGTGGCATTTTGATGAGGTTTTCATTTCAATCAACGGAAAGCGGCTAAATCTGTGGCGCGCGGTCGATGATGAGGGAGAGGTTCTGGATGATTTGGTTCAATCGTGCCGGAACAAGAAGGCCGCATTGAAGCCAATGCGCAAGTTACTAAAGAGACAGGCTATTTGCCTCGCACAATCGTGACGGACAAGCTTCCATCATACAGTTCGGCGCTGAAAGAGTTGGGATTGTCCAGGCGCAACGAGTTTGGCCGGCGAACGAACAACCGAGCCGACAATTCTCATCAGCCGGTTCGGCGACGAGAGCGAAAGATGCAACGGTTCAAGTCAGCTGGTTCAGCCCAACGTTTTCTGCCGGTCCATTTTTCGATCTACAATCTTTTCAATACTCAACGACACCTGATTTCTCGAAACACGCTGCGCCAGTTCCGAACTACAGCATCAGTAGAATGGCGCAGGGTGATTGACGCTGCACAGGTGCTCGTCGCCGTGGAGACCATCAGCATTCGCCGGGATTCAACTTGTCAACGCCAATGTGACAACGCCGCCGAGACAATTTTAAACGCAACCGCGCCGCCGCTCTCGCTGAGTGGCGTGGTCTCGGTGTGGGATAATTGGTTGCTTTCACGGGATAACTGAGATTGGTGTAGTTTGTCTGACACTGCCCGCGCGTTGGATCGAATGTGTCAGCGATGTGCCGAGGACTGCAACCGGAATAAATTCAGCGTTACAAGTTGTGGGTGTAACCCGGTTTGGGTTTTCAGATTCAAAAATCAGAGAGCGTCGAGAATGTTAACAAATCAGATGCGAATTCGGGTTGAATGGGGAGACTGCGACCCGGCGAGGATCGTATTTTATCCCCGCTACTTTTCCTGGGTTGATGCTTCAGGCCACCACATGTTGGAAAAAGCCGGTTTGCATCACGACGTGCTTGCCGAAAAATATGGCGTGCGAGGATTGGTGCTCGGCCGAGTGGGAATGGATTTTAAAACAACCGCCGTATTTGGCGATACCCTCGATATTGAGAGCAGCGTATCGCGAATCGGCGGCGCCAGTTTCGACATCACCCACACGGTCGCGAGGAAGAAGACCATCATCCTCACGGGGCAGGAAACGCGCATTTGGGCCGTCGATGATCCCAACAGCGCTGTTGGTATATCAGCCACGAGAATCCCTGACGAAATTCGCCAGCTACTTGAAAGCTCGCCGGGTTGACCTTTTTCGCGATAACAAGCCTGTTTCAGTCGGACCTGCTGCAAATCTGCATTCTCAGCTGCCGAGAAATCCGTGTTCTGTAATTGCCCATATTATGTACACGGCTCTGTTTGCCTGGAAGTGTTCACAACGGATTTGACCCTTGCGTACAACATTTCGCGTGAAGTCACGATCATGCGCAGTTCATCCAGCGCCGGAGGATTTTCGGCCGCTAGATGTTCGTCTCCCCGAGGCCGTATGCGCTCATATGTTCTTCGGGTTTAGCCCTAAGGCATAACGTATGGCAGTGGCGCGACAAAAGGCGAAATATTCCGGTTCGGCGACGACACTCCCCGCAACTGCCCTACAACATTGTCAAGCACAGCGGTAATTCGTTCAAGCGATTGCCGCTCCAACCTCCGAAAATCCTGCTCACCACAAGGCGCGATCAACTGATTTTCCGGCATGTCGCGGCAAGCATCCGAATGTTGGCGCCGGCACAAAAACCCTTTCCTTGCCCGAAAATAGAACCATCACCCTGACCACAGGATGCTCAAATCGCATCAGATGAACATTATCGGCAAGTTCGATACCGACGCCGAGATTGTATGAATTGCGCTCCTTTTAAGTCGACTTACTCATCAACATCCGTTTGGTGCATCGCAACGGAACCAACATCCTCGATACGCCAGTACCGGTTTTTCAACGGATCGGTTCAAAATATTGCCACTGCGCTCAAGGCTCAGTCTTAACAACGCGTTTGGGTTTGCTGCATTATAATGCGTTTCGGTTAAGAATTGGAGCCGCGCGCTGGCCGCACATCCAGCTAATATTGGCTATTTTTTATACTACGAAGCGATATGTCGTCGGCAATTCCAGTCCGTGAATTATTATTCATATATACCTGAACGGTTCGAACTTTTCGCCGCGGAGTGACCACTCTCCAGCAACCGCGCGCCGTTTTTGCGGCGTGCCGCTCCGCCTTCATAATTCAAATTTGCCACAAAATATGTAATAACGTACTATTATACGTAAATGGGCTTGGCAGTGAATTTAAGGGAGAAAAATCAATGCTGAAGCGAATTGGTGTAATCGTATCCGCTGGTGCCGTTGCTATCCTCGGCAGCCTTGCGGCTGCGATGGCTGATGAGATAACGCTGAGCGGCGCAAGCTGTTTTCCGATCGGAAGTCCGCCAGGAAAACCGTTTGAAAGGGTCGTCGACGAAATCAATAAACGCGGAAAGGGTGTCGTTCAGATTGATTTGAAAGGCGGCGCTCCGGCCATCGGCAGCCCCTTTACCCTTACGCAGAAGATGTCCAAAGGGGTTTATGACATTGTTGGTTGTACCGAGGCATATTTTGGAAATGTTTTCGAGGAGGCGCCGGTTTTGCGCTTTTCCGAATACCCATATTCTGTTTTGCGGGAAAACGGCGCGCTGGAGCTTGTCAGCCAGCTGATGAATGCGAAGGGCATCCACTATGTGGGGCGTCATCACGACTATGGTCCCTTCCATCTATGGCTGTCGGAGAAAATCAACAAACCCGACCTGAGCGGCCTGCACCTGCGCGTTGCTCCGGTCTACACTGCATTCTTCAAGTCGCTCGGCGCCACGGTTCAGACATCCAATATCTCACAAGTCTACACCTACATGGAAAATGGAACCGTACAGGGTTACGGCTGGCCAGCGCTTGGCTGGGTTCCTGCCTGGGTGAAGGTTACGAAATATCGGGTGGAACCCGGGTTTTATAGTGCCACACTGCACACCCTGACCAACTTGGAAAAATGGGACAGCCTGTCCAAGGAGCAACAGGACTTGATAACCAATATCGTGCTAGAATTTGAAGCCAATTCCGAACCTAGCAGCGAGGGTTTTCAAGCTCTGCTGAAAACCCAAAACGAAAAGACGGCGGCAGAGGGGTTGAGCGCGATCACCTTCTCCGAAGAGGATACCGAGACATGGCTTGCTGCGGCGCGTAAGGCCGGGTGGGATGAAGTGCTCGAACGGAGTCCGGAGCACGGTGCCAAATTGATGGAACTGTTCACCAAATAGTGCAATTTGAACTGTGAACGGATGAACCAGATTCCACCACCGGAATCTCGGTTCATCCCCTTGACAATGGCATCCAGGACGATTGGGTACGGGGCGCTATGACATTAATCCTTGAGGCGACGGAGGCCGGCTTCAATCGGCTTCTTCAAATTCTGATTGCTCTGGTGGCCGGATCAATCGGGCTGTTTGCGATTCTTATTCCATTTAACCTGCTGTTGATCAAAGCAAATTGGGGCGCTATCTGGTGGCTGCACGAGGCGGTTGAATACGCACTCTATGTAGGAATATTCTTGGGGGCGCCTTGGGTTCTACAACAGGGTGCACACGTCAGGGTAGACGTTTTTTCCACAAACTTGCCGCGCAGGCTAGCGGTCCAGCTGGAACGTCTGCTCGATTGCTTCGGTGCCGGGCTTTGCGTGATACTGTGTTTTTATGGGGCCCGCGCTGCCATATGGGAATTTGAGGACGGGACCTTGCCGGACAAGGATCTGCGCATCGCCAATTGGTACATGTTGGCGGTTTTCGCTATCTCGTTTTTCCTGTTGACGCTGGAATTCTTGTTTCGCTTTCGCAGGGCGCGCGCCATCGTTGACGAAGATGCCTCAAAATCCGTGAAAGCATCGTTCTAGCATGGAATGGCAATACGCTCTGGTTTTGCTGTTGGGAACCGTGTGTACCCTGATGTTCATGGGCCTGCCGGTTGCACTTGCCTTTTTTGCCGCCAATGTCCTCGGCACGGCGCTGTTCATCAATGGTGACATCGGCCTGGTGTTCATGCCGATTGAATTCCATAATGCCATCAAGTTTAGCCTTGTGCCGATAGCACTGTTTTTGCTGATGGGCGAAATATTGCTGCAGACGGGTGTGGCGTTCAAGGCTATAGGCGCCATCGATAAGATGATTGCACGCGTTCCCGGGCGCCTGTCGGTAGTCTCTGTGGTTGGAGGGACGGTCTTTTCTTCACTTTCGGGTTCAACCATTGCCAATACCGCGATTCTCGGCTCCGTACTGCTACCGGATATGATGAAACGCGGCTACAAGCCGGCAATCGCGATGGGACCCATTATGGCCGTGGGTGGCATAGCCATGCTGATCCCGCCTTCCGCGCTTGCCGTGCTTCTGGCCAGTCTGGCCGAACAATCAGTAGCCCAGTTGCTAATCGCAGGCATCGTACCGGGTGTCCTGATGGCAATTCTGTTTTTCGCCTACGTCATCATCCGATGCACGATTAATCCGTCTCTGGCGCCGGCTTACGAGCCTGATGAGGGACACCTTGACGAACCGGTGTCCGTAGAAATTCACTGGGGCGGACGTTTACGGTGGTCAAGCGCTTACGATGGGTCCTTGAAAAGGGCCATCAACCGCGTCCTGCCATTTATTCTCTATATCCTGCCACTGGGGACCATATTTGTCGTGGTGGTAGGCAGCATCTTTTTCAAGATTGCAGCCCCAACCGAGGCAGCGGCAATGGGATGTGTCGCCTCCCTTGCTGCGTGTTACCTGTTTCGCGTGTTCAAGAATGTCATCAGGGTTTCCGGCATCTCCGGCGCTGATTTCAAATTTGCGGCAATCTGGAAGGCGCTGATCGAAACGGCGAAAATCAACACCATGATCCTGTTTATCATCACCGGGTCTTTGGTGTTCAGTCAGGCACTGGCAAACTCAGGCGCAACCGACGGCCTGTTGAGGCAGGTCACATCGGCGAACCTGACCCCGCTTGGTGTTGTCATCATCATGATGGGTGTCCTGCTTTTCCTCGGCGCATTTATGGATCAGGTGAGTATGCTTCTGCTCACCCTGCCTTTCTTCCTGCTGGGTTCAACATCGCTGCAGGCGACATTCGATATAGACGTGATCTGGCTGATGGTGCTGATGTTGATCACAATGGAGATCAGTCTGCTGACACCTCCTTTTGGACTACTGCTTTACGTGATGAAGGGGGTGGCGCCGTTCGATGTATCGCTTGGACAGATCGTCCGCTCCGCCCTGCCGTTCATTTTGATTGAACTGGTTGTGCTGATCCTGCTGATCGCCTTCCCCGAAATGGCCACCTGGCTACCGGGCAAGGTTCGGTAGGGCCTAGAGCGTGTCTTGCTTAGATTGAAGCATTTGATGACGGAAAATCGGTTCATTCGGCCAGGCGCGTCGCGCAGCGCGATGTGGTGCATCGGGCAAGCGGCGCAACGACGCCGATGGGCCCATTGTCCGCCACCCTGAAAGGACGATGTTGTTGAAATTCAGAATTGAATGGGCCGGGCGATTTTGCCCGCTGACTGCGTTGGCTCGCCCTTGTGGCGGGTTGGCACCACGGCGCGCAACCCGCCTTGTCAGCGACCAAAATCGCCTCGGTCAAATGATTCGATCTAAGCAAGACACGCTCTAAAGCGTTTTGCATTTAATATGAGACATATCCGGCAGCCTTAAGGAAGTTTCTGCATTCGTCTGGTTCGAAGAGGTGGCAGATATCGCCGATTG
>JAAEOH010000082.1 GCA_024244645.1 Hyphomicrobiales bacterium
ATCATCACCACAAAATGTTACACACGCCCTGTAATAGGGAGCAATAGCGTAAGCTACTGATAACGCTGGGCTAACGAGGGTGAGGCTGCGCAGGAGGGCTAAAAACACCCGGGATGGGTAGTCGAGGCCTCATATATACCCCGGGGTGGGTCCCCTCTGCCGCGGGGTGCCGGGTACATCCCACAGCGCGCACAGTACCTAGTCTCCTTAGGGGCCTCATGCCCCACGCAGAGCTTTAGAACTCACCGTGTTAGTACAATACCCTTGACATGCCCCTATCCCGTTCGTACTGTGCCCCCCCTAAGCATAGGAGGCGTGTCATGACAGTAGGGATCTATGGGCTACACCTGGCCGGGCAGATGTACATCGGCTCCAGCATGAACATTGAGGGGCGCTTCTCGGCGCACAAGTCTTTTCTCCGGTACGGCACCCATAGAAACGGTGAGATGCAGCGTCTCTACGACGATGGGTATCACATCACCCACGAGGTGCTTCTGGAGTGCGAGGAGGAGGATCTACTCATCCTTGAGCAGGCTTCTCTGGACCGGCATAAGCCCAGTCTAAACGCAAATCTCATTGCGAAGCGCCCGAGCCTTCAACAGAGGGCTGCGATATCGCAGGCAAAGAAGGGCAGCACGCACAGCCCTGAGAGCCGCGCTAGGGTGTCTGCTTCGAACACGGGCAAGAGGCATAGCCCTGAGGCCTGCGCTAAGATAGGGGCGGCAAATAGGGGTAGGAAGCATACCCCAGAGACACGCGCTAAGATGTCTGCTGCGGCCACGGGTAGGATGAAGAGTCCTGAGACTCGTGCTAAGATAAGCGCAGCCAGCAAGGGCAAGAAGCATAGTCCCGAGGCATGTGCCAACATGAAGGCTGCTTGGGCGAAGAGGAAAAATCGTGGATCTGATCGGATACCGACTAACGACGGCAGAGATCCTGTATAGGCTCCCTGACCATCCCAGCCTTCTCCAGATGTATCTCTGGCAGGAGTACGACAACGCGCCTCGGTTTCCGGTGTTGCAGGATTTCCTAGAATTTTGGGAAAAAAACATAGAAG
>JAAEOH010000083.1 GCA_024244645.1 Hyphomicrobiales bacterium
GTACAAAATTCATCCAACATGTCCGCCCATCTCTGCATAAGCTCAACACGCTGATCCCAGTATGTCGAGCGGTTGTAGGTTCTCCGGATGACATTCTTGTCCTGATGGGCGAGTGCCGCTTCAATTACGTCCGGATCATAACCCCGGCTATTGAGGATCGTGCTGGCAGTCACGCGGAAGCCATGGGCGGTCACTTCCTCTTTCGACCACCCCATTCGCCGAAGCGCGGAATTGAATGCGTTTTCCGAGAGCCACTTGCGGTTTGAAACCAGCGATGGGAAGAGCAATTCTACACCATCAATGGTCGGCCAGTTTGCTTCCACAATCGCCATTGCCTGCTTGGACAACGGCACTTTGTGTTCGCGACGCATTTTCATGCGTTCTGCCGGAATGGTCCAAACGCACTTCTCCCGGTTAAACTCGTTTTTCTTGGCACCTCTGGTTTCACCGGGCCGCGTCATGGTGAGTATCTGAAACCGCATTGCGTCCACGATAATCGGCCAACCGGTAAACTCGTCAAAGCTGCGCAACAGTTTTCCGAACTGCTTCTCATCGGTAATCGCCGCGCGGCCGGTGACCTTGGGTGGCAGAAGAGCATCCCGCAATGGAAAGGTGGGGTCATTTTCAGCCCGCAATGTGAGGATGGCCAATCGAAACACCGCCGACAACGCACCTCGCATCTTTTTGGCGGTCTCTCGTCGGCCACTCTTTTCGATGCTCTTGAGGAGATACAGGAGTTCTGCAGACGTGATGTCATTAATCGGTCTATTGTGGATAGGCGAGGCGAGGTCCATCAGATACCAATTCTTCTTGCGCATCGTTGCTGGCGCCAATTCACGCTCACTCAGACTCTCTATATATTCCTCGGCGACCAGCTTGAACGTGGTCCGGGAGGCCAGTTCAGCGTCTAACTGATCCAGCTTCTTTTGCGCCGCTGGATCGGTGCCTTCGGCAAGGAGTTCACGAGTTTGGTCGCGTTTACGTCGTGCCTTGGCCAACGAGACAGCTGGATACTGCCCGTGGGAAAGCAGACGTTCTTTGTTCTGGAAATAGTATTTTTGACGCCATAGTTTGGAACCGTTGGGCTTCACGAGCAAAAACAGGCCGCCGCCATCCGACAGCTTGTAAGCTTTTTCCCGGCTTTTGGCCTTCCTGATCTTGAATTCAGAAAGTTGCATTTGGGGGTATCACCTCCGAAACTTGGTGCTGATACCCCCAATAGTACCCCCAAAACGACGCGAAATGGGGGTATCGCATGTTTTGCTATGTTCAGCAGAACAGCACAAAAACGCTTAAAAATCAATCGATAAGAGAAGCTATGAGAAGGATGAGTGGTGCCCAGAAGAGGACTCGAACCTCCACGACCTTGCGGTCACCAGCACCTGAAGCTGGCGCGTCTACCAATTCCGCCATCTGGGCAATTCAACTGTGCCGGCGTGATGTAAGGCCGCCGCTGTGTGCTGTCAATGGTTTATTTGCCGGTTGCTCGGCGATTGGCGCCGACGATCTGCAGAAAGCATCATTGCCCGGTCTTTGCCGTTACAACAAAAAGGGAAAGCCGCCCTCGTGCTTGAGCAGCTGGATCTTCATCTCGACGCCGCCTTCGCCGGAAAATCCGCCGACGCCGGTCGCCGAAAGCACCCGGTGACACGGCACGATGATCGGAATTGTATTGGCGCCGCAGGCCTGTCCGACGGGTTGGCCATAGGTGTCGAGCTCCTTCGCGATGTCGCCATAGGTGCGGGTTTGCCCATGGGGAATGGCGAGCATTGCCTCCTGCACGCGCCGTTCGAATGCACTGGTGGAGAGCGCGAGCGGCAGGTCGAATTCGGTCAGTTCGCCGTCGAAATAGGCTGCAAGCTGCCGGGCGGTTTCTTTTAAGAGTGGCGTTTCTTCGGTCGGCTCGAATGCAGGCACATCCCGGCCCCAAAGCAGCCTTTCGATTTGTCCGCCGTGTTCGACGACAACCACCAGGCCAATGGGCGTCTCGATATGGGCCACATGGCGCTGTTTTGCGGCCGGCTTTTTGGAATTGGCCGCATCGGCGGGCCGCGGTGATTCTTCTGAAGCGTTCATGGGTGGATCGTGCGCCCGCAATGCCCCCATGTCAATTGACCACAAAGCCCGTGTTCGGCCGTGAATTCCGCTTGAAAAACGGGCGGTTTGAACAATTGCGGCGGGAGACCCGTGCGGGCCTTCAATTTTGATTAATAACCCCAATATTTCAACAAGTTATATTAATCACGGTTACCCATAGTTTTGTCTTGAAATGATCTCGGACATGACATTTTTCCTCCCATTTAACACCACAAATCGAGATCAGTGTCTGCGCTGTCCGGCGATGGGCTGGGCAGACGGGTTTCCTCCCAGGCGTTTGAACCCGTCTCGTAAAACACTCAAGGAGAGTACCAATGAAGAAGCTTCTTTTGGCGATGGGTTTTACCGCGTTCTCAATGGCAGCTTATGCCGCGACTGTTGATTTCACGACCGCGGACGCGGACGGCAACGGCGCTGTGACAATGGAAGAAGCAATGGCAGCAATGCCAGACGTGTCATCCGACGCTGTTGCGGCAGCAGACAGCGATGGAGACGGAGTTCTCACGGTCGCCGAATACGAAGCGTTGGCCAGTCAGTAATTGGCGCTACCCCTCTCACATGTTCCATACGGGCAATTTGGTGAACATGTGTGTATCTGACTGAACGGCGCTTTTGCCGGGACCCCCGCCATGTATTTTCATGGCGGGGGTTTCATTGTGTTGCGCTCACGGCCGCACCGCCGCTGACGCGGCTGGCCTGTGCGGGCGCGCCGCATTGGCGGCGACGGCCGGTCGGACTTGCGAAGCGCTTTGCGCTTCGAATCATTTTCCCCTGAAAAGCCCTTTGGTGGAAACAGAATTTCGGTGCACAGCACCGCAAGCGCGACCGCGCGTCGGGCCCTTTGGCCCGCCCCGTCCGGAGCCAGCGCCGAAGGCGCGTATGGCGTGAGGACAGAAAACCAACCGTGAGCGAAAAACTAACTATCCTTCATCTTCAGCGCAGCGATAAACGCTTCCTGCGGAATATCCACCTTGCCGAACTGGCGCATGCGCTTCTTGCCGGCCTTCTGCTTGTCCAGGAGCTTGCGTTTTCGCGACGCATCGCCGCCATAACATTTCGCCGTCACATCCTTGCGCATTGCCGAAATGGTCTCGCGCGCGATCACCGTGCCGCCGATGGCCGCCTGGATCGGAATCTTGAACATGTGCCGCGGAATGAGGTCTTTCAGCTTTTCGCACATGTCGCGGCCGCGCTTTTCCGCCGCCGAGCGGTGCACCATCATCGACAGCGCGTCCACCGGTTCGCCATTGACCAGGATCTGCATCTTGACGAGGTTTCCCGGTCGCAGGTCGGTAATCTGGTAGTCGAAAGAGGCATAGCCTTTGGAGATCGATTTCAGCCGGTCGTAAAAGTCGAACACCACCTCGTTGAGCGGCAGATCGTATGACAGCATCGCCCGAGAGCCCACATAGGTCAGCTCGACCTGGATGCCGCGCCGGTCCTGGCAAAGCTTCAGGATCGGGCCGAGAAATTCGTCCGGTGTCAGGATTGTTGCGCGGATCCACGGCTCGTGGATTTCCGCGACCTTGACCACATCCGGCATGTCGGCGGGATTGTGCAGCTCCCGCTTGCTGCCGTCGATCATCACCAGCTCATAGACAACCGAAGGTGCAGTGGCGATCAGCTCAAGATCGAATTCACGCTCCAAACGCTCCTGGACGATTTCCAGATGCAAGAGGCCGAGGAACCCGCAGCGGAAGCCAAAGCCCAGTGCCGCGGAGGATTCCATCTCGAAGGAGAAGCTTGCATCGTTGAGGCGCAGCTTGCCCACAGCAGCGCGCAGATCCTCGAAATCGGCTGCGTCGACCGGGAACAGCCCGCAGAACACCACCGGCTGCGCCGGTTTGAAGCCCGGCAGCATGGTGGTGGTGGGCCTCTTGTCCTCGGTAATCGTGTCGCCGACGCGTGTATCGGCCACTTCCTTGATGGAGGCGGTGATAAACCCAATTTCGCCTGGACCGAGCCCGTCGACATTGGTCATTTTCGGGGTAATCACCCCGACCCGGTCCACCGGGTGTTTGGCATCCGTTCCCATCATGCGGATGACCTGGCCCTTCTTCAGAACCCCGTCGATCACCCGCACCAGAACGATGACGCCGAGATAGGCGTCGTACCAGCTGTCCACCAGCAGCGCCTTGAGCGGTGCATCCACATCACCCTCATGCGGCGGCGGCAAGCGGTGGACGATCGCTTCGAGCACGTCCGGAATGCCAAGGCCTGTCTTTGCTGAGATTTCCACCGCATCGGATGCATCAAGGCCGATCACCTCTTCGATCTGTTCCTTGACCCGCTCGGGTTCGGCGGCAGGCAGGTCGATTTTGTTGAGCACGGTGACGATCTCATGATCATTGTCGATCGCCTGATAGACATTGGCGAGCGTCTGCGCCTCGACCCCCTGGCTGGCGTCGACCACCAGCAGCGATCCTTCGCAGGCCGAAAGGCTGCGCGAGACCTCATAGGCAAAGTCCACATGGCCGGGCGTGTCGATAAGATTGAGGATATAGGTCTCGCCATCATTGGCCTTGTAGTGCAGCCGCACCGTCTGCGCCTTGATGGTTATGCCGCGCTCGCGCTCGATATCCATGTTGTCGAGCAGCTGGTCGGACATTTCGCGATCCGCCAGCCCGCCGGTTGTCTGGATCAGCCGGTCGGCAAGGGTCGATTTGCCGTGGTCGATGTGCGCGACAATCGAAAAATTGCGGATTCGCGAAAGCGGTATGCGTTTTGATGCAGTCATGGCACGCCCTATAGAGCAATTTATAGGGCGCTGAAAAGCCATTTTACACTCTGTGCACCTCGGGACCGCGTCAATCCACCATGATCGCCTAAACGCGGCTACCGGAGGCGACCGGTTTGAGCGTTTGCAACTGTGCCAGGGCCTGGGCAATCACCAGCGATGCTAGAAAGCCTGAAGCGGCACTGCTGGAAAACAGCCAGACCGGATCGGCGTGCATGGCCGGAAATGCTGCTGCCATGAATCCGTTGGCGTAGCGGATCAAAAAGACCCCGAGCAGCACGGTCATGGACAGCCATTCGCCGGAAATCGGGACCTTTCCGTCGCCGGTCGGAACGAGATTATCCCTGGTGCCGACGGCCGTGCCGAAGGCGATGCCCGGAATGGCGCCTGCTGCAAAGCCGGCGAGGACGGCCAGTGAAAGCCCGGCCGAATAGAGATTGAATAGTGATAGCGCCGCCACGACGACCGGTGTGGCGATCAGCTGCCAGCGGCTGACGATGCGATCACGGCTGCGCATCCATCCGAGGAAAAGCAGCCCGGCAAGCAGTGGCCATACCCAGGGCGGCGTGTCTGCGATGGTTGCAATGACAAAGCCGGTTGTCCGACCGGCTGTGTCGGATATCCCCGCCGCAACCTCGTGCATGATGCGACCGGGCAGGAAGCTCAGCGTGCCGGCAATCAGCAGTGCGCCGGCATAGGTCGATATCATTGTCGATTTGTGGCTTCGGATCATGCCGCGCCGCGCCAGATAAATGGCAACAGCAAGGCTGATCAGCGTTGCGATGGAAAGAATGTGGACCGGGCTCCAGCGTCCCCACAGATTGATTTCGTGGATGGCGAAAGATAACACCGACACCACCACCATGAGCAGGACCCAAACGCGGCCTGCGAGGCGGTGGGCTGGTGTTCCCTTGCGGCGAAAAAAGACGAAAGCGCCAAGTACGCCGGCTGCGATGGCTGCAAATACGTGAATCTGAATGGCAACGGAGGCCTGGATAAGTGGCTCTATGGTCATGGTCCTCTAACCGGTCAACGGGTTTCAATGCGCGGTTGCCATTGCTGATTGCCCGGTTAGACTTAAGAGCGGAATCACTGTTTCGCCAAAGGCCATGATATTTCGTGACTGACCGGACCCTGCAATTCACGCTTCGCGAGTGGTGGTAGTATGTGTCTTCGCCGAAAGCTGTTGCCGCGGTTGTTGGCGCTGGACTTGTCCTCGGCCTGTCCGGTCCGTTCAACACCTATGAGACGATGCAACCGGTGTTGCGTGTGTTCTATTGGGTGCTTGCCGCGCTCGTCACTTTTGGCGTCGGACTGCTCAATGCGCGGCTGATCGCCGAACATACGCCCGCCCGCAGGCTCGGCGTGCTGCCGTCCTACGCGGTTGCAGGATTGGTCGGAGGCATAACGATTTTCATCGTGGTCGAGCTGATCAATCTGATCGGCAATGTGGGAGCGGCAGAAAACTGGAACAGTCTCGGCATTTCACTTGCCTATTGCACCGCCATCAATTTCTGCATCTGCATGCTGGTGGCATGGCTCGGAAGCGGCAACGCCGAAGATGAGGCGGCAACGGCGAGTGAATCGCCCAAGCTCCTGAAGCGCCTGCCGATAGAACTGCGCGGACAGTTGTCGCATCTGTCGATGCAGGATCACTATGTTGAAGTGGTCACGGAGCGCGGCAGCAATCTGGTTCTGATGCGCCTCGCCGATGCGATTTCGGAGACTGAACCGGTCGCCGGCGTGCAGATTCACCGCTCCCACTGGATTGCGCTTGACGCGGTGACAAGGACACGGCGCGAAGGCGAGCGCTATGTCGTTGAGATGAACAACGGCGTGCTGCTGCCGATCAGCCGCTCCTGCCTGCCGGCAGCGCGTGAGGCTGGGCTGATTACACGCCTGATTCCGGCGGCTTTTCCTCTTCCGGCGTCGCATCCTCCGCCACAACAAACTCCCGATCCGCGGTGGTCGTCTCGTGATCCTCATGTGAATGCCAGTTCAGCTTCTTGTAGTCGAAACCGTGTTCCAGCGTCGGCTTGACCACGCGAAAATATGGCGACAGGTCGAAATCGCGCGGCGTGAACAGCGAATGGTGGCGGATATGCAGTATCTCGTGGCGCGAAAATTTCGACTGGGCGGTCATGTGGCCTGGAAGCCGTTTGATTTCGGGCAGTATCGGATAGCGCACCGACTGGTAGGCCTGTGCGATGAGTGTCGAGCAGATGGCCCGTGTCGGATCACCCGAACCAAAGGAAAGCATGCGCCGCCGCCACCGCACCGGAACCGGCGGTGTCGGCAGAAAATAGCGCAGCATGTCGAATATGTTTTTCACATCGTATTTCGTGCCGATGCGCGAAATCATGAAATCGATCACCGCCCGCCGGTCGTCTCCGGTAAGGCCCACAGGACGGCAGATGCGGGTGTTGTAGGTCGCATATCTTTTCAACGGCGAGGCGATGCAGCCTTCGCCGATCACCACCTCGATCAGCTGTCTGCGGTCTTCGCCTTCCTTCGGCTCGCCGCAGGCATCCCCGACATAGACGGCGGCATGCGACCAGGTGGACTGGGTCAGATATTTAATCGCCGCGGAGATTTTCTGATTGCCCTCGACCAGCAATATGTCGCCGGTGCGCAATGTGCGTTCAAGCGTCTCCGGGTCCGACGGCGTATAGGGCTTGTAACCGGACGTTTCCGAGCGCAGCCTGCCGGCAACGAACTGGCCGAACGTGTCGAGCCAGGTATCCTTTGCCACCACGAGTTTGTTGTCTTTCTCCATAGTCCCTACTATTTGGCGGCTTTCCGACGATATCAAGCCCGCATGCAACAGTCCGGCTCAACACTTATTGAGACGACAGGCAAGATTTATCACACAAATATCAAAGCTGCGGCCCGCAATCCTTGACCGCGGGCGTCAGGCAACTATTTTAGAATAATTCTAAAAAGGAATCAGTCACATGTTGCGTCGTATCACCGGTGTTGGCCGCCGGTCCTTCTCGTCGCTGAGCGAGCAGGAAATCCTCGCCCTTGCCATATCCTCGGAGGAAGATGACGGCCGTATCTATCTCGCCTATGCCGACTCCCTGCGCGAAAATTACCCGGCGTCCGCTGAAATCTTCGAAGCCATGGCCCGCGAGGAGAACGAGCACCGGCGGCGCCTGATCGAACTTTACCGCAAGCGCTTCGGCGAACGCATCCTGTTGATCCGGCGCGAGCACGTCAGCGGTTACATTGAACGCAAGCCTCTTTGGCTGACGAAAAGCCAGTCGGTGGAAAACATCCGAGACGAGGCCGAACGCATGGAGCGGCAGGCTTGGCGTTTCTATCTGGAAGCCGCCCGACAGTCGCAGGATGCCGCAACCCGCAAACTGCTTGGCGATCTGGCCGAAGAAGAACGCGACCACGGCTCCATGGCCCACCGCCTTGCCAAGGATCTGACACCCGAAGAGGTGCGTAAGGAAGAGGCCGGCATCGAACGCCGTCAGATGATCCTGACCTATATCCAGCCAGGTCTCGCCGGATTGATGGACGGTTCGGTGTCGACGCTTGCGCCGATCTTTGCCGCCGCATTTGCCACCGGCGACACCTGGCAGACCTTTCTGGTTGGCCTTGCAGCATCGATCGGCGCCGGCATCTCGATGGGATTTACCGAAGTAGCCTCAGATGACGGGGTGATTTCAGGCAGGGGCGCGCCGATCAAGCGCGGTCTCGCCACCGGCATCATGACGACGGTCGGCGGCCTCGGCCATGCCTTGCCCTATCTGATTCCGGATTTCACCATCGCAACCACCATCGCCATTACTCTGGTTTTCGTCGAACTCTGGGCGATCAGCTGGATCCAGCACAAATTCATGGAGACACCTTGGTCGCGCGCCATCTTCCAGGTCGTGCTCGGTGGCGCGCTGGTATTCGCTGCCGGACTGATCATCGGTACGGCCTAGCGTCCGCTCACATCGCGAGATCGGCGATGAGAAGCCAGATGAAGCCACAGCCGAGCACTATGCACAATGGCGCGAAATAGCGCCGGTCAAGCGTTGCGAATGGCTCGATTGGAGCGGTCCAGATGCGCTTTGGCGTGTAGGTGCTCAACCCGCGCAGCAGAAAAATACAGATCAGTATAATAACGCCTGCCGTTCTGATCCAGCCAGGCAGCGGCAGCAACAAAATACCGCCTGCCCAAAGCGCGATCAGACCGGCAATCCCGATGGCCATCGCAGCCAGTACCGTCAATAGCGGTGAGGGGAAGCGGTTCAAATCCGGATGACCTACTACGGTGCGCAGCAGGCTTTGCTGGTCGGTGCAGGGCCAGGGGCTGCCGCTTGCCCATAAAAAATGCAGCAGCGAAACCGCAAACAAAACACAGGCAACCACAATGGCAATATACATCGGTATTGTCTCCACGTTTCGACCATACGCCACCGTATGTAGCAATTATGGTTGAGCTAGTCAATACGGTGGCGTATGGTGGCGACGGCGATCATGAGGGGCGCGATGACACGGACAGGGATGAAAAGAAATCAACTTTCGGCCAATGACTGGATCAAGGCTGCGTTCCGCGCGTTGGCAAAGGGCGGAGTCCAAGCCATACGGGCCGAGGCGATTGCCCGGGAACTGAAGACCACCAAAGGCTCGTTCTATTGGCATTTCCGCGATGTTCCTGCCTTGAAGGAGGCAATGCTGGCAACATGGAACCAAAGAGCGACAGAGGACGTTATCGCAATCAATGCCGGACCCCATGCAGATACGGCGACGCGGCTGCGCGCGCTCATCGCGCTGGTCACCGATGAGCGCAGCGCCGAGTATGGCGGCGTCCGGGCCGAAGCGGCGATACGCGAATGGGCGCGTTACGACAAAAAGGTGGCCGAAGCCGCCCGTCAGGTGGATCAACGGCGCCTCGAATATCTTTCGTCAATTGCCGCGGACCTTGGATACAAGGACAGCGACCGGATCAAAATGGCGCAATTGCTCTATGGCGGGCTGATCGGGCTGGAATATCTCCACGCCCAGGATCTGGCCGATGCAGGATCGGCCCTGCAGGCGCTGGGTGACTTGATTGCCGCTAAAGCGGCATCAGTTTGAAAATTCTGATTTCGGGATCGAACCCACCATGATCTCATCGCCGTTTTCGATGTCGACCCAGCGGCCGGCATGGAACGATGCCTGGCGCTTGAGATAGGTGTAGGGGGTGTCGGTCCACATTTTTACCTGGTCTTCCAGGTTATCGAGAACAAAATCACCATCCGCCGTGCGCAGTGTCAGAACCGCGTGGCCTTCGCCATTGGGCTTGCGTACGACGGTGATCAAAAGATCCGAAACCGAAAACCCGCGCTCCATCAGCATGGCGCGCTTCAACAGCACATAATCTTCGCAATCGCCAACGACATCCGGATAGGACCAGACTTCCTCGCGACCATGAATCTCATAGTCGGTCATCGGCAGCACAGCGTAATTGACCGATTCATTGACCTCCCGGACAACATTCCAGCCGAAGTCGGTCACCCGTGGGGGAGCTGACCTGGCACCGCTGCCGCGGCATTCCTTCCGGTTCTGTTTGCAGAACTGATAATGGCCTATCGGCTGGGATGTTATATCTCCGACGACCATGGACGAGCCGTTCGGCTGCGCCGCCATGACGATCGGAGTCGACGACGTTGCAAGCAAACAGCCAGCCAAAACGGCTTTGATCAATACGCCTTTCATAGACGGCCAGTCCCCGTTAACCCACCATTATCCTTAACAGACAGTTAAGATCTTTGAGGGCCACTGAGTCAACGAAGAAACTGATCAAGTTCAGAATATGGTTACCGTGGCAGTGGACAACGGGCCACTTGGCACACCTGGAAAGAGTCTACCCAACCATCCGGCCCACGGAATTGAGCAGAAGGTCGATATCCTGCGGCCGTGACAGTCGATGATCGCCGTCACGCACCAGTGTCAGCACCACATCGTCGGCAGGCAGGTGTTCGACCAGACGCAGCGCGTGCGCAAAAGGAACGTCCGGATCCGCCATGCCCTGCAGGATATGCACGGGGCAGCCGGTTTCGATCATGCCGGTCATCACTCGGTTTTTTCTGCCATCTTCGAACAACGCGCGGGTAAAGACATTGGGGTCCGGCCCGTAAGGCGTTTCTTCTTCATAGAAACCCTTTGTTTCAAGGTCCTGTTTTTGCGCATCGGTCAGCAGCGGCTCATGCAGTTCGCTGGTGAAATCCGGCGCCGGCGCCAAAAGCAGCAGGCCGCAGATCCTGTCAGCCTGTCCATTCTTTTTCAGTTCCTGCAGCATGCGGATCGCTATCCAGCCACCCATCGATGAGCCGACGAGGATTATCGGACCATCGGTAAAGCGGTCGAACACGGCAAGGCTTTCTTCCAGCCAGCGTGAAATGGTGCCTTTTGTGAAATCGCCGCCGGACTGGCCGTGTCCCGAATAGTCGAACCGTGTACAGGCAAGGCCGTTTTCGCCCGCATAGCGGTCGAGCTCCACGGCTTTCGTTCCGTCCATATCGGAGCGGTAGCCGCCAAGCCAGATGAGGCCGGGGCCATTTTTCGCGGTGGCGGCACGGTGGCAAACGGCAATCATGCGCGCATCCGCGCCCATGCCGACTTCGATTTGGGTTGCGGTTTCTGTCATGGGTTGGCCCGGTCTTTTTCGTTCAATTGCGCTCGATGTCGATTGTGACCGATTCGCGTTTCGCCTGACAGGTCAAACGCAAAAACGCCCGTTTTGAGGCTTTGGAAACCTATGGCTGGTGATTTTTTTCGGCAGTCATGCTATTGACTTGATTGTGGCGATGGTGACATTGCCGCCTCAGCCGGTTCGTGAAAGCGAATGCGGCTGATATGTTTAGCCATTGACGAAACAGCCAGGGAGACTACGGCCATTCGCAGACCATTCAGAGCGCCGCCACCGACCAACACCGGACCGCGCGCCAACAGTGACATCAGAGTTACCCATGTGCAGCTCATCGATGACGAAGGAAACAACCGCGGCGAAACTCCGATCGAAGAAGCACTTTCGCTAGCTCAGGATGCAGGTCTTGATCTTGTCGAGATTTCGCCCAACGCCAACCCGCCGGTTTGCAAAATCCTCGATCTCGGCAAGCTGAAATACCAGACGCAGAAAAAAGCCGCCGAAGCCCGCAAGAAACAGAAGACCGTCGAGGTCAAGGAAATCAAGATGCGGCCCAACATCGACACCCACGACTATGAGGTGAAGATGAAGGCAATGAACCGCTTTTTTGACAGCGGTGACAAGGTCAAGGTGACCCTGCGCTTCCGCGGCCGTGAGATGGCCCACCAGCAACTCGGCATGCAATTGCTGCAGAAAGTCAAGGAAGATACGGTCGAAATTGCCAAGGTTGAAGCCGAGCCCAAACTCGAAGGCCGGCAGATGATGATGGTCCTGGCACCGAAATAATCCCGAATGAATGACGCGGCTGAGCCACAATTGGCCTAAAAGCGGCTTGCGCTTATATGCGAGGGCCGCTATAAGGCCGCGTCCGAACCGTCCGGCAGGGCATGCCGTGGCGGTTTTGAATGCAACAAACAAGTTCCCGAACGAAGATTAGTCCACGCCGTCCGACGGCAACCGGACAGTTGAGTTCAACCTCCGTGACTTAACCGTTACGGCGGGTCTTGAGCGGGACAAACAACAAAAAACCTGCCGGGTTTCATTGGCCCGGGTGCGGTTTGAAAATGGAGAAGCAAAATGCCCAAGATGAAGACGAAATCGTCTTGCAAGAAGCGATTCAAAATTACCGCTTCGGGCAAAGTTATGTCAGCCGCCGCCGGCAAACGCCACGGCATGATCAAAAGATCCAACAAATTTATTCGTGATGCGCGTGGCACCATGGTTCTGGCGGAACCGGATGCACGCATCGTGAAGAAATTTATGCCGAACAGCCTCTAGGCTTCGCACCGGAATTAGGGAACTCAGATCATGGCACGCGTAAAACGGGGCACGACTTCCCACGCAAAACACAAAAAGGTTCTTGCTCAGGCAAAAGGCTATTACGGCCGCCGCAAGAACACCATTCGTACGGCAAAGGCGGCGGTTGACCGCTCCAAGCAGTACGCCTACCGCGACCGCAAGGTTCGCAAGCGCAGTTTCCGCGCTCTTTGGATTCAGCGCATCAATGCCGCTGTCCGCGAGCACGGCCTGACCTATGGACGCTTCATCGACGGCCTCAACAAGGCTGGCATCGAAGTCGACCGCAAGGTTCTTTCCGATATGGCGATCCATCAGCCAGAGGCGTTCGGCGCCCTGGTTGCAAGCGCGAAGTCTTCGCTTGCCTATCTGAAAGACACCACACCCAATGCTTTTGAAGGCGCTGTTCGTTAAGCCAGCGTTTTCCCAAGGCATGACACAACAGATTTGGGAAACCCGCGCTGGCAGGACCGGCGCGGGTTTTTTTATGAGAAAAGTGATAGATGCTGAACACCAGCGGTTCAACGGGAACAAATAAAGATGAGTGATCTGGAGCAGCTCGAGCAGACAATTCTCGCCGAGATAGAGTCGTCCGACAACGAGCAGTCGATCGAGACCGTTCGGGTATCAGCGCTCGGCAAAAAGGGCAGAATATCCGAACAGCTCAAGACGCTCGGCAAGATGACCGCCGACGAGCGCAAGATCATGGGCCCCGCCATCAACGGCATGAAGGCACGCGTCACCGAGGCGATTGCGGAGCGAAAAGTCGTGCTGCATGACCGCGCCATCGATGAGCGCCTCGTGCACGAGACCGTCGATGTGACGCTGCCTGTTCGCCGCTCGCCGGCTGAAACCGGTCGAATTCACCCGATTTCGCAGGTCATGGACGAAATCACCGCGATTTTTGCCGATATGGGATTTTCAATCGCCGAAGGTCCCGATGTCGAAACGGACTACTACAACTTCACCGCGCTGAACTTCCCGGAAGGCCATCCGGCGCGCGAGATGCATGACACGTTTTTCTTCAATCCGGATGAAAACGGCGAGCGCAAACTGCTGCGTACCCACACGTCGCCCGTCCAGATTCACACGATGGAAAAGCAGAGCCCGCCGATCCGCATCGTCATCCCTGGCAAGACCTATCGCTGCGACAGTGATGCGACGCATTCGCCCATGTTCCATCAGCTTGAGGGTCTGGTCGTCGACAAAACCTCGAATGTCGCCAACCTGAAATGGGTGCTGCAGGAATTCTGCAAGGCGTTTTTTGAGGTGCCGTCTTTGAACATGCGCTTTCGCCCGTCCTATTTCCCGTTCACCGAACCGAGCCTTGAGCTTGACATCCAGTGTGACCGTTCGGGCACGGAGGTGCGTTTCGGCCAGGGCGAAGACTGGATGGAAATTCTCGGCTGCGGCATGGTCAATCCCAATGTACTGCGCAATGTCGGGCTTGATCCCGATGAATATCAGGGATTTGCCTGGGGCATCGGGATCGACCGCATCGCCATGCTGAAATACGGCATGCCGGATCTGCGGGCGTTTTTCGATGCCGACATTCGCTGGATGAACCATTACGGGTTCCGCCCGCTCGACATGCCGACCCTGTTTTCGGGCCTCTCCAGCTGATCCCGCAATATTTTTTTTGCCGCATAAGACCGGCACAATCCAGACCACGGAAAAACCGATGAAATTCACTCTCTCCTGGTTGAAACAACATCTCGATACCGAGGCAACGCTCGAAGAGATAACCGATGCGTTGAACATGATCGGACTGGAGGTTGAAAGCGTCGACGACAAATCCGCGTTCAAGCCCTTTGTCATTGCCCGCGTACTGACCGCCGAACAGCACCCGGACGCCGACAGGCTGCGCGTGCTTTCGGTCGACACAGGAAGCGGCGATCCGGTTCAGGTGGTCTGCGGAGCGCCCAATGCACGAGCCGGTCTCGTCGGTGCGTTTGCAGCCCCCGGAACCTACGTGCCGGGCATCGATCTTGTCCTCACGGTTGGCAAGATCCGCGGCGTCGAAAGCCACGGCATGATGTGCTCGGAGCGCGAGTTGCAGATGTCCGACGAGCATGACGGCATCATCGATCTGGAAGGCGAATTCGAGATCGGCAGCAGTTTTGCCGCTCAGGCGGGCCTCGACGATCCGGTGATAGAAATCGGCCTGACGCCCAACCGCCCGGACTGCACTGGCGTGCGCGGCATTGCCCGGGATCTGGCGGCCTATGGCCTCGGAACGCTGAAGGACGGCCATACGCCCCCGGCGGGCGGCACCGGACCCTGCCCGGTCAACCTCACGCTTGATTTTGGCGACACCCAGCCGCTGTGTCTCGGATTTGCCCTGCGCATGGTAAGGGGCGTTGAGAACAGGCAAAGCCCGCTCTGGATGCAGCAGCGCCTCACATCGATTGGCCTGCGTCCGATCAATGCGCTGGTCGACATCACCAACTATGTCACTTTCGATCGGGGTCGCCCGCTGCACGTTTTCGATGCCTCAAAGGTCCATGGCGATCTGGTGGTGCGCCGCGGCCGCGAGGGCGAATCCGTTCGTGCTCTCGACGAGCGGGAATATGACGTCAATGGCGAAATCTGTGTCATTGCCGATGATAATGGCGTCGAATCCATTGCCGGCATCATGGGCGGCGAAGGGTCCGGCTGCGATGAAAACACCACCGATGTGCTGATCGAGTCGGCTTTATGGGACCCTTACAACATCGCCCGCACCGGCCGTGATCTCGGCATCATCACCGATGCCCGCTACCGTTTCGAGCGCGGTGTCGATCCGGCCTATATGGCTGAAGGCATGGAGTTCGCAACCAAACTTGTGCTGGAGCTGTGCGGCGGCGCGCCGACCGAAGCCATCATCACCGGATATGAAGCGCCGCTGGCAAAAGTGATCGATTTTCCGGTTTCCGAGGTCAAACGGCTGACCGGCATCGACGTCTCGCGTACCGAAAGCCTCGACATATTGGACAGGCTGGGCTTTGAGTCCTCCGGCGATGGCGACATTGTCAGTGTCAGTGTCAGTGTACCGACCTGGCGACCGGATATCGATGGCAAGGCCGATCTGGTGGAAGAGGTGATGCGCATCCACGGCGTCAACCGCATCGATCCGCAGCCACTGCCGCGCAATGCGATCGTCGGCGAGCGCATCCTGACGACATTGCAGATCCGCACCCGCGCGGTACGCCGCGCTCTGGCGTCTCGCGGCATGCTGGAAGCGGTCAACTGGTCTTTTGTCTCTGCCGAGCTTGCCGAAATATTCGGTGGCGGAAGCGACGCTCTCAAATTGGCCAATCCCATTGCCGCAGACATGTCCGACATGCGACCTTCGCTGTTGCCGGGTTTGCTGTCATCGGCTCAGCGCAATGCCGACAAGGGCCATGGCGATCTGACGCTGTTCGAGGTGTCCGACAGCTATTCGGACGATACCTATGCCGGCCAGCACCGTGTTGCCGCCGGCATTCGCCGCGGCACTGCACGGCTCGAAGGCGGCGGCCGGCACTGGAACAACGGGTCGCCCGCTGTCAGCGTGTTCGACGCCAAGGCCGATGCGCTCGCCGCGCTCGAAGCCTGTGGCGCGCCGGTGAGCCGCGTTCAGATTGAAGCCGGCGGCCCCGACTGGTTCCATCCGGGCCGCCGCGGCACGATCAAACTCGGCCCCAAAATCGTGCTGGGAACATTCGGTGAGTTCCATCCGAGGACCCTGGACAAGATGGGTGTTGCCGGCCCGGTATGCGGTTTCGAGATAGATATCGATGCCGTGCCGGAACCCAAGCGCAAGCCGACACGCACCAAGACGCCGCTGGAAATCTCGCCGTTTCAGGCGCTCAAGCGCGATTTTGCCTTTGTCGTCAACAGTTCTGTTGCCGCTGCAGAAATCGTCAAATCGGTGGCTGCGGCCGACAAGAAACTGATTGCCGATGTGAGCGTGTTTGACCTTTTTGAGGGGCCTTCGCTGGGCGAGGACAAGAAATCGGTCGCTGTCGAGGTGGATATCCAGCCGACGGACCGTACGCTGACGGATGCCGATCTCGAGGCGCTTGCGGAGCAAATCATTGAAAACGTTAGCAAAAAGACCGGTGGTGTCCTGCGCGGGTAGTATACATGCGGAGCGTGCACAATGTTTCGGTTGGGTGCGCTCCGCTTTATGCTTAAAGTGAGCATATCGTGGTGACGAGTCGGGCGAGGCGCGATTTTATGAATATGATCCTGAATACGGACAGCTACAAATATTCCCACTTCGCCCAGTATCCGCCGGAAACGGCCGCGATATCAGCCTATGTGGAAAGCCGCCCGGGTGGCCGTCACGACCATGTACTGTTTTTCGGCCTGCAGATGTTTCTGAAGGAATATCTGACGCGCAAGGTCACAATGGCAGACATTGAAGAGGCCGACGCGCTGGTGACCGAACACGGTCTTCCCTTCAACCGCGACGGCTGGGAATTGCTGGTCAACCGCCATGGCGGCAGTCTGCCGCTGCTGATCGAGGCATTGCCGGAAGGCATGGTGGTGCCGGCAGGCACGCCGCTTGTCCAGCTGCGCAACACCGATACCGATTTTTTCTGGCTGCCGACATTTATCGAAACGGCGCTGCTGCGGTCCATCTGGTATCCGTCTACCGTCGCCACCGTGTCCTACAATGTGCGCAAGATCATCACTGCGGCGCTGGAGCAGTCCTGCGACGACTACGCTGATGTTCTTCCCTTCCGTCTTCATGATTTTGGCGCGCGCGGTGCGACGTCGCTCGAACAGGCAGGTCTGGGCGGGGTCGCGCATCTCGTCAACTTCCTTGGAACCGACACCGTGTCCGGCATCGTTTATGCGCGCAAATATTACGGTGAGCATATGGCCGGCTTCTCTATCCCCGCGGCAGAACATTCAACCATGACCGCCTGGGGCGAAGAGCGCGAAACCGAGGCCTATGCCAATATGATCGAAGCCTTTGGCGGTGAGGGCAAGATGGTTGCAGTTGTCTCCGATTCCTATGACCTTTACCGCGCTGTCTCTGAAATCTGGGGCAAAAAACTACGCTCCAAAGTCGAAAGGATGGGCGGCACGCTGGTTGTCAGGCCGGATTCCGGCGATCCGACAGTGGTCCCGATCGATACCGTCGAGATGCTTGGCGAGATCTTTGGCCATTCCACCAATGCCAAGGGTTACAAGGTGTTGGACCCGGCGGTGCGGGTCATTCAGGGTGATGGCGTGACACCCGATTCCATCAAGATTATCCTCGACCGGCTGATGGAACGCGGATGGTCCGCCGAAAACATCGCTTTCGGCATGGGCGGCGGATTGCTGCAGAAGGTCAACCGCGACACGCTGCGCTTCGCCATGAAAGCCAATGGCCGTCAGGACAAGGACGGCAAGTGGACCGGCGTCAACAAGGACCCGAGAACCGATCCGGGCAAGGCGTCCAAACGCTACCGGCAGGCGGTGGTAGTCAAAGACGGGGGGCCCGTAGCTGTGCCGCTGAAAGAGCTTGGCGACCGGGAAAATCTGATGCGGCCGGTCTGGCAGGACGGCGAGCTCTTGAAGGACTGGACATTTGCTGAAATTCGCCAGCGGGCGGGGAGAAATTGAATGACAATGTTCCGATGGGGTGTTCTTTCAACCGCAAATATCGCCCGTAATCAGCTTTTGCCTGCCATGCAGGATGCGCAAAATGGCTTTGTGGCGGCGATTGCCAGTCGCGATCTGTCACGCGCCCGGCAGGTCGCCGACCGCTTTGGCGCACCGCATGCCTTTGGCTCCTATGACGAGCTTCTTGCCTCCGATACGGTCGACGGTGTTTATATTCCACTGCCGACCAGCCAACATGTCGAGTGGAGCCTGAAGGCGGCACGGGCCGGCAAACACGTGCTGTGCGAAAAGCCGATTTCCCTCAATGC
Source organism: Hyphomicrobiales bacterium (assembly GCA_024244645.1). Lineage (GTDB taxonomy): Bacteria > Pseudomonadota > Alphaproteobacteria > Rhizobiales > Rhizobiaceae > Hoeflea_A. The sequence goes on from JAAEOH010000083.1 coordinate 18,650, forward strand.
TGATGAAATCGACGGCCTGATTGCCGAACGCGACCGGTCGGGCAGGATCATTTCCGAAGCCTTCATGATCAGTTATCACCCGCAATGGGCCAAGGTGCGCGAGCTTGTCGAAAACGGAGCGATCGGACGGTTGCGTCACGTCTCGGGCGTGTTCACATATTTTAATACCGATCCGGATAATATGCGCAACCGGCTGGAGCTCGGTGGTGGCGCCCTACCGGACATCGGTGTATATCCGACTGTTTCAACAAGGTTTTCGACCGGCGTTGAACCGCTGAAAGTCCGTGCCACAGTGGAACGCGATCCGCGCTTCGGCACCGACACCTATTCCAATGTCACGGCCGACTTCGGCGAATTCAATCTCACCTTCTACTGCTCGACACAAATGGCGCTACGGCAGGAAATGCTTTTCCATGGGGAAAAGGGCACCATCGAAATCACCGCACCCTTCAATGCCGGCGACTACGGCCACGCCTTCATAACGCTGCATGACCAGGACCGCGGCAATTCGGAAGTCTTTCGCTTCGCCGGGGTGCGCCAGTACCGCACTATGCTGGAAACCTTCGCCAATGCGGCTCTTAATGCCGAGGGCGAACTGTTTTCACTGGAAGACTCCAAGGCCAATCAGAAACTGATCGATGCCATATACCGTGCCGGTGAGCACGATGGCTGGGAGACGGTCTGAAACACGCTGTCATCTGCAATGCGGCCGCGGCTTGAAATCGACAAAGGCGATCAGCATCATTGCAACGTGCACGCGATTCGCGCCTGCGCCATCAAGCCGTTTGGGAGCCGATTGTGGACCACCTGCGCTATGCCGGCCTGCCGTTTGAAGAGCAGTGCGACATCCTCTTCGACATCGTCCGCAACGAGTCGCTGGTCTATGACCCGCTTGTAACGGCGCGCCGGTTCGCGCTTCCGAAATGGCGCATCGTTTCAGGCGTCATCTACAACACCGTGTGGAATGTGCTCACCGGCCGTCCGTCCGGCAACGGCATCAGGGATGTTGATCTGTCCTATTTCGATGACAGCGACCTGTCCTGGGAGGCCGAAGACCGGGTAATCAAAAAGGGCGAAGACCTTTTCTCCGCTTCGAAAATTCCAGTTGAAATCCGCAATCAGGCGCGGGTTCACCTGTGGTTTCCGGGAAAATACGGCCAGGAGTTTTCGCCGCTGAAGGACAGCGACGAGTCGATTACCCGGTTTTCGTCCAAAACCCATGCCGTGGGTTTGCGCCTCGAAGCCGATGATCGACTGGATATATACGCGCCCTTCGGTCTGGACCACATTTTTTCATTTCAGTTGATCCCGAACAGAGTGATGTACAACGAGCCGGGATATACGGCGAAAGGTACGCGGGCCCTGCAGGTCTGGCCGGAACTGACAGTCGAGCCCTGGTAACGGCACATCCCGGTTGCGCGCGATGGCGATGATTGCCCTAAACCGCGTGTCTGTACGCATTCCAGCTAAAAATCAGAATACTTACCAGCACGATCAGTTCGGTCACCGACATCACCGGCCCGATGGTCGCTTCCGGCACAAAGCCCCCCAACATCAAAAACAAGGCAACAAGCAGCAACAACGTGCCGATTTGAAACAGCCAGAAATGCAGCTGCGCCAGACCGGACCCGGTCATCTGCGGGAACACTTTATAAATCACCGAGAACAGGACCATCAGCGTAAAGCCGAGCAGATTGATATGTGCATGCACCGGCGTCAGAGAGCGATCGCCAGAGCCGCCCATATACATCCCCATCACAAGTCCAATGAGCAGATAGAGCACGCCAGTCACCAGAAAATTTCGCGCAATATTCATCATTATCCCCCAATTCCCCAAACATGTTGGTCTGAATATCTGACGGAATTATTCGAAAAAGTCCAAATTGAGCGGATTGATCCCGGGCTGCTCAGCCACGCCGATTTCTTCGCAAACCCGCACATTGCTGGCCAGCGTCGGCACAGCAGATGGGGTGGATGGCTCCTGCGTCCATCGGCGTCGCAATGCGCCATAGTGCAGTTGTCATGAACTGCTCAGGAGAGGAGCCACCCAATGCAAGTTACAACGATCGGCCTGGATTTGGCCAAGAACGTTTTTCAGGTTCA
>JAAEOH010000084.1 GCA_024244645.1 Hyphomicrobiales bacterium
AAGGGTGGCGGACAATCGGCCCATCGGCGTCGTTGCGCCGCTTGCCCGATGCACCACATCGCGTTGCGCAACGCGCCTGGCCGAGTGAACCGATTTTCCGCCATCAAATGCTTCAATCTAAACCAGACTTGCTCTAGGCGTTGCGGAGATCTTCGGCCCGCCTCGCCAGCTGCAAAGCCACATCATAGATCTCCTGGTTCGAGCGCTTCAGCCGTTCTGCATCTTGCGGCTCCAGCGGATCGAGAAATGTGCGTCCGTGGGGCAAGGCATCCCAGACGGTGAGCATGGAGACGGCCGAAACGCCGTAATAATCTGCGGCCGCCACGACCGCAGATGTCTCCATGTCGATGGACAGGAGTTTTTCCGCGATCCATGCATCGCACATTTCGTCCGATTGTGCGAAGAGACTCGGCCAGGTGAGATGATAGCCCCGTTGCGTTTGAACATCCCGGTCGCAGAGAAGTCGCTCGGCGCGTTTGACCCATTGCGGGTCGGTTTGAACCGTTTCTGCCACCCCGTAATACTGCGACACGCCATCTCGGGCGGCAACGATATCCGGCAGGATCACCATTCCGGTCGAGGCATTCACATCCAGCGTGCCGCAGGTGCCGAGCTGGATCAGCAGGGGCGTACCGAGCTGCGCAAAGATGTGCGCAGGCTCGATAGCACGCGCCGCCCCATAGGCGCAGCAATAGATAACCAGCGCCCCGTTCCATGTTCCCGCAAACATTTCGGGAAAAGCAAGCTCGCGCACATCCGACAGTTTTGACAGGCGGTTTTTCGTCGCCGATTCACGCCACCAGGTGCCCTCGAGGATCAGCGCGGCCGGTTCTTCACCGGGAGCAATGTCAAGCGCCTCGCGCCAGATATCCGCAGGATAGTCGAGTATGGCCATGGCTAATTGATCTCTCAGAAAACGGCGGTGTCATTTACGATAGGCGGTGTTCAAAATCAGTGTAGGAGAACTCTTTGACGATCTCGAGCGTATCGGTCCGGCTGTCCCAGAGCGCCAGTGCCGGTAGCGGCGTGCCGTTGAAGGTGGTTGCCTTGACCATGGTGTAATAGCCGAGGTCGAGAAACACCAGCCTGTCGCCCACCTGTGGCGGTGTTTCAAACCGGTAGGTGCCGATAATGTCACCGGCAAGACAGGTCGGCCCGCCGAGGCGTACGACAGACGGGTCGTCGTCACGCGCCTGCGTATCGCGCGGCAATGTTTCGGCCCCCAGCACGTCCGGTGTAAACGGCGCCTCGATGACATCCGGCATATGGCAGGTTGCCGACGCATCCATAATGGCGACCTCACCGACATTGCGGCTGCGATCAAGCACCTCGGACACCAGGGCACCGGCATGCAGGCCGATCGCGGTTCCAGGTTCCAGATAGACTTTGAGACCCGTCCGCTCACGGAAAGATTTGAGCCGGATTATCAGTTCGTTTGCCGGAAAATCATCTTCTGTGATCAAAAGTCCGCCGCCGAGATTGATCCAGTCAATCGCCCCGAACAGATGCCGGCAATTGCGCTCAATCGCATCGAGCATGCGATCGAAGGCCTCATAGGGATGGTCGCACAGCGCATGGATGTGAATACCGGAAAGCCCCGCGAGATCGCCCGGTTTCAGCACATGGGCGGGAACGCCAAGCCGCGACCAGGGCGCACATGGATCATAGAGCGGGTTTTCAACCTCGTTGTGACCGGGATTGATCCGAAGGCCGTATTGGGTGCCGGTATTGGCCTGCAGCCGGCCCCGGAAACAGTGCCACTGCCCCAGCGAATTGAGGATCAGATGGTCGGCATAGGACAGCATCTCGTCGACCTGACCGTCCTTGAGACCCGGCGCATAGGCATGCATTTCGCCACCGAATCGAGTCTTGCCCAGCCTTGCCTCATAGAGCCCGCTGGCGGCGGTTCCGGAAAGATATTTCGAAACGAGACCGGCGACGGCAAAACAGGAGAAGGCCTTCAGCGCGAGGAGGATTTCAACGCCGCTTTCATCAGCCACCCGTTTGAGACGTTTCAGATTGTCTTCGAGCCGCGCAAGATCGAGGACGTGACACGGGCTTGGCAGACGCGCCGTATCAAGGCGGGAAAAATTGCTGTTGCCGGTCAAGTCAGATCTCTGCCGGATAGGGCCAGGATCCGTCGAGCGGCAGCTCTTCCACCTGCCAGCCGATGCCGACCTCGGGCATCAGCGCCATGAAGGGATCGGGATCGAGCTCTTCGACATGCACCATGGTTTCCGGCTTCCAGCTGCCATTGGCGATCAGCCGTGCCGCGGTGATCACAGGAATGCCGGTCGAATAGGAAATCGACTGGCTGCCCACTTCGCGGTAGTTCTCCTCATGATCGCAATTCGACCAGATGAAGACACGCTTTTCCTTGCCGTCCTTGCGGCCGCGCAGCTCGGCGCCGATGCAGATCTTGCCGGTGTACCCCTTGGCAAGCGAGGCTGGATCGGGCAGCAGCGCCTTGACCAGCCGGTTCGGCGCGACCTTGACGCCATCCACCTTGACCGGCACGGACGATGTCAGGCCGAGATTGTCGAGCACATTGAAGACATTGAGATAGTGGTCGCCAAAGCCCATCCAGAAGGTGATGCGGCGGGTGCCCGGAAAGTTCACCGCCAGGGACTGCAGCTCGTCGTGCCCCATGGAATAGACCCTGTGCGTCCCGACCTGCGGCAATGACACATCCATCCAGTGCGAGTGGCGCGGGATTGTCTTCCATGCGCCCTCCTCCCAGGTGATCACATCCTCCTTGATTTCGCGCAGATTGATATCAGCATCGAAATTGGTGGCAAAGTAGCGCCCATGGCTGCCGGCATTGACGTCGATAATGTCGATCGTATCGATCTCGTCGAGAAGATGCTTGCGCGCATAGGCGCAGAAAATGTTGACGACGCCGGGGTCGAACCCCATGCCCAGGAAAGCACTGATCTTCCTTTCGGCGAATTTCGGCCGCCGCGGCCATTCGATGTAAGAATACCATGGCGCTTCGATATTTTCGATGAACTCATCCTCCGCCAGTGCCGTGTCCAGATAGCTGGCACCGGTTTCGAGACAGGCATCAAGGATCGTGCTGTTGCAATAGGACGAGGCGACATTGAGTACGATCTTGGCGTCAAGATCGCGGATGAGTGCCACCATATCCTGCAGGTTGCGCGCGTTGACACTGCGCACGGACAGCAACGGCCCATCGCCCTGCCGGCCCCAGCGCGGCTGTATTTCACCGGATATCCGATTAAGTTTTTCCTGATTGCGGGCGGCAAGGGTAATGGTTCCGAAATCGTCGCGGAACTGCACCGCCTTGTTGGCGGTGACCTGGCCGACACCTCCGGCGCCGACGATCAACAGGTTGGGCTTTGCCATCAGCTCTTCTCCCATTGCAATGACACTAAACCGCTTCTTGGAAATGTGCAGTCAGGGCTTTTCGGAGAGTTCCGAAATGCCGCCATTGCGGCTCGACCACTCCAGCGGCGCATTCAAAAATGCCTCAACTTCCGACAGTGTCTTTTCGTCGAAATGGGCGTTCTTGCGCGACAGTGCCAGAACATCCCACCAGGTGGCAAGATAATGCAATGTCATGCCGTGCTCCTTCAGCCGGTCGGGTGCATCCTTGAAGATGTCATAGTAGAAGACCGCGAATGTGTGATCGATAGTGGCACCTGCCTTGCGAATGGCCTCGGCAAACTTGATCTTGCTGCCGCCGTCGGTGGTGAGGTCCTCGACGAGGATCACCCGACTGCCCTCCGGCATTTCACCTTCGATCTGCGCGTCGCGTCCAAAGCCTTTCGGCTTTTTGCGGATATACTGCATCGGCAGGCCCATGCGCTCAGAAATCCAGGCGGCAAATGGAATGCCGGCCGTCTCGCCGCCAGCAACACTGTCGAACTGTTCGAAACCGGCGTCGCGCAGGATGGTGCCGACGGCAAAATCCATGATCGCCGAGCGAATGCGCGGGTAAGAAATCAGCTTGCGGCAATCGATATAGACCGGGCTCGCCAGACCGGATGTGAACGTATAGGGCTCATCCGAACGAAAATGCACCGCCTTGATTTCAACCAGCATCCTGGCGACCATTTCGGCGACCTGCTGGCGGTCCGGATAGGTGTTGGAGAACATCATCAATTCCTCGGCTTATCAATTGGCGGGCGGGCTTATTCGGCGACATCCCAGTGGAGCGCAAACATCGGATCAAAAACGGTCACCGGACCTGATTTGGTTTCAACACTGGCAGGCACGGCAATCGGTTCTTCGCGGCGTACCAGGCGGATCGTCTCGTCATTGGCAGGCAGGCCGTAAAATGCGGGACCGTTCAGGGAGACAAAACCTTCCAGCCTGTCCAGCGCACCTTCGTCTTCGAACACATGCGCCAGGCAGGAGAGCGTATTGATCGATGAAAAAACCCCGGCGCAGCCGCAGGCGGTTTCCTTGGCGGCATCGAGATGCGGCGCGGAATCGGTTCCTAAGAAAAATCGCGGATTTCCGGATGTCGCGGCAGCGCGCAACGCAAGCCGGTGGTTTTCGCGCTTGGCAACCGGCAGACAGTAATAATGCGGTCTGATACCGCCCGCCAAAATGGCATTGCGATTGATGATCAGGTGGTGTGTGGTGATGGTTCCAGCTATGCCGTCGGCCCCGGACGACACGTAGTCAATGCCGTTGCTGGTGGTGATGTGTTCCATGACAATCTTCAGCGACGGTATGCGCCGTCGCAGCGGCTCCAGCACCCGGTCTATGAACACCGCCTCGCGGTCGAAAATGTCGATGTCGGCATCTGTTACCTCGCCATGCACGCACAGGGGTACACCCGCTTCGGCCATGCGCTCCAGTACCGGATAAGCAGTCTCGATGTCGCGGACACCGCTTTGCGAGTTGGTCGTCGCTCCGGCAGGGTAGAGTTTGACGGCGGCAATCGCACTGCTCTCGTAGCCAGAAACGACATCCTCGGCATCCGTGGTCTCGGTGAGATACAATGTCATCAGCGGTATGAACCGATGATCCTGTGGCAGGGCCTTTTCAATGCGCGCGCGGTAGCTTGCCGCCAATGCCGTGTCGACCACCGGCGGCACCAGATTGGGCATGATGATGGCGCGGGCAAAGTGCCTGCTTGTGTGCGGCAGCACCGCTTCGAGCATATCGCCGTCGCGCAGATGAAGATGCCAGTCATCGGGGCGGCGGATAGTGAGTTCCTGCATGGACATGTCCGTCTGGTCGGTTCTGCGGCGCAGTGCACGGGTCTGCAGCGGGCCAAGTTTGCGATTTCCATACAGACAAATTGCGACAAGAACCAGTGCTGTGAGCTGCGTTTCAAGCTGTTTTCAGCGTTTTTATTACCGGGGTTCGGATATTGCCGGATGGGGTAAATTGGGCTGTTATCCGAATGGAGCAGGCATTATGATCCCCGACACATCATCCAACGGCTCAACCACAATTTCCAGGGACAGCAAGACATGAACGTCGATCTCCTGCGCCGACTTTGCGAAACACCTGGTGTGTCCGGGCACGAACACCGTGTCAGGGACCTCATCATGGGGGAAGTCAAACCGCTGTTTGACGATATGACGGTCGACCCGATGGGATCGCTGTTATGCAGGCGCAATGCGCGCAAGACATTGAAAAATCCGAAGAAGATCATGCTGCTGTGCCATATGGACGAAATCGGCTTTCTTGTTTCGCACATCACAGCCAAGGGATTTGTCTACGTCCAGCCGGTCGGCGGGTTCGACCCGCGCAACCTGTTTTCCCGGCGCATTGTGGTGTCGACCGACGAGGGCGATCTGAAAGGGGTGATGAACCCGGGCGGACGGCCCATTCACATCTCGACGCCGGAAGAGCGCAAGAAGATTCCGGAAGTCGCCGAATTCGTCATTGATCTCGGCCTTGGCGAAGCCACACGCGATCACGTCAAGGTTGGCGACATGATGACGATGGACGAGCCGCTGATCGAAATCGGCGACAAGATCGTTTCCAAGGCACTCGATAACCGGGTTGCCTGCTGGCTGGGCATCGAGGCGATCCGGGCGCTCGGCAAAGCCAAACATGGTTGCGAAATCCATGTTGCGTTCACCTGCCAGGAAGAGGTTGGCTTGCGCGGTGCACGCACAGCGTCCTTCGCCGTTAAACCCGATATTGGCATCGGCATCGACACGACGCTTGCCTGCGACACACCTGGCGTGCCTGAACAGGACCGCACGACCCAGCACGGCAAGGGCTTTGGCCTGCATGTGAAAGATTCAAGCTTCATCGCTGACCGCGATCTGGTGAAGGAGATCGAAGCCATCGCCGTGAAGCAGAAAATTCCGCATCAGCGCACCATGCTGCGCGCCGGCGGACAGGACGGTGCCGCGGCGCAACAGGCTGCAGCCGGCGCAAGGGCTGTCGGCATCGTTGTCGGCACCCGTTATATCCACACGGTGACCGAGATGATCCATCGCAGCGACCTGGAAGCAGCGCGCAACATCATCGCCGCCTATCTGAAGCAAGCCTGATAGAGCGGTTTGCTGCACTGCAAGAGGCGCAATCCGGATTTTTCTGGTCGCGGCTAAAAGCGCATTCTGACGCATATTGCCAGATGATCCGGATCAGGATCAGCGATGCAACAGGACAAGCATATGAGCGTGTTTTCCATCTCGAACCAGAAAATCGACCCGAGCCGCAGGCGTCCAAGACAGCTGAAGCCCGATGGCTCTCCCGACGACAATGACCGCGTCGAGATCGGACCGACCGCGCTGGCGTTTGCCGAGTGGAAGGAAGCGGGCCTCACACCGCCGAACCTGGATCAGATGCGGCAATTCCGGCTTGAGCGGCTGGTGGCCGAAATCCGCAAACACGATTATGCGGGTCTTTTGTGTTTCGATCCACTCAACATCCGCTACGCCACCGACACCACCAACATGCAGCTTTGGACCGCCCACAATCTGGCCCGCGCCTGCTTCGTTTCGGCTGACGGCTACGTGGTGCTGTGGGATTTTCACAATTGCGAGCACCTTTCAGCCCATCTGCCGATCGTGCGGGAAGTGCGGCACGGTGCCAGCTTCTTCTATTTCGAAAGCGGCGACAGGGTCGATGAACATGCGGCATTGTTCGCGGCCGAGGTGGACGATCTCTTGCATGTTCACGGCGGTGCCAACCGGCGGCTTGCCGTGGACAAGATCGAGACCGCGGGTTTTGCAGCGCTGCAAAAGCTCGGTGTTGAGGTCTGCAACGGTCAGGAAGTGACCGAAATAGCACGGCTGGTGAAGGGACCGGACGAACTGCTGGCCATGCGCTGCGCCATGCATTCCGGCGAACTGTCCGTCGGTGAGATGTACGCGGCGCTGGAGCCGGGCCTTTCGGAAAACGATGTCTGGGCGCTGCTGCATGCCGGCAATATCCGCCGCGGCGGCGAATGGATCGAGACGCGCCTGCTTGCTTCGGGGCCGCGCTGCAATCCGTGGTTCCAGGAGTGCGGGCCGCGCATCATAAACCAAGGTGAACTGCTCGCCTTCGACACCGATCTGATTGGCACTTACGGCATATGCGTCGATATCTCCCGCACATGGATGGTCGGCGATTTCGAGCCGACTGATGAGCAGAAGGAACACTACAAGGTCGCCCATGAGCACATCCACGCCAATATGGAGCTGATGAGGCCGGGCATGGGCTTCGAGGAGATCACGCAAAAGGCACATCGTTTGCCGGAGAAATTCCGCAGTCAGCGCTACAGCTGCCTGGCGCACGGTGTCGGTCTTTGCGACGAATATCCCGCCCTTCGCTATCCTGAAGACTTCGAGGCCAGCGGCTATGCCGGCGCGCTTGAGCCGGGCATGGTGATGACAGTGGAAGCCTATGTCGGGGCAGAAGGCGGCACGGTCGGCGTCAAGCTCGAGGATCAGCTGCTGATCACCGAGAAGGGCTACGAGAACCTGACGAGCTATCCGTTCGAAGAGCGGTTGCTCGGCTGATATACTGTCCTCGCGGTTGAGCGCGGCTCCGCCGCTAACCTCCGGACGGGGCGGGCCAAAGGGCCCAACGCGCGGTCGCGCTCGCGCCTTCGGCGTTGTGAGACCCACAAGAACGCAGCCGACCGGCTGCCGGGCGACTTTTCGCCCGCGCCCGCGCAGGCCAGCCGCGAAGGGGCGGAGCGGCCGTGAGCGCAAGCCTAAAAACCCCGACGCGCGGTCGCGCTTGCGGTGCTACGCACCGTACTCATTTCATCTATTTTCTGTCCTCAGGCATGAGCGGCCCTTCGGGCCTATGCTCCGGACGGGGCGGGCCAAAGGGCCCGACGCGCGGTCGCGCTTGCGGTGCTACGCACCGTACTCATTTTCCATGATGATCTTGCAAGGACAAAAAAGATCGAAGCGCACCGCGCATCGCAAGGCCGACCGGCTGTCGCCGCTGATGCGGCGCGGCCGTGAGCGCAAGCTTCAAAAACACTGCGTTGACACAGACATTGCCGCAGGATTGGATTGGCAAAACGATTGCATTTTGACTCGGCCGGCAAGTCGGAGTGGGAAATATCACCGATGAGCAGACACTTTCCGAGATTTCAGCTGCGGCTCCAGGCGGCAATTGTCGACGGTCTCATCGTTTTTGTGCTGTTTCTTGCATCAGGCCTTTTCATTGCCAGGTTCGACCTGCCGGCCTACGCCAAAGTGTCGTTTGTAGCTCTGGTCATCCTGGCTTTTGAGCCGGGTCTGGTCAGCCTGACCGGGTCAACCATCGGTCACTATCTGAGAAATCTGAAGGTGGAAGATGCCGAGACCGGCCGGAGACTGAATCTGATCAGGGCGATCGTTCGTTTTACCGTCAAGGCGGTGCTGGGGCTTTATTCCCTGACGTCAATTCTCATCACGCAAAAACACCAGGCCGTACACGACATGGCCGTAGGTTCGGTTGTGGTTCTGCGGCACCCGGAACGATATTCGCAAGCGGATCGGCTGCCTGAGCGCAAACGCCTGGACGAGGCCTTTGTTTATCCGTCAAGGCTGCGACGTGTCCTGGCAATCGTGCTGTATTTGGTTGCCCTGCTTATCAGTTTCGTGTTCGCCCTCCATTTTCTTCTGTCAAACAGATGTTTTCTCTACGATGAATGCGGCGGCCTTGATGACTTGGTCGAGTTCGTGGTTTCCGCGATCTGGATAGCCGGCTTTTTTTCTATGATTTACTTCGGTGCGAACGGACGCCTTTGGGGTGCAAGAAAAAGGCCCTGCGTCGAATGATCCAGGGCTATTTTCCCCAGGTCTTTTCCAGCACCCGCAGCCAGTTACCGTGGCAGAGTTTTTTGAGCAGCACCTCGTCATAACCGTGGTTTCGCATCGCCTCGACAAGGAAACGCAATCCGGAGGCATCGCCAATCGCCTGGGGCACCTTGGCGCCGTCAAAATCCGAGCCGAAGCCAACCCTGTCTTCGCCGACCAATGAAATCAGATGATCGAAATGGCGAAGCATCTGCTCGAGCGGCACATCATCGATCATCCTGCCGTCTTCGCGCAGGAACGAGGCGGCGAAATTGACGCCGACCATGCCGTCGCTCCCGGCGATTGCCCCCAATTGGTCGTCGGTCAGATTGCGCACATGCGGGCAAAGCGCGTGGGCATTCGAATGGGTCGCGACCAACGGGTGGGTGCTGTGCTCGGCAACATCCCAGAAGCCCCTTTCCGTGATATGCGAAAGGTCGATCATGATGCCGAGCGCATTGCAGCGGCGCACCAGATCAAGTCCCAGTCCGGTCAGCCCGCCACCGATGTCCGGTGAACCCGGAAAGCGGAACGGAACACCCTCGCCGAAAATGGTCGGCCGGCTCCAGACCGGGCCAAGGGACCGCAATCCGGCGCGGTAGAAAACTTCCAATGCGTGGAGCTCCGGATCAATCGCTTCGGCGCCCTCCATGTGCAGGATAGCGGCCATCTTGCCGCTCTCAAGACAGTCACGCAGTTCGGTCGCGGTGACGCAGATCTTCAAGGCGCCAAGTTCTTCCAGCCGGCAAAGGATCGCGGCCTCTTCGATTGCGATCTGGATCGCCTCCTTCGCTTCAATGGATTCAGGCAGCGGAATATCGTATTGCGGTGCCTCCATTGCCTCGATTTCATCATCCAGTTCTTCCGGCGTCGGTATCCAGATGGCGAAAAATCCGCCGCCAAATCCACCCATTTTCGCCTTCGGCAGATCGATATGCCCGTCCTGCCCGGTCAAAAATCCTTCCGCAATCCCGATGCCTCCAGCCTTGTAGAGCCTGGTGAGCACATCATTGTGGCCATCGAAAACGAGCGTGCTGGGCGTCATGCTGTGTTCCCTGTGCGAATTGGAGAATTCCCGCGATGAAGGTCAATCATGTGCCTCGATCAACGCCCGCGCAAAGTCAAGGTCCTGCTGTTCCGTCTGCCGCATTTCAGGCAGACCGATAAATTCGGTAAATTCCGCAAAGCTGACCATGCGCCCGCGCGCATTGGCGCTGGTTCCGTCCGACCTGATCTGCGCATAGAGATCCATCAGCGCACGGGTCATGGTGAATATGGAACTCAAGCCCCAAACACCGCAGGCAAAACCGATCTCTTCAAGCTCTTGGGCGTTGAGATCCGGCGACATGCCGAAATCGATCATGTTGGCCATGTGCAGACCGCCCAGATCGCTGACTATTTTGCGCATTTCCTCGACGCTTGTCGGCGCCTCGATAAAGAGCGCGTCGGCCCCGGCTTCCCGATAAAGGGCGGCGCGGTCTATGGCGGCGTTGATTCCTTCCACGGCCAACGCATCGGTGCGGGCCATGATCACCAGATCATCGTCTGCCCGCGCATCGGTGGCGGCCTTGATCTTGGCTACCATCTCATCGGCGGGCACAACGGCTTTGCCGGGCGTATGACCACAGCGTTTGGGAAACAGCTGATCTTCCATGAAAAATCCCGATACGCCGGCGCGTTCGAATTCAATGGTCGTCCGCCGCACATTGGTGACATTGCCAAAGCCCGTATCGGCATCGGCAAAGAGCGGTATTTCGATGGCTCCGGTGACACGGCGGTAGTGATCGGTGAGTTCAGTCAGGCCCAATTGCGAGGAATCGGGAGCAGCCAACAGCGATCCGGTGACCGGGAAGCCACCCATGATAATGGCCTCAAAACCGGCGCGCTCGGCAATCTTGGCCGAAAGCGCATCGTGTGCGCCCGGCATGACAAGAATTTCAGGTGCTTCAAACAGGGCTCGCAGGCGAGTCGTCTTTTTCATGGCAGGATCTTTCGGTTTGGCAGGCCGTCTGCAACATGCACCACGGTCATGACAAAACCATCCACAATCCCGGGCTCCTGTGCAAGCGTGTCGAATTCAGATCTAGACCCGCAATGAAGCCAAAATGGGCCTGTTGAGGACAAATTATGCGTCGCGCGCGGCTATTACACGCGTTCGGCCCGGACCACATTCCTCAGCGTGCCGATGCCGGAGATTTCAATCTCGATCGTGTCGCCGTCCTTCATGAAGACCGGTGGATCGCGGAATGCACCGACACCGCCGGACGTGCCTGTGATGATGACATCGCCAGGAACAAGCTCGGTCATTGTCGAACAGTATTCGATGAGCGCGGGAACGTCGAAGACGAGATCGGATGTGGGCGCGCGCTGCATAACGTCGCCATTGAGACGGGTTTCCAGCTTCAGTGCGGAGGGGTCGGGGATCTCGTCGGCAGTTACCAACCAGGGACCGAACGCGCCGGTTCCGGGAAAGTTCTTGCCGGCCGTGAACTGGGTGGAGTGGCGCTGCCAGTCACGCACCGAACCGTCATTGTAACAGGCGTATCCCGCCACGTGGTCCAGCGCTTTTTCGCGCGCAATGCGCCGTCCGCCCCTGCCGATGACCACGGCAAGTTCACCCTCGAAATCAAATTTGTTGGATTCTTGCGGCTTGATCATCGGCTGCAGATGGCCGGTCTGGCTTTCGGAAAAGCGCACGAAAATTATCGGATAATCGGGCGTCTGACGACCCGCTTCCGCAATGTGAGTGGCGTAGTTGATACCAATGCACAATATCTTGGATGGCTCGGGAATGACGGGTAGGAAAGTTACCGTGTCGAGGGCAAGCAACGGCGCCGATTCCCTTGCCTTCTCGGTCGCAACGGCGGTGCCGGCGGCGAGATACGCCCGCAATGTCGGATATTGATCCCGCAATACGGCGCTGAGATCCAGTATTCCCCGGTCTTCGACTGCGCCGTAGCCGGAAACGCCGTTGTGTTCGAAACTCGCCAGTTTCATATTCATCCCTCTTCGCTGCGGGCGACATTGCACCCGGGTTTTCTGTCGTAACGCGTGCAGATAACGGTGCTGCAGAGTTGTTGAAACGGGCAACGCAATAGTGTTCGCCAAGCGGACATTGCTTGCTGCCGACAACTGCTTAGAAAAATTCAGATCGCCGGGCTGCGCGAAAGGCCGAGGCGTCCGAGTCCGGGCAGCTTCACGGCGGGGCGCAGAACATCGATACCGAGTGTCTGGCCCAGAATGTGCAGTTCAAGGCCCTCGACACTGCCGATCCCGATGCCGGCATAGCCGGCAAAGGACAATTGCCAGCCTGTATTCGAAGGGGTTTGCATGAGGGAAATCCAGCCGGGCGTGTAGTCCTTGCCGATTGCAAGCGGAGACATTGCCACGTTCAATTCCGGAGACTGACGTGCGATTGCCGCAATAAAGCTGTTGGAATTCGGTCCGGGCCAAAGCGTGTATGCACCGTTGCCGCGATGCGGATAGCCGGCAACTGCCGCCCTGATTTTGGGGATCATGGCGGCGGCGGCACCGCCGCGCGCCTCAAACAGAACCACTGGCTCATTGCCAACCCATCGGCTGTCCGGTTGCCCAATGCCGGTGCGCAATGCCCGACCCCAGCCGATGACGTCATAGCGGGTGTAATCGGCGGCACCTTCTTCCTTGATCGCAAGCCAGGTGTGGACGGCAAAGACGCCGCGCCAGCGATAGGCCCGGGCCGAATAGACCTGCACGATTGCGGCTTTAACGGACGCCGGGTCCGGCGCCAGCCCGGCCCTGGTGCGATCGGCGCGGCTCCAATGGGCCTGCGGGTCGCTTGCTGCATAGACAGCAAACTGCGCCAGCAACGGTCCAAAATAGAGTATCGCCAAGGCAAGGACTGCTAATCTCATCCGGCAATAATTAGGAAACCGGCAGCCAGTTGCAACCGGTATGCCGGGCAATGTTGTTTGCCGGCCATCAGATCCGATGTGCGGCCGGCGCTCCGATTGATCTTTTGCGCAAATTGCGGTTATTGGATAGCGCACACGGAGGAGCCATCGTGCAACTGTTGCAACCCAGACAGATCGATATTCTTGATATCGCCCGCAAGGAAGGCCGCGTTGAAGTGGAAAACCTTGCTTCCCAGTTCGAAGTGACGCCGCAGACCATCCGCAAGGATCTTAATGAACTGTGCGACATGGAGAAGCTTCAAAGGGTTCATGGCGGCGCGATATTTCCTTCAAATACCGTCAACCTTGCCTATCAATCGCGCCGGGACATGGCATCGGAAGGCAAGGTGCGCATCGCCCAGGCGGTCGCGGAACTGGTGCCAAACAACTCGTCCGTCATCCTCAATATCGGAACGACAACTGAACAGGTCGCCTATGCGCTGCGTCACCATCTGGGGTTGATGGCGATCACCAACAATCTCAACGTCGCGCTGATTTTATCTGAAGCCGAAAATGTCGAAGTGGTGATCACCGGCGGCATGGTGCGCAAGAGCGACCGCGGAATTGTCGGCGCGGCAGCGGTCGATCTCATACGCCAGTTCAAAGTGGATTTCGCGATAATCGGCGCATCGGCAATCGATGAAGAGGGCGAACTGCTTGATTTCGACTACCGGGAAGTGCGTGTTGCCCAGGCGATTATCGAACAGGCGCGCAGGAAGATCCTGGTGGCGGACCAGATGAAGTTCCAGCGGCGCGCACCGGTGCAGATCGGTCGTCTGGCGGATATCGACTATTTCGTCACCGACGCTCCGCCACCGAAAAAGATCGAACGGCTGTGCAGGGAATCCAATGTCGAGCTCATTATTGCCGGCTAGTGCGTTGAGACACGCTCCTCACCTGACGCACTGCACCTGATCGAAACCGACGGGAAACCACGAATGTTTACGCGCGAAAATATCACCTTTGAAGAGCTCGACCTTCCGGACCGGATGGACCTGTCCGATACTGAAATGCTGGCGCAGGCGAAAGGCTTTCATGACCGGATGAAACGCCGACATACGGTGCGCGACTATTGCGACAGGCCGGTGCCGAGAGAAATCATCGAACAATCTATCCGCACAGCCGGCACCGCCCCCAGCGGTGCCAACCACCAGCCATGGCACTTCGTGGCAATTTCGGAGCCGGCGTCCAAGCACCGTATCAGGCTGGCCGCCGAGGAAGAGGAACGCCGCTTCTATGAGGGAGGCGCGGGGGACGAATGGCTGAAGGCGCTTGAGCCGATCGGAACCAATGCCGAAAAGCCGCATCTCGATATTGCACCCTGGCTCATCGTGGTTTTCGCTCAGCGGTGGGGCCATTTTGACGACGGAACGCGCTTCAAGAATTACTACGTGCCGGAAAGCGTCGGCATAGCCACGGGTTTTTTGCTGGCGGCATTGCACCATGCCGGCCTCGTGACGCTCACGCATACGCCAAACCCGATGAAGTTCCTCAACACCATGCTGGGACGTCCCGCCTCCGAAAAACCGGTGATGATCATTGCCGCCGGCCATCCTTCAGAAGACGCCAAGGTTCCGAAGGTGGCGAAGCTGAAAAAGCCGCTGTCTGACATTCTCACAGTGCTTGAGTGACAACCGCTCAAAGTCACCCGAATTTGCGAATCCGCTCAATCAGGGCCGGATCGACGCGGACACCCTTCTGCTTCAGCCGCTGGCTGTTTTCCTTGCGGCGGGAGCCCGGAACCCGGGTGCCCTCCTGGCTGTCAAATTCTTCAATCAGCGCTGCGATGCGCTGATATAACACCTGTCCGGAAAAGGCCTCGGGATCAATGGCCATCAGACACTGGCCGGTTTGCGGCGGACCGCCGACAGTGCCGGAGAACGGGCTGGCATTGACACTCGAGACAGCGCCGGAAAGACACGAAGCCATGATCTCAACCAAAAGCCCGATGCCAAAGCCCTTGTAACCACCTGCCGGCAGCATCGAGCCTTTCAGCGCCATATCCGCATCCGTTGTCGGCCGCCCGTCGGCATCCAGCGCCCAGTGGGGCTCAATCGGCTCACCGGCCCTGGAACGCATCATGATTTCCGATCTTGCGATGACACTTGTCGACTGGTCGATCAGAAGCGCGGCTTCGCCGCTGCCGTCGGGCACAGCCAGTGCAAATGGATTGGTGCCGATCACCGGTTTGCTGCCGCCATAGGGCGCTATCGATGCCGGTGCATGGGTAAAGCACAGACCGACAAGACCCGCTTCGGCAAGGCGCTCCGCGTGATGGCCAAGCACGCCGCAATTGTAAGAATTATATACCGTCATTGCAGCAATGCCGCTGCCGGCTGCGGCTTCAGTCAGCTGCTGCCACCCGGCATCGATTGCCGGGTGTGCGAAGCCGGTTTTGGCGTCCACACACACGGCGCCCGGCCGCGGTTGCCCGACAACAGGCTGTGCCTTGCCGTCAACCTTTCCGCAGACAATGTGTTCGGCATAGATCGGCACATACATCAGCCCGTGACTGCGAATACCGTCACGCTCGGCAAGCACCGTCGAGCGTGCCACCGAAGCCGCATTCGCCTGGCTGGCACCGGCGCCTTCAAGCGCATTTTGTGCGAGGATCTTCACCTCGCCGAGGCCTAATACCGGATGGTTCATGCTCAAATTCCGTCAATCATTGTCCGTGAGGCTGGCGCCGGCGCGATTTTCCAGCTTGCGGTCGCGGTCGGAAAGTTCCACGGCGAGACGACGGCAACAACGCCCATTGGTTCACGACGCACATCAATCTCGATACCGGGGCGCACGGAATCGATATTTTCACCGAGCTGGCGCAGGATCTCGGCGGCATAGTAAGTGAAGAACTGGCCGGCGCGGTAAACCTCGCCCTTGCCTTCGGCCACCGGCTTGCCCTCTTCGCGGCTGGCTATGACTGGAGCGCAGCAGATCGCTGATAGTGTGGCCAGCAATTTTCGTCGACACACAAAGCGATAACTCAGAAATGCTTATCCACCTGGTGATCAGCGCCAAGGCTGTTTCGACAACTGAAAGGGCCAAGATCGGCTACTATACTGACAATATTGAACCTCCGCTATTCTGGCACTGATGGTATTCGGCAAAATACGCTTTCAACCATCATTTGCGGTGGTCTATTCCCGATCGCGGAAGTTCCAATCGTGCCGTTAGCATCGAAGCAAGGCTCATTTGAGTGTCAAGAATTAGCAAATACTGCTTCGTTGCCACTTTGGCTTTCCTGTTTGGATTGCTGACAATATTCTCCGGTGGCTATGCTTTGTTCGGCGGAGAAGCGGCCAGACAAGCTGTGGGAGATGCGGTTCCCTTTGTTTTGTGGTTTAATTTTCTGGCCGGGTTTGCCTATATTACTGCAGGCATTGGTCTCTGGCAGCATGCCCGCTGGGGAACCTTTCTTGCTTTACTGATTGCAGCTGCAACACTTGTCGTTTTCGCCGTTTTTGGGATTCACGTCTATTTAGGAGGGCAATATGAAGTGCGTACCGTTGGTGCGCTCACACTTCGAAGCCTGTTCTGGATCGTAATCTCCCTGCTCGGCTGGCGCTGGTCGATTCGTCCGCACGGATGACTGCTTTTGCCCGTATGCACCTAGCCCATGGAACCTCACGTCGGCTCATCTGCAAGATAGGTACGTCACAATCGCTATTCTCGCGGTATGCTGGATTTGATTGAGTCTAGGACTTATTGTGAGATCTCTGGCAGATAGTGCAATTAACCCCGTAAGGTCGCCGTGGCACTGCAAGCATTCGGAACTGACATTTGGACAATGGATGGCGATCAAGTCAGTATGTATTCCATCCCTTTTTGCACAAGGATGACGGTTGTTCGCTTGCCTGGCAATTTTCTGTGGCTTCATTCGCCCGTGGCCGCCTCTGTTGAAAGGATGGAGGACGTGGATCGATTGGGCAATGTGAAATATGTTGTCGCACCCAACGTGCTTCATCATTTGTTCGTGGGCGAGTGGGTGAAGGCTTATCCGCGAGCAGAACTATGGGGCGCACCTGGGTTGGCGAAAAAGAAGAAAGCTCTCCGCTTTGATGGTACGTTGCAGGACAGCGACGAACCACCTTGGAAGGATGAAATAGATCAGTTGATCTTTCGAGGTAGCAGAGTACTTCCTGAGGTAGTGTTTTTTCACAGATCATCGAAGACGCTGATTCTCACCGACCTTATTCAAAACCATGATCCGAGCGGGGAGAACTGGTTCTGGCGTATTGTGAAGCAGGCTGTCGGTGTCCTAGCTCCGAACGGTGGGGTCCCTAGAGATTTGAGGCTCACGATTACTGATCGCAGTGAGGCAAGAAAATCACTTCAACGTATGTTGGATTGGGATTTTGAGAAAGTTATTATCGGGCATGGAATCTGCTTTGAGACCGACGCAAAAGACAGAGTCAGAAGTGCATTTGGATGGCTTTTGAGGGAACAACATGGAGGTTCTGAATCGTCGATATTCTGACCTCCTTGCAACATTATATGACTTCTAGTTTCGACCAAGTCGTCAGTCCGTTTCGAGATCACTGATGGAACCCGCAAAGCGCTCGCGGACTGGATAGGTCACCCGATGATGTCTGGACACGAATATCTGTGGCCAGGACGCTTTCATGATCGTCCGCACATCTCGACACGGCAGTACGCCCGCCTGTTGAAAGATTGGGTACGCTCGATAGGTTTGGAGTCAAGCGCCTATGGAACACACTCCTTGCGACGGACCAAGGTTGCGGAAATCTACAAGAGGACCGGAAACCTACGAGCTGTCCAGCTGCTCCTCGGACACTGGGGTCGGCTGTTACTCCACTCAGATGCAAATCGGGTTCTGCAGTGAAATCCGTTGGTTAGTTACAGAGTGGTGAAGATCTTAAACGTCCGCGAAGCTGACATCCACATCTGAGTCTATAATCGACAAACTTGATATCGGCTTTTTGGTATGTTGCACTCTATTTGGCAGTGTAGATATGTCGGACCTTGCGGGACACATCCATTAATCTTCTGTTTTAAGAAGGAGGATGTATCCAATGAACAGGGACCAGCGCGAGATAAGGCGCAAACTTCGCATTCTTGAGCATGCCGACAGAAACGGTTCAGTTTCCACTACCTGCCGGTATTTCGGTATTGCGCGAGCGAGTTTCTATCGATGG
>JAAEOH010000085.1 GCA_024244645.1 Hyphomicrobiales bacterium
GCTTTTCGGGATCCGCAAGCAGAACAGCCTTCTGCTCCGGATTCCGCTCAAGCGTAATGACACTGTCAGCGATCAGATGGGTCGTGGTCTCGAAACCGGCGACAAGCAGCAGGAACACCATGGAGACGAGCTCGTCTTCATCGAGCTTGTCGCCATCGTCTTCCGCCCTTACGAGCTCGTTGATCAGACCATCGCGCATGGCAGCAAAGGTGGCAAACGGATCGCGCTTGAACGCAGCGCCCTGAATGTCGAATTTCAACGGCTTTTCAAGGCTATAGGCGGAAGTCGCACTGCTCATCGTCTCCTCCGTCTGGAGCCCGGGTCTGCCTATCAAATATGGGGATGAGATGACCCGCAACCAACAGAAACCGGATCACGTGTTTTACGGTGTCCGGCAGAGCGCCTAAGAGTGCCGTGAAGGTTTTTTCTTGATCACGCCGCGTATGACGACCATTGAAGACAATCGGACATCCGGCCCCGCACTCGGCATCATGATCGTCATGGCGGCGACGGTCAGCATCAGCCTGTCGAGCATTTTGGCGCCGATGGTCTATGACAACGGCAGCAATCCGCAGACGCTGACGGTCTTTCGCTTTGGCTGCTTTGCGCTGGTGTGCGGCGCCTGGCTGAAGCTCTGCAATACCGCGATTTCGTTGTCGCGCCGCGATCTCATGCACTGTATGGGCGCCGGTGTCGTCTACACGGCCGCGACCGGATTTCTGACCGCTGCATTCGCCTTCATTCCGGTTAGCCTGGCCATATTGATCCTCTATTTATTCCCCCAGCTGACACGGCTTGGCGAGAGCCTGTTGGACCGGCGGAAGCCGGCAATGGCTGAAATCGCCTGTTTTCTGGCAGCGCCTACCGGCCTGGTGATTTGCCTCCATGTCGGCTTCGGTCAACTGAATGCGCCCGGTCTGATATTTGCAGCCCTGGCAGCGATTGGCGTCGCCACGTCGTTTATTTGGACGGGACGGCAGTTGCCGAAAGCCCAGCCGACGGTCACCACGTTCTGCATGGCGGTCACGGGTACGATCGTTTTGCTGATGTTTACCTTTGGCACCGGCGCATGGGCGCCGCCGCCGGCTGACATGATCGCCGGCATCATCATGGCTGCCGCGGCTCTGACATTTGCCGGAGGATTTCTCGGCATGTTCGCCGGGGTGCGGATCATCGGCGCTTCACGTACGGCCATGGTCATGAACCTCGAGCCGGTGGTGACGATCGTGCTTGCTCTGCTGATCCTGCAGGAAGACCTTTCGACCAGCCAGTTCTTCGAGGCGGCGCTTGTGATTGCCGCCATATTTACGGCCCAGAAACTGCCTGCCGAGAAAACAGGTCAGGGGCTGTAGAGGTAATCCTCCGGCGCGGGTATTGCCGCCACAAGATCGTTTGCCACGAGAAAAGTCGCAAACTCTGCAAATTTCTCCTTGTCGAGTTTCGCCGGATTTGTCGAAAACAGCGGCACTGTCGCATCCCAGGATTTGCGGTTGAGTTCATTGTCGAGCTTGGGATCGTATTTGATGAACAGCTCCCAGGCGGCATCGGGATCTTCCACAAGCGCCTTGGCGCCGCGCTCGACCGCGACGAGAAACTTATCCACCACGTCCGGATCCACAATGTCGCGGTTCACGATATAGACCAGCTCGCTATAGGCAGGCATCGCACCCTTTTCGATATCGAGAACCAGCGGCGTTTTGCCGGCGAGTTCGACCTGGAACGGCTCGAAATTGCTGTAGGCATCCGTCAAAACGTCCACCTTGCCTTCCAGCAGTGCCGGCACCATCGCAAATCCGACATTAACGAGCGTCACCTCGGACATGGGGATATCGTGCGCGGCCAGCGAAATTTTCAGCAGATCGCTTTCGGTCGTTTGACTGTCGGCGTAGCCGATGCGCTTGCCGCGCAGATCCTCAGTGGATTTGATCGGTCCGCCTTCGACGGCAAGAATGACATTGAGCGGCTCGGTAATGAGAGTACCAATTATGACCAATGGACTGCCGCCGGCCACCTCGATCTGCGTCCGCGGCTGGTCGGACATGCCGATGGCTACGCGGCCGTCGAGCACCATGGTGACGTTGCCCATCGTGTTTTCCGGCGGCACCAGGGTCACATCGAGCCCCGCATCGGCAAAAAATCCGCGCTCCAGGGCAACGACCAGCGGACCGTGGTTCGGATCGACAAACCAGTCGATCCCGACGGCAATTTTTTTGAGGCTGTTGTCAGCAGTCTGTGCCGGTGCGGCATGAAATCCGAGCAGGGAAAGGGCGAAGGCAAGGAAAAGACGTCTGGACATATGTCCTCCGTTGAAAGCCATTGCAGATGCAATTCAAGCTAGCAATGGAAATACGGCCTTTTCAAGCGTGATGAACCTGATTTGGTGCCGGCTGTTGCAATTGCGGCAGTCGATTTGTTCGCGTTGGGTGCGCCTTCGGAGCACCATCCATGCAGTGTGTTTGCAGGGAACGCCCGTCATCGAACGCACAGGCGTCAAAATACAAATCGGCAAGCTGCGTCTGTGTCATGGTTCGCAGCACAGGATGCGACAACGGGTCAGCTCTCCAGTCGCAATCGTCGCCTGGAACCGATTGTATGGACGGATATTTGAAGTGAAGAAAGCGTCTCACAGTCCGCCACAATTGGATGATAGGATTTTTCTGAATGTTTAGCATGTCTAGACCATAACAGGACACAATCGACCTGTTCATCGACATCTTCTGTAGGTCAGTTTAGAAAAACTATATGAAAAACCTGAACCGTGTCCATCTGTCAGCATTGCGGGCCGTCGAAGCCGTTGGCCGCCTCGGCACGTTGCGCGCCGCCGCCGACGAACTGGGCGTTACCGTCGGCGCGGTAAGCCAGCAGGTGCAGAATGCGGAAAAGCAGCTCGGCCGCATGCTGTTCAAGCGCCAGCCGAAGGGCCTGCAGAAAACCCCGCTGGGGCTGCAGGTGACACGGCGCCTCACCACGGCGATGACGGAACTGTCAGCCGCGGTGCAGCTCGCCGAGAACGATCGCAAGGAAACCCTCACCGTTTCAGTTCCTCCTGTGCTTGCGGAAAAATGGCTGGTCAAACGGCTGAGCGGGTTTCACAGGAGATATCCGGACATCCGGGTGCGCCTCGACGCCTCCGTTTCAATCATTGATCCCGGCAGGTCCGACGTGGACATCTGCATTCGGGTCGGCGATGGCGACTGGCCGGGCGTACGGGCTGAAAAACTGCTCGATCAGCATGTCTTTCCCATCTGCAGCCCGGCGCTCGCATCTGACGTGAAGACACCCGGTGACATCGCAAAATTTCCGATCATTTACGATCCGGATGCAATGTTCGCATGGGATGTCTGGCTGGCGCCAAACGGTCTGACGATGGACATTCTGAATGAAGGTCCAGTCCTGTCAAACGCTTCGCTTTGCCTCGACGGGGCAATCGCCGGGCTTGGCATCTTCCTCGCCTGGGAGCCGATGGCAACCGATGCGATGAACGCCGGCCAGCTCGCCGCCCCGTTTCCCGACCGCCACCCCAGCGGCATGGCCTACTGGCTGATCGAAGCTGAACAGGAACCAAAAAACGCTAGCGCCAGCGCCTTTGCCGACTGGCTGAGATCCGAACTGCTTTGACAGGGACCTATTTTTTCTCCTGCGTATCGGCAAAGGCTTTGCCGATATCTTCCCATGTAAGAGCCGGTTGATCATAGACACGCGCACCGAGGCCCTGGATCAGGGGTTCATGTATTTCCGCGAACTCGAAAGTCCCATCCATCACATAAACAAAATACGCGGTACGCAGGCCGCCTTCCTGGGAGAAATACGCCGCTTCCGGTTTGATTTTTTGCATCAGGCTTTCGAAAATTGTCCCCATTGTGCCATTTTCGATGGCCCGGTTCCCGGACTGGATTGGTATCTGAACCTTCAGCATCATGCGGACAATCGGCGCTTTGTTGTCTTCGGCGGCATCCGGCGCCGGCCCCTCCATCAATCGGGTTGCCGGCTCATTGCTGTCTGCGGTCTGAGCCAGTGTGGCGGCCCAAGGACCCGGCATCAGCACCACGGCGCACAAAGACGCAACAAACAACCCTCTAGATTTCATCTTGTTCAGCTCCCTTGTCAGACCGCCGGACTTTCAACTATCAGCGGTCGTCTGACAACCGCAGGAGCCTCGGCGCATATGCCTATTGTTTCTCCAGAACGCCGCACGCTGCGACCATATGATCGCCCTGGGCAACCTGCACACAATATTCCATGGTGGTCGGGGTCAGCATGGTTGCCGACAGATAGCCGTCATCATCGGACATCAGCAATGTCTTGCCATCGGCACGCACGACACCGACGATATATTCCCGTTCGTCATTGTTGCCCATGATGCCGTGAAAAGAGCGGTCATCCTGGCCGATAATCGTCATGGTGACGGTCTGTTTCGGGTCAAGCGCGCTGTAATAGGTGGGAGTGGGGTCCGTCGGAACCACCCGAGCACCATGTTCCAGCGCGCCGCTCCAAACGCCGATTAGCTCAGGTTTGTACTGGGCATGCGCGCCATTTACGGATGCCGACAGCACCGCCAACAGCACAACGCAGGCCACAACACCTCGTCTGATCATGATCGATGCTCCTTTAGAGCGTGCCCCCGGATGCGCAAAGAGTTATATCGGCACATTTTGTGCTGCATATGGCCGGATTGCGGCATTATTAAAGATCGTACAGGCCGCTGAATTTGTTCTCCAGATAGGCGATCAAAGGTTCTGCGGAGGGTTTTTCGCCGGTCGCCTCTTCAATGAGTTGCGGCGCGGGCAGCACGCGGCCTTTCACATGGATCTTCTCGCGCATCCAGTCGAGGATCGGCTGCGTTTCAGCCGCCCGTATCATGGCGTCGCGGTCGGGCAGATCAATGCGCATCGCCCTGTCGAGGCAGGCCGAATAGATATTGCCGAGGCTGTAGGTCGGGAAATAACCGAAAAGCCCGATCGACCAGTGCACATCCTGCAGCACGCCAAAGCTGGGATCAGGAACCGTTTCGCCAAAATCGCACACAAACCGGGCGTTCCACGCCTCCTCAAGATCCCCGACATCAAGCGCGCCGGAGATCAGGTCCCGCTCCAGCCCGAAGCGCAGCAGAATATGGAGATTGTAGTGAACTTCATCGGCTTCGGTGCGAATGAAACCCGAATGAACCCGGTTCACTGCTGCATAGAGCGCGTCCGGGCCGGCAAGCGACAATTCACCGAACGCGCCTTCCATGGCCGGATAGAGCCAGTCGGCAAAGGAGCGTGAGCGGCCGATCTGGTTTTCCCAGAAGCGCGACTGGCTCTCATGAACGCCCATGGAGCAGTAGTCCGCTGCCGGCAGATAGGAGTCCGGAGCGCCCTGTGCATAGAGCGCGTGGCCCACCTCGTGAATCGTAGAATAGAGGCAATTGAACGGATCGGCCTCATCGGTGCGGGTGGTTATGCGCACATCGCCGCCATTGCCGGAGCAGAACGGATGCACCACCGTATCGATCCGGCCGGCCTCGAAATTGTAGCCGATCCGGGCAGCGATGGTCTTTGCGAGCGCCAGCTGCGCATCGGCCGGGAAGTGCCCGGTCAGCGGCTGCGGTGCCGGCTTGCCGGCGATCTTTTCGCGCAATGCCACCAGCCCCGGCCGCAGGCTCTCCAGCATCAGCAGCAATTCGGCCGCCCTCGCGCCGGGCTCGAATTCGTCCAGCAGGCAATCGTAGAGTTCTGCGCCGGGCGCCGCCAGGCACCCGGCCTCATCGCGTTTCAGTTCGATATTGCGCCGCAGCGCCGGCACAAACATCGAAAAGTCTTTTTCCTCTCTCGCCTGCGCCCATAACCTCTGGCCTTCCGAAGCTGCGCGGGCGCCTTCCTCGGCAAGCCGCGACGGAATTTTGGTCGCCCTGTCATAGGCACGCTGCGCCTCAGCGATATTGCGTAGCTCGAACGGCGACAGGGTGCCCTGATCGATCTCGGCGATCCATTCCGGCACACGCGGATCGGCGTTACAGGCATGGATTACGGTGGCTATCGCTCCGGCCTGCTCTGCCCGCTGCGCCGCGCCATCCGTCGGCATCATGGTCTCCTGATCCCACGAGATCAGGCCGGCAACCTGGCTGAGCGCCGCCGTCCTTTTGAGATGATCGAGAAGCTGGGGAAGAGGCATGGGCTGACCTGACATCTGAGTTTCCTGCCGATGGCGTTAGTTCAACTTCGGTCAAAAGGCAACCGAAGCGCGTATGAACAATCGCACACGATTTCGGTACCTGAACTTCTAGTCCGGCCCAATCGCAGCGCGGGCAAATACAGCGCCCGCCTCGCAAATTTCATCCGAAAAATCCGCATCATCGACCGTACGGGCAAGAACCATGGCCCCGACACAGGTCGCCGAAAGCGCCAGCGCCTTCTGGCGGGCGGACAGTCCGTTTTCCGCCTCGAGGTTCATTTCGAAAAACTGCACCATCGTCTCCAGTACCCGCTGATAGGCGGCCCGGGCGGCGGGTCCGGCATGGGCAACATCAGACGGCAGGGCCATAAGCGGGCAATGCACATCAGTGTTCCTCAAATGGTTGCTCGAAATATACTGGTCGACCATTCGGCGTGCCGTTTCTGCGCCGCATTCGGGAAGTTGGTCGTTATCGTCCTGGCGGCGCGACGCGTAGGCCGACATCGTTTCGGCGTAAAGATCCTCCTTGGCGCGGAAATGGTTGTAGAAGCCGCCGCGCGTTAGTCCGGCCTCGGCCATGATCTCGTCGATCGAGACATCGGCAAATCCCTTGCGGTTAAAAAGCTGATGGGCGCTTTGAACGATGCGCGCGCGTGTCTCTTTTTTGTGTTGAGCGCTGTAAGGCATGGGGCAGTCCTCCAATCCTGCCGCCATCTTAGGCCAGGATTATAATATGTTCTTGATCATATTTTAATTGTGCCGCAAGCTTGTTCGAAA
The DNA here is from genome assembly GCA_024244645.1 of Hyphomicrobiales bacterium. Taxonomy (GTDB): domain Bacteria; phylum Pseudomonadota; class Alphaproteobacteria; order Rhizobiales; family Rhizobiaceae; genus Hoeflea_A. The sequence continues at coordinate 6,931 of JAAEOH010000085.1, forward strand.
GTCACCCCAGGAGGAGATCATGAAGCTCTATTACTCTGAAACGCCGAACCCGCGCAAAGCCTGCGCCGTGGCCAAACACACCGGCGCAAATGTCGAATACGTCCATGTCGAGCTTGCCAGGGGCGAGCACAAGCAACCGGCCTATCTGGCGGTCAATCCAAACGGCAAAGTTCCAGCCCTTGCCGATGGCGACACACATCTATGGGAAGCCCACGCGATCATGGCCTATGTCGCCTACAAGGCCGGGTCGGATCTTTGGCCGCAGGACCCGATTGAGCAGATCGAGGTGATGAAATGGCTGAACTGGGATACGGCGCATTTTTCCCGTCATGCGGGCCGTCTCTGGTTTCAGAGGTTTTTGAAAGGTGCCATCGGCGCCGGCGACCCGGATGCAGCTGAACTCGAGGAGGCGACCGGTTTTTTCCTGCAGTTCGCCGGCATTTTGAATGACTACCTCAAGAGCAAGGACCACCTTGTCGCCAACCGGCTGACCATTGCCGATTTCGGCGTCGCGACCTTCATGCCGTTGGCGGATCAGGCCGAATTGCCTCTGGCGGATTTTGGCGAAATTCGCCGCTGGTCCGATGGCCTGATGCAGCTGGACGCCTGGCGCGAGCCCTGGCCGGGCGACTATTCGACGCTCGGCTGAACGCGCCTCCGCGAACCGCAGCGATAATCACCGCTGCGGTGCCGGGCGGGCGATGCGGCGCATCATCATCAGCCCGTCACGGATGTTGAGGCCCATCATCGTCAGGTTTGCTGCCCCGGCGACGAGTTCGACAGCCTGGATCGCGTAGAACCAGCTGTCGAAGGATCCGGCATTGGCCTTGGACGCCAGGTAAAACGCTGCGGGTACCAGGATGACAAGGCCGTTCATAGCGATGATCGGCATGCGGGTCTTCTTTGCCTTGGTGAGCCGGTCGCGGCGCTTGCGGCCCAGCAACATGCCGGTTGCACCGACAATGGCCATTGCCGGGATAAGAACGAACATACCGCTCAAGATCCATGATTTGACGGCGGCGACCGCCGCATGGCTTCCGAACAGTTCCACCGAGACGGTCGACGTCCAGAACGACAGGATGGTGAGAAAGCCGATGACGCCGGCCATTGCGTGAATTCTGGTTTTCATGGGTCACCTCGCACCGAACCACATGCGCTGCAGCAGTCCGTCCCGTTTGATGAATTGGTGATAGACCGCAGCAAGCGTGTGCAGCGCCAGCAATGCGATCATGAGCTTTGCGCCAACACCATGCAGTGTTCGCGGCGGATAGTCGTTGAAGTCCGGCAATGCGGTTACAGGGTCACTGAAAATGACAGGACCGGCTCCCGAAAGGACCAGCATGCCGATGCCGCTGGCGCCGAGCCCCAGAATTGCCACGTAAAAGAGGAAATGGACAATCCCCGATAGCCGGTTCTGCAGGGCGGATGCCGATGCGGGTTCGGGCTTTCTGTCGGCAAGCAGCCACCAGCCGATGCGGATCAGCGTAAGCAGCAGCACCGCTATTCCAAACGGAATGTGTACCCGCAACAACACAGCCTTGGAAGCGGCATTGACGGTGTCTTCGGCGAGCAATCCCGATACGATCAGCGCGATGATGGCAAACGCGCTCAGCCAGTGGATTGCAACGGCTACGTTGCCGAATTTTTGCGGTGTGCTTTTAAGGGGCATGGCGCATCTCCAGAGTGGGATCTACACAATCGGATTTTCAGGCCACGCAGTGGTTCGCCACTGCGAGCTTCCTGAATAGGTGCGGACGGGCGACGGCACTTTGCGGATAGTCGCTAATGCGGCGTTGAAACTCGCGGTGGGTGAAGGCGTTGCGGAAGCTTTCCACATCCTGCCACACGGCATAGTTCATGAAAGTGGAGCTGCCGGCGATGCCCCTGTGCAATTGCGTGGAAATGTAGCCCGGCTGCGCTTTCATGAAATCGGCATCGTGGGCCCAGGCGGCAAGCAGCGCATCCTCATCGGCCGGATCGACGGTAAACAGGTTGATCAGCACGATCGGTCCTTCATCAGACTGCATCTGCTCGGCAAGGCTGACAGCTGCATCGAGTTCTTCAAAATTGGCCATTTCAGTTTCCCTTCGAGTTTTTCCGCGATGATCACGGTTTCAAATTAATTACATAGCATGCTATATATCATTGCATAGCTTGCTATTCAAGTGAAAATGTTCTCATGCGATTCGAAAAGACAAAATCGGCGGGATATCTCGCCAATCATATGGCGCGTCTGTTTGCACAGGCACTGCACGAGCGTATCGCGCCACTCGGCATCGTGCCTGGGCAGTTCCCCGCGCTTCTGGCGCTCTGGGAACGCGACGGTGTCACGCAAAAGGAGCTCGTCGCCCGGCTCGACATCGAGCAGGCGACGATGGCCAATACGCTGATACGGATGGAGCGCGACGGCTTGATCAGGCGAACCAGGCACCCGTCCGACGCGCGCGCCCAGCAGATCTGGCTGACGGCAAAGGCCAAGGACATTCGCGACGAGGCCTATCAGGAGGCGAATGATGTCAACGCCCTGGCGCTGTCGGGATTAAGCGAGGCGGAGCGGTCAAACTTCATCGACTATATGGGCCGCATCATCGGCGCGATGCAGGACGACTAGTCGGACGAGGCCCGGAGCGCAGCAGCAGCCGCGAACGGGCCAAGTACGGAAAAGAACAAGGTAATCGCGCACAGGATCAGAAACGGCGGCAGGAACGGCGCCGGGTCCTCAATCGCGCCCTGCACGGCACTGACACCGAAAATCAGCACCGGGATCGCCAAAGGCAGGACAAGCACCGAGACAAGCAGGCCGCCGCGCGGCAGGGCCACCGACACAGCGGCGCCGACAGCGCCGATGAAGGTGATCGCGGGCGTGCCGGCGAGCAGCGTCACGGCAACGGCTGCCATGGCCGCTCCGTCGATATTCATGAAAAGCCCGAGCACCGGCGAGGCGATGATCAGCGGCAGCCCCGTGGAAGTCCAGTGCGCCAGGCATTTGACTAGAACCGTCAAAAACATCGGCGTTTCCTGCATCAGCATGATGTCGAGCGAACCGTCTTCGCGGTCGAGCTGAAACAGCCGGTCGAGACCCAATAGGGCTGCCAGCAGGGCTCCGATCCACAGGATTGCCGGACCAATGCGTGCCAGAAGATTAAGGTCCGGCCCGACACCAAACGGAATGACGGCAACCACTGCCAAAAAAAACAGCACGCCGATCAGCGCACCGCCTCCGGCCCTGATTGAAAGCCGCGTATCGCGGATGAACAGCGCCCACATCAGGCAGGGGCTCCAGCGGCGAACGGATCATCGCTGCTTAAAACGGCTGGCGCATCTGGAGTAAGAACAAGATGCCGGGTGTTTATCAGCCCCAAAGCGTGATGGGTGGCCGCAACCACCATTCCGCCCGACCCGAGATGGTTTGCGACAAGCCCTGAAAACATCTCCTGCGACTGTGTATCGAGCGCCGCGGTCGGCTCGTCGAGGATCCACAACGGTCTGTAAGCCGTCAAAAGCCGCGCCATGGCGATGCGCCGTTTCTGCCCCGCCGAAAGATAGCCGTATGGAAGATGATCGAGACCGTCCAGGCCGACCATGGCGACGGCTTCATTGACCTCCACGCAACGGTTTGACCCGTCCCCGTCTGACAGGCTCATGAAGTTGCGCCAGAATTCGAGGTTCTCACGCACCGTCAGTTCGGCTTTCATGCCATTACGATGTCCGAGATAGTGTGCACCTTCTGCTGCGGTCTCGAACTCCGCACCATCCAGTTTTACGGAACCCTCCGCATCAGGCAGCAGGCCGGCAAGCACGCGCAGGAACGTCGATTTTCCCACACCGTTGGGGCCGGAGACCACCAGCGCTTCGCCCGCTTCGAGTGAGAAACTGATTCCGGAGAAAAATATGTGGCCGCCACGCGCCACGGAAACATTGTCGGCCACAAGCCGCATTAGAGCGACCTGTGATCGGCTTGTACCATTTGACCGAGGCGATTTTGGTCTCTGGCTAGGCGGATTGCACGCCGTGGTGCCATCCCACCACAAGTGCAGGCCAACGCAGTCAGAGACCAAAATCGCCCGGCCCGTTCAACGTTGTGTTTCAACATGCTCTTTCCTTTCAAGGGTGGCGGACAATCGGCCCCCAAATGCTTCTAGCCGATCATAGGTCACTCTTATTAGTCCACTTCATGCCAGCAATGCTGCATCACGGAAAAAACTCCGAAATCATCGTAATACGCTCTAGAACCGTTCTATAAAATTATCTATAAGGCCTGCAACCACGCCAGCGGTCGGCGTGAACATCATCTTTGCGCCGAACCTGGTTAGCGGTCAATCAAACAGAATGACCATCCACGGACGGACAGCGGAAATGGCCGTACCCGCAGGCTTCAACGCGCGTCCACGCGCGTCACAAGGCGTTCGTTCGTAGTTTTCGGTGAACCAACGAAGAATGAGAGCCGCCTGTGCCCAAATCACTCGACAGCTTCAACTGCCGCAGCACCCTGAAAGTGGGGGATGCGGATTACGCCTATTTCAGCCTGACGGAGGCTGAAAAGAACGGCCTTGAAGGCATATCGGCCCTGCCGTTTTCCATGAAGGTGCTTCTGGAAAACCTTTTGCGCAACGAAGACGGCCGCACGGTGACCAAGGACGACATCCAGAATGTCGCCAACTGGCTTTCAGACAAGGGCACCGCCGGCAAGGAAATCGCCTATCGACCGGCCCGTGTGCTGATGCAGGACTTCACCGGCGTTCCGGCGGTCGTCGATCTTGCGGCCATGCGCGATGCCATGAAGAGCCTCGGCGGCGATCCGGAAAAGATCAACCCGCTGGTACCCGTCGACCTTGTGATTGACCATTCGGTCATCGTCGACGAATTCGGCACACCTAGCGCCTTTGCCCACAATGTCGAGCAGGAATACAGGCGCAACGGCGAACGCTACCGCTTCCTCAAATGGGGTCAGCAGGCATTCGAGAACTTCCGCGTCGTGCCGCCCGGCACCGGCATCTGTCACCAGGTGAACCTCGAATATCTCGGCCAGACGGTCTGGACCAAGGAAGAGGGTGGCGAAACCGTTGCCTATCCCGACACCTGTGTCGGCACCGATTCCCACACCACTATGATAAACGGTCTTGGCGTTCTGGGCTGGGGCGTCGGCGGCATTGAGGCAGAAGCTGCCATGCTCGGCCAGCCGATATCGATGCTCTTGCCCGAAGTCATCGGTTTCCGCCTCACCGGCAAACCGAAAGAAGGCATCACCGCCACCGACATTGTGCTCACCGTCGTTCAGATACTGCGCCAGAAGGGTGTGGTCAGCAAGTTCGTTGAGTTCTTCGGTCCGGGCCTCAACAATATGACGCTTGCCGACCGTGCGACCATCGCCAATATGGGCCCCGAATACGGCGCCACTTGCGGCTTCTTCCCGGTCGATGACGAAACCATTCACTACATGACGGTTTCCGGCCGCGAGAAAGAAAGGCTCGCCCTGGTCGAAGCCTATTCCAGGGCACAGGGCATGTGGCGCGACGAATGCGCCGCCGACCCGGTCTTCACTGATACGCTGGAACTCGACCTCGGCGAAGTTGTGCCGTCCATGGCCGGCCCCAAGCGCCCCGAAGGCCGCATCCCGCTGGAAGGCATCGCTACGGGTTTTGCCAAGTCACTGGCCGACGAATACGGCAAGACGACCCATGTCGATGCCCGCTATGCGGTTGAGGGCGAGGATTACGATCTCGGCCATGGCGATGTTGCCATTGCCGCCATCACGTCGTGCACCAACACGTCCAACCCGTCGGTGCTGATCGGCGCCGGGCTGCTTGCCCGCAATGCCGTCGCCAGGGGCCTGAAGACCAAGCCCTGGGTGAAGACATCGCTGGCGCCCGGCTCGCAGGTCGTTGCCGAATATCTGGATAATTCCGGCCTGCAGGTCGAACTCGACAAGCTTGGCTTTAACCTCGTCGGCTTTGGCTGCACCACCTGCATCGGCAATTCCGGTCCGCTGCCGGGATCGGTCTCCAAGACCATCAACGACAAGGGCCTGATTGCCGCCGGTGTTCTTTCCGGCAACCGCAACTTCGAAGGCCGCGTATCGCCTGACGTGCAGGCAAATTACCTTGCCTCGCCGCCACTCGTCGTTGCCTACGCACTTGCCGGTTCCGTCACCAGGGATCTGACCACCGAGCCGATCGGCGACGATTCCGACGGCAATCCGGTTTATCTCAAGGACATCTGGCCGACCTCGCAGGAAATCCAGGAATTCATCGCCAAAAACGTCACCCGCGAACTTTTTGAATCGAAATATGCGGATGTCTTCAAGGGCGATGAGAACTGGCAGAACGTCCAGGCGCCTGAAGGCCAGACCTATGCCTGGGACGATGGTTCGACCTATGTGCAGAATCCGCCCTATTTCGTCGGCATGGGCAAACAGCCGGGCGGCATTTCCGACATCGAAGGCGCCCGTGTTCTCGGCCTCTTTGGCGACAAGATCACCACCGACCACATCTCGCCGGCAGGCACGATCAAGGCGCAGTCGCCTGCAGGCAGCTACCTCATGGACCACCACGTCGCGGTTGCCGATTTCAACCAGTACGGCACCCGGCGCGGTAATCACGAGGTGATGATGCGCGGCACCTTCGCCAATATCCGCATCCGCAATCACATGCTCGGGCCGAACGGCAAGGAAGGCGGCTACACCATCCACTATCCGTCGAAAGAAGAGATGTCGATCTACGACGCCGCCATGCTTTACAAGCAGGAAGGCGTGCCACTGGTCATCTTTGCCGGTGTCGAATACGGCAACGGTTCGTCCCGCGACTGGGCGGCAAAAGGCACCAACCTGCTCGGCGTGCGCGCCGTGATCGCCCAGTCATTCGAGCGCATCCACCGCTCCAATCTGGTCGGCATGGGCATCATCCCATTCGTGCTCGAAGACGGCACCAGCTGGGAAGGTCTCGATCTTAAAGGCGACGAGGTCGTGTCGATCGAAGGGCTCGCATCCATCAAACCGCGCGAGAAGAAGATCGCCAGGGTCACCTATGGCGACGGGACGGTCAAGGATGTGCCGATCATCTGCCGCATCGATACCGAGGACGAGGTCGACTACGTCAACAATGGCGGTATCCTGCAGACGGTTCTGCGCGATCTCGCCGCTTAAAGCTTCGCCGGACAACCCACTCAGACAAAAAGGGCCGCTGGATATTCCAGCGGCCCTTTTTTTGTCCGCACAGAAGAGCGGGGTGGCCCGGCCAGCAACCATGGGTCTCGCGCCTCAGAGGTCATGGAAGCTGGCGGAGGTGGTTAAACCTCACCGGCATATTCGCCGCGGGCCGGGTAGTTTTTTTCGATGGCAAAATCAAGCGCACCGACAAGTTCGGAAAAAAGCGCCGGCTCCTCGATACCGATGGAGGTTTTGCCGCGAGACGTCGAAACGTAGAGGCCCCACTTCCGCGCCTTCGAAAGCGAAAGATCGTATCCGAAACGCAGGGATTTGGCGTCGATCTTCTCGGCCATCTCTTCGGTGCGTTCGCGGCCGTCTGAGCTGATGGCGATTGTCGTCACGCCGCGTTCGGCAAAGACAGGCGTCTGCTTTTCCAGTTCCTTGAGATAGTTGGCGCAGATCGGGCAGTGCAGGCCGCGGTAAAAGCAGATCACAACGCCGCGCTCGGATTGTTCTTCGGACAGGTTGAAATCGCTTCCCGATAGGGTTGGTACTGACAATTCCGGCGTTTTCTGACGGGGCATCAACATGAAATACTCTTCCAAAAATTTCGATTGATATTGTCTTATCAGAAGTTTTGATCCACAAAATCCGAATAAAATGATCGAAACACCCAAATTGGAACAATGAGCAAATTTGACCGGCTTTCGTCGCTGATGCGTCATTTTCAGATGTCCGTGGATATGGTTTCACCGGGAATGGGCAATCTGATTGTGTTTGGCAATCCCGATACCGACGACCCTTCCGGGGTTGAGTTCTGGCCCCATCCCGACACTGCGCGGAGCACAATACCATCCGAAGATCGGCTTCATGAGGCGCGGGCGGACTGGGGCGGTCAAAGCAATCCGTTGATTGCCGCGCTTTCGCAAAGACTGGTGATGACCGCAGACGGGTCGGACAACACTGCGCTGCTTTTGCAGATTGTCGTGGCAGAGGCTGCCGGCAATTGCTGCGGTTCCGGTTCGGCGCTCAACCGCCTGTGTGAGGTTCTGATCATCAGGCTGCTGCGTCAGCAGATCGAGCTTGGCGCGACAACACCGGGACTTCTTGCCGGCCTGTCGCACGCCAGATTGAGCCGCGCCCTTGTTGCCATGCACGACAATCCCGGAAGGAGTTGGCGAAATACCGAGCTAGCCGACATTGCCGGCATGTCGCTCAGCCGTTTTTCCGAACACTTCGCCAATCATGTCGGCGAAACGCCGCAATCCTACCTGCGCCGCTGGCGCATGATCCTTGCCCGCCAGCAGATTGCGTCGGGAGATCGCATACGCACCGTTGCGCGCAGACTTGGTTATTCCAGCTCTGAGGCACTCAGCCGCGCCTTCAACCGGCACTACGGCCAGTGTCCGGTGTCCCTCAGGAAGGAAAGCCGCCAACAGTCGCCGTTGCATTAGAGCATTTCAGGCGGCCTCAGACACCGGCTCGGGTTCCGGCGTCTTGCGCTTCCAGTGCCACAATCCGCCAAACAGCAGATAGTAACCGCCCGGTACGAAAAACAGGCTGAGCACCGAGGCAACCGCCAGCCCGCCGATCATCAGCGTAGCCATCGGCTCGAACAGCGCTCCGCCGTTGATGGCCATGGGCATCAGCCCGAATATGGTCGTCAGCGATGTCAGAATGATCGGCGTGACCCGTTTTTTGGCCGCCTCGACCACGGATTCGCGCAGATCCTGCGTCTTTCGTTCGATGTCGACCTGATCGATCAGCACGATCGCGTTGTTGATGATGATGCCGGCCAGCGAGATCATTCCGAGGATCGCAAAGAACGACAAGGGCTGGTTGGTCAAAAGCAGCGCAACCGGCGCGCCGATGATGATCAGCGGCACGGTCATAAACGTCAAAAGCACCCGGCGTGCCGAGTTGAATTGGAACATCAACGCGGCGATCATGACCATCAGCGCAGCCGGCATGCCGGCCGCAAGCTTTTCGTTCACCTCGGAGCTGTTTTCCGTTTCACCGGCGATTGTAAGCTTGTAGCCGCCAGCAAGATTGAGCTGGTTCAAAGTTGGCCGGATGCTGTCAAGCACCTGGTCTGCGGCAAGCGTATCGCTCTTGCCGGAGACTTTGATCAGCCGCACCTGGTTTTCCCGCCGCAGCTGCGAAAATTCCAGTTGTGGATCGAATGTCGCAACCTGATCGAGGGACACAAGCTGTCCATCGGCGGGCACGGCAAGGCTCGCCAGATCTTCGAGGCTTTGCCGGAAACTTTCCTCCGCGCGAACAACGATCGGAATCGACTGATCGCCCTCGCGGTAGGTCGAATAGGACGTGCCCGAATAGAACGTGTCCATGAGGTCTGAAATTTCCTTCGACGAGACGCCCAGCTCACGCGCTTTGCTCTGGTCAACGTCAATGACGATCTTGAGTGTCTTGTTACCCCAGTCGTTCTCGTTCTGGGAAATACCCGGAACGGAATCAAATGCGACTTCGACCTCATCGGCGAGCATCAGCAGCTTTTCAGCGTTCGGGCCGGCGATCTTGATTTCAACGATGCCGGATTCACCGCCGCCCATCGACAGCCGTTTAACCTTGAAACGCGCCGCCGGATGGTTTTCGACGAGATACCCTGATGCCCGCGAAGCGGCGGTCACAGCATTCTCGAACGTATCGGTGTTGACCAGGATGAAGGCGCTCGACGGATCGGTATCCGCAGGGTTCAGCGCCAGATAGAAACGCGGACCGCCATCGCCGACGAAGACGGTCGTGTTGACGACCTCCGGGTTTATGTCCTTGTCACGGAGCCATTGCTCTATTTTCAGCGCCTCGTCCTGCGTCGCCGAAATCGCCGTTCCCTTCGGCATGTTCAGATAGATCATGTATTCCGCCCGTTCGGACAGCGGAAACATTTCCTTCTTCACACTGCCAAAGGTGGCCAGGGACAGGGCAACAAGGCCGTAGCAGGTAATGATGATCAACGGTCCGAAAACCAGCGTCTTGCCAATGATCGCCCCGTAACTGCGCACCAGGAGATTGGGCTTCATCTCCGCATCGCCTGCCGCTTTGCGCCGGGCGAACCAGACACAAAGGGACGGCAGAATATAAAGCGCCGTAAACCACGAACCGGCGAGCATGATGCCGACGACGGCACCGAGCGAGAAAGCGAACTCGCCTTCCGTCCCCTCAAGGATGAGCATCGGGATAAACGCCGAAACCGTCGTTATCGATGCGACCGCCAGGGGAATGAAAAATTGCCGCCCCGCGGCAAGCGCCGAATCTTCCGGAGAAAGCCCCCGTTTGATCCGCCCTTCAATGTCTTCGACGACCACGAGCCCGTTATCGACCAGCAGACCGAGCGAGATGATCACCGCGGCGATCGAGATCTGCTGCAGATCGATCTCCATGATCTTCATGCCGATCAGCGCGAAAGTAACAGTAAACGGAACAATGCAGGCGATGATGAGCGCGCCGCGAAAGCCCAGGAAGATCAGCATCACGATCAGCACCACGATAAAAGTCTGCAGCACATTCATCAGCGCGCTGTTGATGGAGGTCGTGACATTTGTCTCCTGAAAGGTGGAAAAATTATAGGCAATCCCGATCGGCTGCGTCTGCTCGAAGGCAGCAACGGCTGTTTCCAGCGCCAGGCCGATCTTCTGGATATCCTCATTGTCGGTCATCTCGACGCTGACGATGACCGCCTGCTGGCCTTTGAAATAAACCGGTTTGTCGACCGGATCCTGATAGCCGCGCCGAACGGTCATCAGATCTTTCAGCCGCACAAAGCCGGAAAGACCTGTGACCTTCGTCAACACATTGCCGATCTCCTCGACGGAGCGCAGGTCACCATTGGCCTCGAGAATGAGATTGACCCCGTCCGCGTCGATCTCGCCGGCCGGCAGGATCACGTTCTGCGCCTGCAGATCGCTCAACACCTGATTAAGCTGAATTCCGACGGCAGCGAGTTTCTTGGTATCGAGTTCCAGCCAGATGCGCTCTTCCTGCACGCCGAAGAGCGTGACCTTCGATATGCCGTCGATTTCGTAGAGATATTCCTGCAGATCATCAGCAGAATCGCGCAGTTCGGCATTGCTGAACCCTTCGCCGGTCACCGCAACCGTGGCAATCGCAACGTCGCCATAGTCGGTGTTGACGAACGGGCCTTCCGTTCCTTCCGGCAATGACGGCTTGAGATCATCCATCTTGTTGCGGATGTCCTCGAACACCGAGGTAAGCTGCGAAGGTGTCACATAGTCATAGATCGAAACCGTGACCACCGTACTGCCGGTCGATATCAGCGTATTGATATCTTCGATTTCAGCGATTTCCCGCGCCTTGCGCTCGATCGGCTTGACGATCAGGTTTTCCAGGCGTTCCGGAGACATGCCGGGAAACTGTGCGCTGATCAGCGCGCTGCGAATTGTGATGGCCGGGTTTTCGCGTTTCGGCATGGAGCCATAGGACAACAGTCCCTGCAGGATCAGCGCCATCATCACCAGGATGGTCAGCCGCGATTTTGAAATGCCGAACCGAGTGAGGAAATCCATTTTAATTCCCCTACTCGTCTTCCGTCAGCAACTTGGCCTGCATTCCGTCCCGCAGGAACGAAACCCCGGCGCAAGCCACATGCTCTCCCGGCGACAGGCCGTCGACCACGATCAGCTGATTGTCGCGAAGACCGCCAACCCTCACCTTGCGCAGCTTCACGGTCCCGCTCGCCTCGTCATAGACATAGAGCTCGAGGTTTCCGGGCTGGTTTTGATCCCGCGGCACGTTGAAATTGCCTTCCATCGGCATCACCGTCAGCGGCAGCAGGAAACCCGTTCCGCCCGGCACGGCAAATTCCAGCGTGATTTCCACCGCCATGCCGGCCTTGAGCAGTTCATTGCTTTCATCCAATACGACCACCACCGGGAAGGCAGAAACACTGTCGGCGCGCGATCCAAGTTCACTGATATGGCCGGGCAGTACGATCGTCGGATCATCAGCCAGTCTTACGATCGCACTCTTGCCCACGGCAATGCGGTTGACGACGTCGTAGTTGACGGTGAACGATGTCTCGAACTTGTCGTCGGCATAGATCGTCGCCACGGGTGAGCCGGCGGTGACATTGGCAAAGGAATCGACATCGACCGAGCTGACGATGCCGTTGAACGGCGCCGTCAGAACGGCCTTGCCAAGATTTTCCTCCGCGGTCTCGAGCTGCTTGCGCGCTTGCACCACCTGGGACTGGCTGGTCTCCATGTTGGTTTGCGCCTGATCGGCATCTGCCTTGGTTACCACCCCCTGATCGACCAGCTGTGCCTTGCGCTGATATTCAGCTTCCGCATTGCGCGCGGTGGATTCGGTCTGCTGTAGCGCAGCCTTGGCATTATCCACTTGAATTTGCAGTGATTTCGGGTTGATCGTTGCGATCACATCGCCTGCTTCGACGCTCTGCCCGACATCCAGGTTCATCTGCTCCAGGCGGCCGGTAACCTCAAACGACAGCGTCGATGTGGATGATGGCTGCAGCACGCTCGGATAGCGCCGCACCACGGTTTGCTCGACATCCTTGACGAGACAGGTTTTGACGCCCCGGACCACCGGTTCGATCTCGCCGGTCCTGCTGTCGTCCTCGCCGCAGCCCGACACCGCGAACAGGGCCAGTCCGAGTACCACCAGTGTACGCATGCAACTTATCCCCTCAAACGCCGCCGGCCTTTTGCGGGCATTTGAGCACATCGAGCATGCAGGTCAATATCGGGATACAAAAAAAACGCCGCGCGTTGGGACATTCGCGCGGCGGCGCCTTTATGTGGCGATGATATTGTGTTCCGGCCCGTATCCGAAGCCGGTAATGTTTTCGGCATCGGATTTGCCGACCACAAGAATGTCATGCTCGCGGTAGCCGCCGGCACCCGGCGTTCCTTCCGGTACCCACAGCATCGGCTCCATCGAAACAACCATGCCATCGGTGAGTTCCGTGTCTATATCTTCGCGCAGTTCCAGCCCCGCTTCACGGCCATAATAGTGCGAAAGAATGCCGAAGGAGTGGCCATAACCAAACGAACGGTAATCGAGCGCATCGTGTTCGGCAAAGAAGCGGTTGATCTCCGCGCAGATGCCCGAGCAGGTCGCACCCGGCTTGATCAGCGACAGGCCGAGTTCATGTGCGCCGACATTGATTTCCCAAAGCCGCAGCGAAGCGGCGTCCGGCTCGCCGAGGAAAAGGGTGCGCTCAAGCGCCGTATAGTAGCCCGAAATCATCGGAAAGCTGTTGAGGCTCAATATGTCGCCGGCCTGCAGCTTGCGTGTCGTCACTGGATTGTGTGCACCATCCGTGTTGATGCCGGACTGGAACCACACCCAGCTGTCGCGCATTTCGCTGTCGGGATGGGCGCGGGCGATTTCCGCCTCCATCGCATCCCGGCCGGCCATGGCAACGTCGATCTCGCGCACGCCGACAGCAATGGCGTCGCGGATTGCATCGCCGCCCACATCGGCAATACGGGCGCCTTCACGAATGAGCGCAATTTCTTCCGGCGACTTGACCATGCGTTGCCGCATCGCGGCGGGTGCGACATCGACCAGTTCCACATTGCCGAGAAATTCCGACAGCATGTCGCGCGCCGCAAGCGTCAGGTGATCGCCTTCAATGCCAAGCCTGCGGACCGCCGGCAATGCCGACTTCACTGCGCGCCAGTAGTTGTTGCGCTGCCAGTCCGTATAGATGATGTTTTCGCCAACAGAACGCCGCCAGGGCTGACTGCCGTCGATATTGGCTGATATCGTCACACAGGTTTCAGCGGTAATAACGCAGCCATAGGATCTGCCGAAACTGCAGTACAAAAAGCCGGAATAGTAGGCGATGTTGTGCATCGAGGTGAACAGGACAGCGGCAAGATCGAGCCGCTCCATCTCGCCGCGCAACGCCGCCAGCCTGCGGCTGTATTCGATGCCGGAAAATGGCAGTGGCGCCTTGCCGCCGTCGTGGCGGCTGAAAAATTCAGGTCTGTCGATCTGTGTGTTTGTCATGGTCGTCATCTCCATCTGCCTGCAGGGCTGACAGATGCGAACAGCCCGGCAGGTGCTCCGGGCGTGCAGGATGCAAAACCAATTGCTGATTGACGCTTAAGGTCCGTCGACGCCATCGTCGGACACGTCATTGCGGACTGGTAACGGATTGCGGTTTCCCGGTCAATTCCATATCTTGCACACGCCGAGTTTCACCGGAACGTGACTTTATCTTGAAGACCGCCACAGGTACAACGATGCGTGGCCGGGGGCGCATCGGTTTCTGTCACTCCTGATCGACACAGTGCGCCTTTGGAGCCCATGCATCCCAATTTGCAAGCAGGCAGCGACATGGCAGGCATCATTAACAAACTCATCGGTATTTTATTCGCGGCCGGTGCAATGGCGGCGATTTCCAGCCCAACCGTATTTGCCGCGGACAAGGAACCGGTGGGCGTCGTGGAACTGTTCACAAGCCAGGGATGCTCCTCATGTCCGCCTGCCGACGCGGTTCTTGGCGAACTCTCCAAACAGGGCAATCTCGTAGCGCTGGCCTATCATGTCGACTATTGGAACTATCTCGGCTGGGCCGACACTTTGAGCTCCAAGCAGAGCACCGACCGGCAGTATGACTATGCCCGCACGCTTGGCAGAAAGAGTGTTTACACACCTCAGGTCGTCATCAACGGCCGCGCTCACATCAACGGCGCGGACAAGCGCGGTATCAACAAAAAGGTCGACGCGTTCGACAAGAGCGACAGGGGTCTGAAAGTTTCCGTTTCGGCCACACTCGATGGCGAAAAGATCAAGATCAATATCGGCAAGGGCAAGGGCAAGGCCAATGTCATTCTGGTCTATTTCGATCGCCAGAACACGGTTGACGTCAAACGCGGCGAAAATGGCGGCAAGAAGCTGACCTACTGGAACTCCGTGCGCGATATCCAGACCATCGCCATGTGGGAGGGCAAGGTGGTCGAACTCGACCTGCCGGTTTCGCTCATGCACGGAGACGGCTATGATGGCTGCGCCGTGCTGCTTCAGACCATGAAATCCAACGGTGTGCCGGGTGCGATTATCGGCGCCGGGGTTGTCATGGACGGCAAGGCCTCCTAGACGCGGCAATCCGCCTGACTTGCAATTCCGAACACATTTGGCAAACTGGCAACGTTCTGTAACGGAACGTACGGTGATTTGCGCGCGCACAAAGGATAAGGAATGGGTGGAAGAACGGGACAAACAGAAAGCGGATCGGCATCGGTTCTGGTCGATCTGAAAGAGTTCCGAAAAAACCGTGAACAGCTGCCCATCACCTTTCAACGCCGAGAGCTTGATGCCCTTTTGAGGACTTATTCACGCATGGTCGCCGAAGGTGAATGGCGTGATTACGCTATCGATCATCTAAAGGACAGAGCTGTTTTTTCGGTCTTCAGGCGCAGCAGTGAAGTGCCGATGTTCCGCATTGAAAAAGACCCGAAACTGGCTCGCAAACAGGGTACTTTTGCCGTCGTTGCCGCAAGCGGCCTCATCGTCAAGCGCGGCCACGATCTGAGCCAGGTGCTGAAGGTCTTCGACAAGTCGCCCAAACTGGTGCGCGGTTAGATCCCTTTCATCATTGGGCAACATCTTGCCTGGTGCCTGCCTCCCCGTTGCCCTGCTGCGACAAAGTCCAGACTGTCATCTTTTTATCTATACCCCTGATCGCCACACCGTCGTGCCGAATGAGGTCGGATGTCAGCCCCTGGTCCGCACCTGCCTCGCTGCGCGCACGTTCAAGCAGATCATCGGTAGCCGCGAGTTCCGCCGTCAACCCGCGCGTGAGCGCCTCAATGCGGCTGGCAATATTCACTGTATTTCCGATCACCGCGAACTCCAGCCGGTTCGAGCCGATGTCTCCAAGCACCGCAGGGCCGTAGTGCAAACCGAAGCTCGCCTTGATTTGCTGCTCGCCGGCAGCAGCCCGCTCCGCATTCCACTGCGCCATCGACTGCATCATGGCACGAGCACACCGCAGGGCGTTGTTTGCGTCTGTATCGCTGGCGAGCGGCGTACCGAAGGTGGCCATCAGTCCGTCTCCCAGATATTTGTCGAGAGTTCCGTCATGCCTGAAGACCTCTTTTTCCATGCGCTGGTGAAACTGCCGCAGGGTGACAATGACCTCTTCCGAACTTCGGTTGGCGGAATATTGGGTAAATCCGACGATATCAACAAAAAGCACGGCGATGTCCTGGGTGCGTATCTGTTTCAGCGGTTCGTCATTTTGTGAAAGCTCTTCCACCACATTGGGCGAAAAATACCGTGCGAGATTTTCGCGTTCCCGCTCGAGCGACGCATGACCCAGCAACAGATCCCCGTATCGCTTGACGGAAACCGACAGGATCACGGCAACAATTGCAAAAACGACAGCTTCCTGAAAACGGACGTAGAAGAGCAAATTGTTGGGATTTAAAAACTCCGCAAGTTCAAGATCCGATCCGAAGGCGGCATTGATCGCCTCGGTCATGCTGACATTCTCCCGGGCAAATAACCAGGCAATGCCAAGCGCACCGAACCACAATACGGCCAATATCGTGGCGAAACCGCGCACGGTACGCCACGAATAGGCCAGCGTCGCGACCGCCAGAAATATGTAAAAATACATGAAGCCCTCGAAGCGGAATTGCATTCCGAGCGGCCACTCATTGTCCGAAAACGGGTTCGGCACAACAATGACGATTGTCATCAACACCATGTCGCAGAGCAGAAGCGCAAGCTCGGCTCTGGATCGTCCGACACGGGCGACACGCAATTGTGCCCAGCCGATCACGATAAAGACAAGCACCAGCGCCTCGTAGTAGATAATTTCATAGTCGAAATTGATGATCGGCAGCATGAGCGCAACCACAGCCATGGCCACCCAGCGCGCCTTTACCGCAAGTTCCATGCCGTCACGCTTGTGCCGCTCAAGGGCCGCTTCGGCGAATTTGTTGTCGGTAGCCGGTTGCGTCCCCGGTGCATTGTCTCGGTCACTCACAACCAGGCTCCTTCGTTTTCGGATAAATCGATGCCGGGCATACCGCATCACAAGACACATTATACCTTTGATATCAGATCAACACCGATTCAGGTCGAGCGGATGTGCCTCAAAGTAGGGATGACGGCCATTCCATTCATCCACATCGACCCGTTTTTTGTTCCGATGGCGCAAAATGCTAAGCGATGGGCGCCGTTTCCAAACCGATTCCATTGCGACAACGAGAAGGCCTATGCCGGAACGAGCGATCCTTCTTCAAACGGCGCGTTTACACCTTCGACACTGACGTCGGGCTGACATAGCGCCGTTTGCAAAGATGAACGCGCACCCCGAAAGTCATGGCAGGCCTTGGAGGGCCGCTTGATCGCGGACACTGCGATCAGAAGTTCGATAGCTATCTGCGAGCATTCAAAAAATACGGCTTCACCCGCTGGGTGGTCGAGGACCGTGAAGGCCGGTTTCTTGGCTACACGGGTGTTATGGCCCGTAACGAAGAGCATCCGCTCGGCTTTCACTGTGAAATCGGATGGCGGTTCAGCAGAGATGCCTGGGGTCAGGGCTACACGACGGAGGCAGCAAAGGCGGCCCTCGACGATGCATTCACTCGGCTGGGATTGCATGAGGTCATCGCCTATACAGCCCCTGACAATATTCGGTCTCAGGCTGTGATGGCACGGTTAAAGCTACAACGCGATCCCGCTCGCGATTTCACGATTGACGCCGAAGGCAAACCGAATTGGAACGGCCTGGTCTGGATCGCGCAACCATCCTGATCTCGTTCTAACCCTCGAACAGGGTTCCGGGAAAGGAATCCGCATCTGGATCCGTTTCCCGTCCGTTCCCGAGCGGCAGCTGCATAACAACCGTATCCAGCCAGCGGCCGAACTTGTAGCCGGTCGCATGCAAGGTGCCGATATGCTCAAATCCAAGCGCGCGATGCAGCGAAACGGACCCTGCTTCGGATCCGCCGATAATGGCGATCATCTGCCGGAAACCAAGCGCTTCGCACCGCACGATCAGATCGACGAGCAGCGCCTTTCCAAGGCCCCGCCCGCGCGCGTTCTTGTCTATGTAAATCGAATCCTCAACCGTCCAGCGATAGGCCGGTCTGTCGCGATAGGCGCCGGCATAGGCATAGCCGAGGATCGTGCCATCGTCGTCTTCGGCGACGATATAGGGGTAGTTCCTGCCGGTCATTGCCTCGAAGCGCCGCTTCATCTCTTCGATTGACGGGGGTGTCAGCTCGAAGGACGACTGGCCGTTTTCCACCGAGTCGCGGTAGATCGCGGTAATGGCTTCAAGGTCCGAAAGGCGTGCATCGCGCAGTGTATGGGTCATGAATTGTCTTTGAATGAGACGCGGGCCAAATTCAACAAAAAAGGCGGCCCGAAGGCCGCCTTTTTGTATTTTGTTCAATCCCTATTCTATTCGCGGTTCCCGAGGAACTGCAGCAGGAACAGGAACAGGTTGATGAAGTCCAGATAAAGCCGCAGCGCGCCCATGATCGCCTTGCGGCCTGCAACGGCAGCGCCATCGGCTTCATAGTACATTTCCTTGATCTTCTGGGTGTCGTAAGCGGTAAGGCCCGCAAACACCAGAACACCGATCGCGGAAATGGCGAACTGCAACGCGCTCGACTGCAGGAACAAATTGACCACCATGGCAATGATAATGCCGACCAGACCCATGAACAGGAAGGATCCCATGCCCGTGAGGTCGCGTTTGGTCGTATATCCCCAGAGCGAAAGCGCACCAAAGGACGCGGCCGTTATGAAGAACGTCTGCACGATGCTTTGACCGGTAAACACCAGAAAGATCGATGACAGCGACAGCCCCATAACCGCCGAGAAGATCCAGAAGGTGGTCTGCGCAGCGCTCACGCTCATTTTATTGATGCGGAAGCTGAGGAAAAACACCAGTGCAAGCGGCGCCAGCATGACGACCCATCTAAGCGGGCTCGTATACAGCATTGTACCCAACTGGGTCAGCTGACCATCGGAAACCGCCATGATCGACGTTCCGTATGCAGCCACGCCGGTAATTGCCAGCCCCATCGCCATCAGGTTGTAGACCCGCAGCATGTAGGACCGCAAACCCTCATCAATCGCAGCACCAGCTTGCGTGCCAACCTGCTGGTTGCGCGCCTGGTAATCACGAAGATCAGCCATATTTACCTCTCAAAAAAGCCTCGTTTCATGCGACAACGTACCCGATTCTTCAAGAAAAGGGCACTGTTGAGGTGAATATGATGAATCAATACGGCAACGACAAGACCCGTCACGACGATTTTATAGATCTTTGGTCGTATTGCCAAAAGGTCGTTAACGGCTCAAGCCGGTCAAATCATTACAAATTCCGCAAAATGGGCGCCGCTTTCTGTCCCAGGACCCGCCAGGTCCCGGCAAGGCCAATTCCCACCGTCATAATCAGCGCGGCAATGACCGTCAGAACCGCCACATCGGGCAGGAACTGCGACGGCAAGGTCATGATCCGTGCGACGACGAACCAGGCCGCAATCCCACCCGCAAACAGCGCGAAGACCGCTGTCGCCAGGCCAAGGATCAGATACTCGTAGGAAAACGCCCGGATCAGCGTCCGGCGCGTCGCGCCCAGTGTCTTGAGCACAACCGCATCGTGCGCCCGTGCCCTGTTTCCGGCTGCGAGCGCACCGGCGAGCACGAGAACCGAGGCAACAAGCGCCACGGCCGCAGCAGCGCGAATGGCCGTCGCAAGCTGGCCGACAATGCGGTTGACGACGTCCAGCGCATCTTTCACGCGCACGCTGGTTACCGTCGGGAATTCATTGGTGACGGCGCGCAGCACGTCACCTTCCTCGCTGGGCCCCGCATTCGGGTCGCTGAGTGTCGCAAGCCAGGCATGCGGCGCACCTGCAAATGTGTTTGGCGAGAACACCATGACGAAATTGATCGACAGCGATTCCCATTCCACCTTTCTGAGATTGGCAATGCGGGCGGTGACGTTGCGTCCAAGCACATTGACAGTCACCAGATCGCCCAGCTTCAACCCCAGTTCGCTCGCTTCTTCGGCTGAAAATGACACCAGCGGCTCGCCGGTATGATCTGCCGCCCACCATTTGCCTTCGGTCAGCGCGGCATTGTTGGGCACTTCCTCGGAATAGGTGATGCCGCGGTCGCCGCGCAGCACCCATTGGCCTTCCGGCGGCACCTCTATCTCGCGCACATCGACGCCGTTGAATTCAAGGATACGGCCACGCAGCATGGGCACACGCTGTATATCGCCGTTTGGCGCCTTCTCCTGAACGAGCTTGGTGAAGGCGTCGACTTCCGCGCTCTGCACATCGACAAAAAAGAAGTTCGGCGCGCGCTCCGGCAAAGTACCGCTGATTTCGCGCCGCAGATTGCCGTCGATCAGCGCCAGTGTGACGAGCAGGGCAAGACCGAGACCCAGCGAAAGCACCACGGACGGCGTCAGTGCACCGGGGCGGTGAATGTTGCCGATCGCAAGCCTTAGCGGCGTCGAATTGACCCGTGGCGCACGCCGCGCCAGGTGTTCGATCAGTACGGATACGAGCCGTAAAATGACAAATGCAAAGGCGATCGAACCGAGGAAAATGCTGGCAATGAACCGGTCGTAAGAGGTCAGTATAGCCAAGGCCGCCAGCACCGCGACCAGCACGGCGGCGACAAACAGATAGCGCTTGCGCGGCAGGCCCATCGCATCGAAACCCTGCTCCCGGAACAGCGCCGTCGCCGGCACTTCGCGGGACCGTCCGAGCGGCAGGATGGCAAAGGCAAGCGCGGTCAGATAGCCAAAGACGGCTGCAAACAGCAGCGCGCCAGGATAGAGCGCCGCTTCCGACGACACCGGAAGCACCTCCGACAGCGCCACCGACGCGGCGATTGGCATGAGGGCGCCGAGCACCAGACCAAGGGCAATGCCGATGGTCGTGATGATCATGATCTGGATCAGATAGACGGAAAACACGAAACCGCCTGAGGCGCCGAGGCATTTGAACGTCGCGATGACACTGCGCTTGGATTCGAGATAGGCCCGCACCGCATTGGCAACGCCCACCCCGCCGACAATCAGCGCCGTCAGCCCGACCAGCGTCAGGAACTGTGAGAACCGCACAATATTGGCGCTCAGGGCCGGCGCCGCATTGCTGCGGCTGCGCACTGACCACCCGGCCGCCGGAAATTCGCGTTCGGCGGATTTGCGCAATTGCTGGATTGCCGCATCGCTGGTGCCGGGTGCAAGCCTGATCTTGTAGGCATATTCGACAAGGCTGCCGACCTGGATCAGACCGGCAGCGGCCAGCCCGTCCTGCGACAGGATCAGCCGCGGCGCAAAACCGAAACCGTCTGACAGCGCGTCCGGTTCACCATCGATCAATGCACGGATTTCAAACTGCGCATTGCCCAACAGCACCATATCGCCAAGCGACACGCCAAGCCTGTCAAGCAGGAGCGGCGCAACGGCAACGCCGAATTCGCCATTCTTTTCGCCGTAGAGCGTATCGTAATCCAGCAGCGGCGATGTTTCGAATGTGCCATAAAGCGGATAGTTCGAATCCACCGCCTTGGCCTCGACCAGTGTCTGATCCGACCCGTCCGGAAGACGGGTCATGGATCTCAGACCGACCGTCGTCGTTATGTCGCCTTTGCTGCCAAGGAACGAGAGTTCCTCCGCATTCGCCGCACGGTTTTGAAGTTCGAATCGGATATCGGCGCCGAGGATTGCCTGGCCTTCCTCGGTAATCGCGCCGGTAATCGAGCGTGAAACCGAATTCACACCGGCAATGGCCGCCGTTCCGAGCGCGATACAGGCGAGAAAGATGTAAAAGCCGGAAAGGCCGCCGCGCATTTCACGCAGTGCAAGCCGCCATGCAAGTTTGGATTCCGCCCAGCTCGACAGCGCGATTTTGGGATTGTCCGTCACGCGACTGCCGCCGCGTTGCCGTTGGCCTCTTCTTCGCTCAGGATTTCTCCCGAGCGCACCCGGACCTGCCTTTCGCATCGCGCCGCCAGCTTGTGATCATGGGTGACGAGCAACAGCGTCATGCCGCGCTCGGCCCGCTGGGCAAAAAGCAGATCGGCAATCTGCCGTCCGGTCTCCGTATCGAGATTGCCCGTCGGCTCGTCGGCGATCAGCATGGCTGGTGACGGCGCCAGGGCGCGGGCAATGGCCACGCGCTGCTGTTCGCCGCCCGAAAGTTCGCCCGGATAATGGGTCAGCCGCTCTGCAAGTCCGACGGCGGCAAGTTCTTCGCGGGCGATCGCGAATGCATCGGACCGTCCGGCAAGTTCCAGCGGCACCGCCACATTTTCAAGCGCCGTCATGTTGGGAATGAGGTGGAAGGACTGAAAGACGATGCCGACATTGCGTCCGCGAAAATCGGCAACTTCGTCCTCGCTCATCGTATGGATCGGATTGCCGGAAATGTGAATTTCGCCGGAATCGATCTTCTCAAGTCCGGCCAGAACCATGAGCAGCGTCGATTTGCCGGAGCCCGAGGGCCCGACTATACCGACGGATTCTCCGACCATGACGTTGAGATCCATATCTTTGAGTACATGGACGGAGGAAGCGCCGTCACCCAGCGTCAGATCGGCTTTTTTCAGTTCGATAATGGGTTTTGTCAAAGCAACCGCTCACTATATGTAGACACAGCAGCTACTGTGCCGCTCCTCCCCTTGGGTTCAAAAGGACTTAGGAAGCATCTTATGAGAATTAAAGCCGCATATCGAATTTTCGTCGTTTTTTGCGGTGTGGCGCTCGCCGCAACGGCAGCCGCCAGGGCCGATACGCTCAACCTCGTAGGATTGGGCGACAGCCTGATGGCCGGCTATGAACTGGCGCCGGCCGATGCCTTTCCGGTACGGCTGGAGGCTGCCCTGAAGGACAAGGGCCATGATGTCGTCATTGCCAATGCCGGCGTATCGGGAGACACCTCGACGGGCGGCCTGGCACGGCTCGACTGGTCGGTGCCCGACGGAACCCACGCGGTTCTGCTTGAACTTGGCGCAAACGATGCCCTTCGCGGCATCAGCCCCGAGGAAACCAGGCGCAATATCGACACAATCATCATGCGGCTTAAGGATCGCGGCATCGTCGTCCTTCTCATCGGCATCGTCTCGCCGCCCAATATGGGCGACGCCTATGCCGAAAAATTCAATCGCATCTATCCGGACCTGTCGAAACAGCATGACGTGCCGCTTTATCCGTTCTTTCTGGACGGCGTGGCATTGCAGCCCGAGCTTGATATCGGCGACGGTATGCACCCCAATCGAGACGGCGTGAACGTCATGGTTTCACGGTTTTTGCCCTTTGCCGAAGATCTGATCAGTAATATCTCTGTTAATATTAACGACTAAAAAACACTCATTCACAGCAGAATCACAAAGGTTTTTAGTTACTTACGCGCACAACGGTGTGAAAATGGAAAATAGGCGATAACAGGTCTTGCCCTTGAGGGGTACTCGTGATTCGCTGAACCCATAGTGACGAATCGGGGAGGCTGTCATGCCGCGTTTGTTTGTTGCCCTCGAGATTCCGCGCGAAGCTGCACTTAGCTTGTCGCTCCTGCGTGGTGGACTGCACGGCGCCCGCTGGTTAGACGTCGAAAACTACCACATCACATTGCGTTTTATTGGTGACGTCGATGCTCCGACCGCCGATGAGCTTGTCAACGCGCTGGACCGTGTTCACCGTCCTGCATTTGCCCTGTCACTCGTCGGCATGGGTTCGTTCGGGTCGAAAAAGCCGCATTCCCTTTGGGCCGGTGTGTCGGCATCACCGGATCTCATCGCGCTGCAGGCCGAGATCGAGCGCATCTGCCAGAGGCTGCGGCTGAGGCCGGATCCGCGGAAATTCACGCCTCACGTCACACTGGCCCGACTGCGCGGTACGCGTGTCGAAGATGTTGTCGACTATCTGTCGGCCCGCAGCAATTTCTTCACCGATCCCTTCCCCGTGTCCCGCTTTGTCGTGCTGTCATCGCGCGAATCCGTGGGTGGGGGACCCTATGTAGCGGAAGAGGCCTATCCGTTGACCGGAGAATTTCCACCGCAACCGGCCGTTCAGGCTGTATCCAGCCCGTCGGGCAGATACTAGTATCGTTGGTCTTTAACATTAGTCAGGAGTGCGACGATGCGTTTGCGACGTCTGATTTCCGCCGTTCCTTTTACCGTCCTGGCATTGACGCTCGCGCCCGGCATCACCGCCAGCAAAGACTATCAGCGTGTGGTTCCGCTGCTCAACAGCGGCAAGACGGTTCTCGACCAGCCGCTGTCTTATCCGACGGACGGATCCGCCAAAATCCAGTCGGTCATCGTGACAATGCTGCCCGGCGAGGAAACCGGACCGCACACGCACCCGTACCCGACTTACGGGTATATTCTGGAAGGCGAGCTCACGGTCAGCTATCCGCAAGGCGTCCAAAAAGTCTACAAAAAGGGCGAAGCGGTCCTCGAAGCCGTCAACACGGTCCACGACGGCAAAAACACCGGCAACGTGCCGGTTCGAATTCTAGTCGTGTTCATGGGGCTCGAAGGTCAGCCAAACACATTCCTTGAGAAAAAAGACTGACGGCCGGTCATCGCGCGCCTTTTATGCCGTCCAGCAGGGCAGCACCACCTCTTTCGATCATGCGGAAAACCGTCTCGAAACCATCGGGGCCACCGTAATAGGGATCAGGAACGTCTTCGTTGCGGCCCACCGTGTAGTCCATGAACAGATTAAGTCCGGCGCGGCAGGAATTTGGCGACCGGGCATGCAAGGTCTGCAGATTGGAGCCGTCCATCGCCAGCATCAGATCGAACCGGTCGAAATCTTCTTGTGCGACCTGTCGGCCCCGCTGCTCCGAAATGTCGATAACGTATTGTGCCGCTTTGGCTATGGCTCGCGAATCCGGCGGTTCGCCCACATGCCAGCTTCCCGTGCCGGCGGAATCGATTGTCAGCATGTCGGCCAGGCCGCGCTCCTCAGCGAGGTTTCGGACAATCCCCTCGGCCAGCGCCGACCGGCAGATATTGCCGAGGCAGACGAACAAGATTGCTGTGGACTTGCGATCCGTGGCTTCGGGCGCCATTGTTTTCTCCGGGAGTGCGCTCAGATGAAACCTATAGAGATTGACGAAAATGAAGCAAGAGAGCGCCTGGAAAAGGCTGGGCGATTGGCAACTGCGCGCTGATGGAAAAGCGCTCGAACGCAAGTTCAGTTTCCGAACCTTCAACGAAGCCTTCGGTTTTATGACCCGCAGCGCCCTGTCGGCGGAAAAATTGAACCATCATCCCGATTTGTCCAATGTCTACAACCGCGTCAATGTGGTGCTGACAACCCATGATACGGGCGGCTTGACCGAATTGGACTTCAGGCTGGCAAAGGCCATGAACCGTGCTGCGGGCGACGCGTGATCGCATTGCGATACGCTTTTTCCGACGGCAACCGCCGAACGCGCAAACTTGAACACCGGCATAAAAACAACCATATCAATGCTATGACTGCTGTGACATATGGCCTGCGGCGGGATACCGTATGGCCGACACACGGAGGAGCAGCCGATGGATGATGTCAAAATCGGTGAAATCCTTGAACCCGGCGACGAGGACACCCGGCGCGACCGGGAGAACAGGGTTCGTGGTAAATTCTGGAAAACAGTTGGCCGGGCCGCCCGGCAGGTGCCGTTCATGGAAGATCTGGTGGCCGCATATTATTGCGCCTTCGATCTTGAAACGCCGCACCGTGTGCGCGGTATCCTGCTGGCCGCGCTTGCCTATTTTGTCCTGCCGATCGACGGGATTCCCGATTTTCTGGCCTTTGTCGGCTTTTCCGACGATGTTGCGGTGCTGACTGTGGCGCTCGCCGCCATTCGCGCGCATATCACACCTGCCCATTATGAGGCGGCCCGGGCGGCGCTCCGCGATGCGGGGATGGAGGATTCGGCGGAGTCGAACAACGTCTAGACCCGATTTATCCACCCACCTGCGACAATTCATTATATAGTCGGGGGATATCAGCATGATATGCACAGCAAGGCCGAATCAGGATCATCTTCCTTGAAATGAACGGATTTCTTTGGGAATCGGCATTCATGTTGACGGTTTGGTAACCGAAAATTATGCAAATTGAGACAAATTGTTGCCAAACCAGCATGTTCAAGGCAAGGCCTTCTTTATGAAGGCAATGGAGACAACCGGTAGGTTTATTATGGTTTTGAAGAAATTCGTGCCCGCACTCGTCCTGTCGATCGCGATGACCGGTGTAGCACTGGCACAGTCACCGTCCCGCATCAGCCAGTTCAACGCCTGGGGTGCCTATTCCTACTCGGCCCCGACCGGCAAGGTTTGTTACATTCTTTCCTTGCCGACCCGCAAGGAGCCGAACAATGTTGATCATGGAGACATTTTCTTCCTGATTTCCCAGCGTCCCGGACAGAACGTCAGCTACGAACCGCAGGCGATGATGGGTTATCCGTTGAAGGAACAGTCCAAGGTCACAGTCACTGTCGACGGCAGGAACTATGTACTTTTCACCAAGGGTGATTCAGCCTGGGTGGAAAATGCCGCCGAGGAACCTGCACTGGTGAGCTCCATGCGCGCCGGATCGTCGATGACGGTCAAGGCGACCTCGCGCCGCGGTACCGCAACCACATACACGTTTTCGCTCTCAGGTGTGACGGCGGCGCTCAACGAAATCCAGAACTGCAGATAGGCAGTTCCCAAACCTGAAGTTCAAAAGGATCGGCTTTGCGCCGGTCTTTTTTGCGTTATAGGCTCACCCTGACGTCCGGGAATTGGCAAGACACGCTCTAAGGGTGACGCGGGTGTCGTTTGATGATAGAGCACCGCGCCATAGTCCAGTGATGCAGCTTTATTGGCGCCACACAGTAATCGTATGATCTGAAAGATCTGCCTGATGCCCGTTACCATCGACCTGAAGTATACCGAAAACCGCGACGCGCTTGGCGCACGCGCCTCGGCCGGAGTGGCTGTATCCGGCGGCGACAAGCCGTCGCTGATCGGCATGACCAGAGAGGATATGGGCGAGGCGCTGCGCCAGGCAGGCGTTAAGGACAAACAGGTCAAAATGCGGGTGCAGCAGCTCTGGCACTGGCTCTATGTGCGCGGCATTTCTGATTTTGCCGACATGTTGAATGTCTCCAAGGAATTACGCTCGACGCTTGCTGAGCGCTTCACCATTGCCCGGCCCGAGATTGTCGACGAGCAGATCTCGGAAGACGGCACCCGCAAGTGGCTGCTTCGGTTCGCGCCGCGCGGCGCCGGCAAACCGGTGGAAATCGAAACCGTCTATATTCCCGAACAGGGACGCGGGACCCTGTGCATTTCCAGCCAGGTGGGCTGCACGCTGACCTGTTCCTTCTGCCACACTGGAACCCAGAAACTCGTGCGCAACCTGACGGCGGAAGAAATCCTTTCGCAGTTGCTGCTCGCCCGTGAACGGCTCGGCGATTTTCCGCACAAGGATACGCCGCAGGGTGCCATCGTTCCCGCCGACGGCCGCAAAGTTTCCAACATCGTCATGATGGGAATGGGCGAGCCGCTCTACAACTTTGAAAATGTCAAAACCGCGCTTCTCATCGCCTCTGACAATGAGGGCCTGTCGCTGTCCAAACGCCGTATAACCCTGTCGACCTCGGGCGTGGTTCCGGAAATATACCGCACGGGCGAGGAAATCGGCGTGATGCTGGCGATTTCCCTTCACGCCGTGCGCGACGATCTGCGCGACGAGCTCGTGCCGATCAACAAAAAATACCCGATCGCCGAATTGCTGAAGGCCTGCCGCGACTATCCGGGTCTTTCCAATGCCCGGCGGATCACCTTCGAATATGTCATGCTCAAGGGCGTCAACGACCGCCTTGAGGATGCCCGAGACCTTGTCCGCCTGCTCAAGGGCATTCCGGCGAAAATCAACCTCATTCCCTTCAATCCCTGGCCCGGCAGCCAATACAAGTGCTCCGACTGGGAACAGATCGAGAAATTTGCCGATTTCGTCAATCAGGCGGGCTACGCCTCGCCGATACGCACGCCGCGCGGCCGCGATATCCTGGCCGCCTGCGGGCAGCTGAAATCGGAATCCGAACGGCTGCGCAAGACCGAACGGCTGGCGCTTGAGGCGATGATGATCGCCGGTCACGGCGAGGAATAAACCGTGGATCGTTTTGTGCTGTTTTTCATACGGCTCATCATGATAACCGTCGGCTTTATCGTTGCATCGCTTGCAGCCGGCATAGCACTTGCCCTCCTGACCCGCATCGTCACGCCGCCCGAAGCAACTGAACTTTCCAATGCCGGATTTGACCGCTGGCTGATCGTCGCCGCCATCGCTTTTTCGAGCCTGACTGGCTACGTCGCCTTCATTCCGGCGATGATTGTCATTTTATACGGCGAGTTCACCAGCAGACGGGACTGGCTCTTTTATGCAATCGCGGGCGGCCTCATAGCCGCAGTCGCGCCGCTGATCCTCACCATGATCAGGGACACAGGCCAGCCGTCGGATATTGAATTCCTGGCCATGAGCCTTGCCGCCGGCATGATCGGCGGCCTTGCCTACTGGCTGGTTTCCGGTCGCAATGCCGGCAATTGGCTGCCCAGCAATCGCTGAAGCGGCCTATTTCCCCTCCGTCAGCAGAATGCGCATGGCAAACACCGAAAAGACGCCTGCAAAACAATAATCAATTGCCCGCATGATGCGTTTGTTGGATTTCAGCCATATCGCCAGCCTGTCGGCGGCAAGCACCATCGGGACAATGACCGGCAGGGAAATGAGATTGAAAAACAGGCCTAGAAACAACAGCTTGTCGCGAATATCTGGATCATCCGCCGACACGAATTGCGGCAGGAAAGTCATGAAAAAGATGATGATCTTGGGGTTCAGCAGATTAACCGCCAGACCGTGGCTCCAATTGGCAAGAAGCGATTGGCGCCGTTCTGCAACCGCGCCCAGTCTGAAAGTCGAACCCTTGCAAATGGCCTGAACCGCCAGCCACAGCAGATAGGCGGCGCCCCCGGTTTTCAGGATCGCGAATGCCGTTGGGGATGCAACGACCAGCGCCGATACACCGAAGGCAACCAGAACCGTGTGCACCACAATCCCTGTCATTGTTCCGGTCAGCACGGCAAATGCCGCCAGACGCCCCTTGGAGAGCGCCCTGCCGATGAACAGCGTCATATCGGGCCCGGGTGTTGCCGCAAGCACCACGCCTGCAACCGCAAACGCTGCGAGAACCTGCATTTCAGGAATAAAATACATGTGAATTCACCAATGGACCGTACCCCGATTGATTGCGGACAAGACACCCTGTAAAGAAGCGCTGAAGAGCCGGCGCGATCATAGCGAAATTATCCCCCGGTTCCAGCACCGAGCAAACTCTAGAAACGGAAAAATCCATGAGCGCTCTTAAAGACGTGAAAAAGGTCGTGCTTGCCTATTCCGGCGGGTTGGACACGTCCATCATCCTGAAATGGCTGCAGACCGAGCTGAACGCCGAGGTCGTGACCTTCACTGCCGATCTCGGCCAGGGAGATGAGCTCGAGCCGGCGCAAAAAAAGGCCGAAATGATGGGCATCCGCGAGATTTACATCGAGGACCTGCGCGAGGAATTCATCGCCAACTATGTCTTTCCGATGTTCCGCGCCAATGCCGTCTATGAGGGCGTTTACCTGCTCGGTACGTCCATCGCCCGCCCGCTGATTTCCAAACGTCTAATCGACATTGCCCGCGACACCGGTGCCGACGCCATTGCCCATGGCGCCACCGGCAAGGGCAACGACCAGGTTCGCTTCGAGCTTGCCGCCTATGCGCTCAATCCGGACATCAAGATCATAGCGCCCTGGCGCGACTGGTCACTGAAATCGCGCACCGATCTGATCGATTTTGCCGAAAAGCACCAGATTCCGATCCCCAAGGACAAGCGCGGCGAAGCGCCGTTCTCGGTCGACGCCAACATGCTGCACTCCTCGTCGGAAGGCAAAGTGCTGGAGGATCCCTGGGGGGAGCCCCCGGAATATGTCTATCAGCGCACCATATCGCCCGAACAAGCGCCCGATCAGCCAACGACGATCGAAATCGAATTCGCCAATGGCGATGCAGTCGCACTCGACGGCGAGAAAATGTCGCCGGCAACGCTGTTCGCGAAACTCAATGATCTGGGCCACGACAACGGCGTTGGCCGGCTCGATCTGGTTGAAAACCGTTTCGTCGGCATGAAATCGCGTGGCGTATACGAAACGCCCGGCGGCACCATTCTTCTTGCCGCCCACCGGGCGATGGAAACGATCACACTCGACCGCGGCGCGGCGCACCTCAAGGATGAGCTGATGCCGCGCTATGCGGAGCTGATCTACAACGGCTTCTGGTTTTCGCCTGAGCGCGAAATGCTACAGGCCGCAATCGATCTCAGCCAGCGCAGTGTCGAGGGCAAGGTGCGTCTCAAGCTCTACAAGGGCAATGTCATTGTCTCGGGGCGCGAATCCGAGAAGACGCTCTATTCGGACCAGTTGGTAACCTTTGAAGACGACCAGGGTGCCTACGATCAGAAAGATGCGGCCGGATTCATCAAGCTCAATGCGTTGCGCCTGCGCACATTGGCCGCCCGCGACAGATAATTGACGACAGCAAGCGCCCGCACATCGCGGGTGCCTTCTTGATTTTTAGGCAGTGCCCTACCTTTCGGGCCGCTGAAATCTCTCTTTTTGGCAGACCCTTGTAACCGGGCGGACAGCCGCCTACATCGCATCCTACTGTGACGAGCACTCGGGGCTGTGCGATGAGCGATCTCAACAATCATGTCTTCCAATGGGACGGGCCGGCTGGCCTGCCGCAATTCCACCGTATCAAGGATGACGATTTTGAGCATGCCCTTGCCGAGGCCCTGAAACGCCATGAAGCGGAAATCGCGCAAATAGCTGACAATCCCGAGCCACCGAACTACAAAAACACCATCATTGCGATGGAAAAATCGGGCGATGACCTTGAGCGCGTTTCTGCGCTGGTCTGGAACCGTGCCGGCGCCCACAGCAACGAAACCATCGAGGCGCTTGAGAGAAAATTCTCCCCCTTGCTCGCGCGTCATTTTTCCGCCATTGCCATGAATGCCAGGCTGTTTGCCCGCGTGGATGCGCTCTGGAAACAGCACAAAAACCTCGATTTGAACCCCGAGGCACTGCGCGTTCTCGAAAGGCACTGGAAGAGCTTCGTGCGTTCCGGTGCCCGTCTCGACGAAACCGGAAAGAAGCGGCTGGCGGAAATCAACGAAGAGCTTGCCGGCCTCGGCACCAGCTTCAGCCAGAATGTGCTCGCCGACGAAAAATCCTGGTATCTGGGTCTGTCGACGAAGGAGGACCTTGCCGGTCTTCCGGATTTCCTGCGCGACGCCATGGCGTCCGCCGCCCGCGAGC
Organism: Hyphomicrobiales bacterium; assembly: GCA_024244645.1. Lineage (GTDB taxonomy): Bacteria > Pseudomonadota > Alphaproteobacteria > Rhizobiales > Rhizobiaceae > Hoeflea_A. Next base: position 38,477 of record JAAEOH010000085.1, read on the forward strand.
GCGATCTGACCGATCCCTATGCGGTGACGCTGTCCCGTTCGATCATCGAGCCGTTTTTGACCTTCTCGGAACGCCGTGACCTGCGCGAATATGCCTTTTCCGCCTGGGCCTCACGCGGCGAGAACGACGGGGATACGGACAATCTCGCCAATGTCGCAGACATCCTGGCCTTGCGGAACGAAAAGGCGCGCCTGCTTGGCTATGCCAGCTTCGCCGACCTCAAGCTCGATGACACCATGGCGAAAACGCCGGAAGCGGTGAACGCCCTTTTGATGAAGGTCTGGGACCGGGCTCTTCTGCGCGCCCGCAAGGAAGAGGACGAGATCGCTTCGCTGATCGCCGAAGAAGGCAGGAACCATTCCGTCGCGCCCTGGGACTGGCGGCATTATTCGGAAAAACTGCGCGTCAGAAAATTCGATTTTTCGGAAGCCGAGCTTAAGCCCTACCTGCAGCTCGACAACATTGTCGAAGCCTGTTTTGCTGTTGCCGACCGCCTTTTTGACCTTGAAGCCTTTGAACGCACAGACCTGGAAACCTATCATCCGGATGTGCGTGTCTTTGAAATACATAATAAAAACAAAGAATTGGTTGGCATATTCCTGGCCGACTACTTTGCCCGCCCAAGCAAGCGTTCGGGCGCATGGATGAGCAGCTTTCAGACCCAGCACGGGCTGAACGGCGGCCGCACCCCGATCATCTACAACGTGATGAATTTCGCCAAACCGCCGGCAGGAAAGCCCGCGCTGCTCTCGCTCGATGATGCGAATACCGTGTTCCACGAATTCGGTCATGCGCTGCACGGCTTGCTGTCGGACGTCGAACATCCTTCAGTATCGGGGACATCCGTCTCGCGCGATTTTGTCGAATTGCCGTCCCAGCTCTATGAGCACTGGCTGACCGTTCCGAGCGTCCTGAGCCGCTATGCCGTTCACCATGAGACAGGCGAACCGATTCCGCGCGAACTGCTCGACAAGGTGCTGGCGGCACGCAATTTCAACGGCGGCTTCGCAGCCATCGAATACACTGCCTCTGCGCTTGTAGACATGGCTTTCCATACGGCAGAGGAGGTCGGCGATCCGCTGGCTTTCGAAGCCAAGGTGCTGGCCGATCTCGGCATGCCGGGCGCCATCGTCATGCGGCACCGCACCCCGCACTTCATGCATGTTTTTTCCGGCGACGGATATTCGGCCGGCTACTATTCCTACATGTGGTCGGAAGTACTGGATGCCGATGCCTTCAACGCGTTCGAGGAAACCGGCGACGTGTTCCATGACGAGACGGCCGAGCGGCTGCATCAGCACATCTATTCGGCCGGCGGCAGCGTTGATCCGGAAGACACCTATCTGGCCTTCCGCGGCAAGATGCCGGATGCAACCGCAATGCTGAAAAAGAAAGGCCTTGCGGCCTGACGAACGGGTCTTTTGGGACACCCCTCTTTCGCAATTGCACAAAACCCTGTATGAGCGCAGCAACTGAACTGTGGCTGCACCCCCCAGGTAGAACTCATGTCTATGCGCAATATTGCGATCATCGCCCATGTCGATCATGGGAAAACAACGCTCGTTGACGAGCTCCTGAAACAGTCCGGCGCCTTCCGCGAAAACCAGCGTATTGTCGAACGCATCATGGATTCCAACGAGCTGGAAAAGGAACGCGGCATCACCATCCTTGCCAAGGCGACCTCGGTCGTCTGGGACGATGTGCGCATCAACATTGTCGACACTCCCGGCCACGCTGATTTCGGCGGTGAAGTTGAACGCATCTTGAACATGGTCGATGGCGCCATCGTGCTGGTCGATGCGGCCGAAGGTCCGATGCCCCAGACAAAATTTGTTGTCGGCAAGGCGCTGAAGGTGGGACTGCGGCCGATTGTTGCCGTCAACAAGATCGATCGGCCCGATGCGCGCGCCGATGAAGTGGTCAACGAGGTCTTCGACCTGTTCGCCGCGCTTGACGCCGACGATGAGCAGCTCGACTTTCCGATCCTTTACGGCTCGGGCCGTGATGGCTGGATGAACCACAACCCGGAGGGTCCGCAGGATAAGGGCCTTGCTCCGTTGTTCGATCTGGTGCTTGACCACGTGCCGGAACCATCCGTCGGCGAAGGAGCGTTCCGGATGATCGGCACAATCCTTGAGGCCAATCCGTTCCTCGGCCGCATCATCACCGGCCGCATCCATTCCGGCAGCGTCAAGCCAAATCACTCAATCAAGGTGATGGACCGCAATGGCGCTCTGCTGGAACAGGGACGCGTTTCCAAAATCCTGGCGTTTCGCGGCATTGAGCGCCAGCCGATCGACGAGGGCCGCGCCGGCGATATCGTTGCCATAGCAGGCCTGACAAAGGGCACCGTCGCAGACACCTATTGCGTTCCGGAAAACAACGAGCCGCTTGAAGCCCAGCCGATCGATCCGCCGACGGTGACGATGTCTTTCATCGTCAATGATTCACCGCTCGCCGGCACCGAAGGCGACAAGGTGACCAGCCGTGTCATTCGCGACCGCCTGATGAAGGAAGCGGAAGGCAATGTGGCGCTCAAGATCGAGGAAGCCGAAGACAAGGATTCCTTTTACGTATCCGGGCGCGGCGAATTGCAGCTTGCCGTCCTCATCGAGACGATGCGGCGCGAAGGCTTTGAACTAGCCGTATCGCGGCCGCGGGTCGTCATGCAGAAGGACGAGCACGGCACGCTGCTGGAGCCTGTCGAGGAAGTTGTCATCGATGTCGATGAGGAACATTCCGGTGTCGTCGTGCAGAAAATGTCCGAGCGCAAGGCTGAAATGATCGAACTGCGACCCTCGGGCGGCAGCCGCGTACGCCTGGTTTTCCATGCTCCGACGCGCGGATTGATCGGTTACCAGTCCGAACTTTTGACCGATACGCGCGGCACCGCCATCATGAATAGGCTGTTTCACGACTATCAGCCCTTCAAGGGTGACATCGGCGGCCGTGTTAACGGCGTTCTGCTTGCCAATGAGGCCGGTGAATCCGTCGCCTATGCGCTGTTTAACCTTGAGGACCGCGGCCCGATGGTCATCGACGCCGGCGAAAAGGTCTATGAGGGCATGATTGTCGGCATTCACACCCGTGACAACGATCTGGAAGTAAATGTCCTGAAAGGCAAAAAATTAACCAATATGCGCGCTTCCGGGAAAGATGAAGCCGTCAAATTGACGCCACCCATCCGCATGACGCTGGAACGCGCGCTTTCATGGATCCAGGACGACGAACTCGTTGAAGTTACACCGAAATCCATCCGCCTGCGCAAACTCTATATTGATCCGCACGAGCGCAAACGCTTCGAAAAATCGCGCACTGCCCTGTCCGCCTGACCGCCTGCCCTTGCCTCGTGGATTAACAATCCGTTAATCTGGGATTGTAGCCGCTGGTTTTTACCTGTGGGTACAGGGCCGGCAGGACGCACTGATGTCTTCGCGTTTCATGCCGGAACGGTTAGGATTCAGTCATGACGACGCTGGTAGTGGATGTAAGACGTGCGGAACCGGATGACGCTGTAGCGATTTCCGAGACCCATCGTGCTGCCTGGCAACATGCCTATGCCGGTCTTATTCCCTACCGCACTCTGATGGCGATGGTGGAACGGCGCAGTTACGAATGGTGGCAGCGCGCCATACGCGGCTCGACCAGCATTTTGGTGCTTGAGGTGGAAGGCGCCATCGCCGGCTACGCCACGCTCGGCCTTAACCGAGCCCGCTCGCTTCCCCAGGAAGGCGAAATCTACGAGCTTTATTTGCAGCCGGAATATCAGGGCATCGGACTAGGCACCCGTCTGTTCGGTGAAGCGCGCAGGCTGCTTGGCTCACTCGGCTGCAAGGGTATGGTCGTGTGGACGCTGGAAGAAAACGAGCGTGCGGTAGATTTCTACACGGGGCTGGGCGGCATTGATATTGCCGAAGGGTCCGAGACCTTCGACAAACGCCCGTTGAAAAAAGTCGCTTTTGTCTGGCCTTGAACAGCAAGTGCGGGCCGTAATTTTCGGCGCTGATATTTACCGAAACCTGTATTTGTGTATGTGAGCGCCTTTTAACGGCGGTCGGTCTGTGTAACATACAGCGCAGATTTTTAACCGGGGGACAAATCGGTTGAAGTACGCATTGCCACAACCGGGCGAAATAACCGGTGGCGTGATCCTGATCCTGTATTTTGCCACGGTGTGTGCTGTGGCGCTGTTTTTTCCCCTCGCCAACTGGGACATGATCGCCTATGTGGCATCGATCCTGGAAAAAGACGGCTCGCTCGGTCATGAACTGCACACCCAGGCCTACGGGATCGTTAAGCAGAACATCAGCGACGGCGATTTCATTGTACTGACCTCCGATCGGCCCTATCGCATTGCCCAGTACGAAGACCCGGACGCCTTCATAACAATGCTCGGCTTTTATCGGGTAAAGTTGCTCTATGTCGAATTTGCGCAGCTGCTGACCAATTGGGCCAATCCCGTTGTCGCCTTGAGATGGGTCTCCGTTATTTCGGCCGCGGGGTTCGGTGTTTTGACCCTGCTTTGGCTGGCTGAGCGCAAATGCCTGGCCCTTGCACCCCTGGCGATCATTGCACTGATCGCGACAGGGTTCAGCGATGCAGCATGGCTCGCAACCCCGGATCTGTTTTCAGCCGTATTTCTGGCGACCGGCGTGCTGCTTTATGTCAGCGAGCGTGGTTTTACCGCAGGCATTGCCTTCCTTCTCGCCATACTGGCCAGGCCCGATCATCTGGCGCTGGTCGGCGTGTTTGCGGTGATGTCGATCGTCATCCGGCCGATCGGCAAGGGCGTCATTATTGCGTTCATCGCCGGGTTGGCTGCATCTTTCACCATTTCCGCAATGTCCGGACATCCGGGCTGGTGGGTCCACATGTGGTTCACCAATGTCGAATATGTACCGACCCTGGAGGGATTCGACCCGCCCTTTTCCATTGTCACCTATCTTCAGATCGTCGTGAAATCCATCGTTCGCTCACTGGTCGAGCAGAAATGGCTGGGCGTGCTGTTGACCCTGGTCTTCCTGCTGGCGGTGATGCTGCGCAACAATTTCTCCTTCACCCGGCGCGAGGCCGTGGCAATGACGTCGATCATTGTGGCCATACCGGCAAAGTTTGTGGTCTTTCCGCTGCATGAATCGCGCTTTTATTTCGCCTATCTGATTGCGCTGGCGCTGGTCATGATCGCCGCCTACGGCCGGCAGCGCCAACCCCTATTCTTCTCCCTGCCGCCGCTCCGGGCTCCGCAACAAACAACCCCGGATTAGTCTCATTCTTGGACCAAAGATATGTTGCGCTGCAGCGCACAAAAGGCTATTTCGGCTTCGCGGTATCATAAAATACAGGATGCACCATGCGCATAGATGCAATAGCCATCGGCGACAATCCGCCGGACGATGTCAATGTCATCATCGAAGTGCCGCTTGGCGGACAGCCGATCAAATACGAGATGGACAAGGAATCCGGAACGCTGGTGGTTGACCGGTTCCTCTACACGCCCATGTCCTATCCGGGCAATTACGGTTTTGTGCCGCATACGCTGTCGGAAGACGGTGATCCGATCGACGTCCTTGTTTGCAACACAAGGCCGCTGGTACCCGGATGCGTGATCAATTCCCGTCCGATCGGCGTGCTGATCATGGAAGACAACGCCGGCCAGGATGAAAAAATCATCGCCGTTCCATCATCACGCCTCACCAAACGCTACGACAAAGTAAAAGAATTCGGCGATATGCCGGAGATAACGCTTCAGCAGATTGAGCATTTCTTCGAGCATTACAAGGATCTTGAGCCCGGCAAATGGGTCAAGATCGGCGATTGGCAGGGTACTGATATCGCCAAGCGGCTGATAATAGAATCGATCGAGCGCGCCAGGTAGAACAGGAGTGGCGGTCCATATTGGTGCGGCCGCAATAGTCCGCTATCGGCGACGGTCAGTCTATTTCTTGGACATCTTTAAGAACGGCCACACGATCGCCGGATCCAGGCGTTCGGTCCCCCTGTAGACTTCGATATGGACGTGCGGCCCGGTGGATTAGCCGGTATTGCCCACTGCACCGAAGAACGCACCCTTGGCCACCCTGTCGCCTGGCTTCACCCAGTAGCCGTCGAGGTGGGTGAACCAGCCGACGACACCATCATCGAATTGCAGCACCACGGCCTTGCCCCACTTCAGTTCTCCGCGGAAGAGATCCGTTGCCTGCATGACCACCGCATCGGCCGGAGCGGCAATCGGCGTCCTGAGTTCAGCGGCAACATCGACACCTGTGTGATCCCTGCGATTTTGGCGTTTGACACCAAACGGGGACGTGACCCATCCACTGGGAATATAGGATTCCAGCGACTCGGCCGAAGCAGAAGTAGTGGCCAGCGCGCCGGCACTGCCCATCACCACGAGCGACCAGACGACACTGTGGGCAATCAGGTTTCGCGGCCCACGGCCGGCAAAATGAAATCCCTGCGGGATGGCTCTGATGCGCATTTTGTCATTCCTTATGCTGCGTGTTGTAAATGATGTTGACAGGGAGCCGCTGTTTGACCCTGCTGGGATCCGCATCGCATCAAGCAACGTGACCGCATAGGATTTTCTTGTCGATGCCGTCGCGCCCCGCAGGGCAGTTCCGTCTGCCCTCAGCTCGCAGCTATTGCGCCAGCGGGCCACCAGATCGCGAACGAACGGATTGAACCAGAAAAGC